>DASYMJ010000232.1:0-10848 GCA_036009105.1 Thermoanaerobaculia bacterium | reverse complement strand
AATCTCCGTGAAGCGCGCTGTCATGGCACCATCCTACCTCGCCCTCTTACTTCGCCTCTACCGCCTCGCGCAGCTTCTCGGCCTGGAAGTGGGAGCTGAGCGGGTTGATGATCACGTCGAGGTTGCCGTTCATGATGTCGGGAAGGTTGTGCACGGTCAGGCCGATGCGGTGGTCGGTCACGCGGTCCTGGGGGAAGTTGTAGGTGCGGATCTTTTCGGAGCGGTCGCCGCTGCCGATCATGCTCTTGCGGGTCGCCGACAGCTCGGCCTCGCGCTTCTGGCGCTCGATGTCGTAGAGGCGCGCCTTCAGCACCTTCAGCGCCTTCGCCCGGTTCTTGATCTGCGACTTCTCGTCCTGGCAGGAGACCACCACGCCCGTGGGGAGGTGGGTCATGCGCACCGCGGAGTAGGTCGTGTTCACCGACTGGCCGCCGGGGCCGGAAGAGCAGAAGGTGTCGATGCGCAGGTCCTTCTCGAAGATCTGGATGTCGATGTCCTCGGCCTCGGGGAGCACGGCCACGGTGATGGCGGACGTGTGGATGCGGCCCTGCGTCTCGGTCTGCGGCACGCGCTGCACGCGGTGCACGCCGGACTCGAACTTGAGACGGGAGTAGACCTTGTTGCCCTCGATCTGAATCGTCGCGTCCTTGACGCCGTTCACGGAGGAGTAGTTCGCGTCCGTGATGTCCACCTTCCAGCGCTTCTGCTCCGCGTAGCGGATGTACATGCGCATGATCTCGGCGGCGAAGAGCGAGGCCTCGTCCCCGCCCGTACCGGCGCGGATCTCGACGAAGACGTTCTTCTCATCGTTCGGGTCTCTCGGCTGGAGGAGGACGCGGATCTCGCTCTCCAGCACCGGCTCCTTCGCCTCCAGGTCCGCCAGCTCCAGCTCGGCCAGCTCGCGCAGGTCGTCATCGCCCTTGAGCGTGTTGAGCATCTCCCGCGTTTCGGCGAGGCCCTTCTGCACCTGCCGGAGCTCGCGGTACTTCGCCGTGACCTCCTCGATCTCGGCGATGGCCTTCATCGCCTCGCGGAAGGCGGCGACGTCGGTGGTGACGCCAGGGTCGCCGATCTTGCGCTGGAGCTCGTCGTAGCGTTTTTCGATTTCGTCGAGTTTTTCGTACATAGGTACGGATCCTTCGCCGTCCGCGCGGCTTCAGGATGACACGGCGAGGAGCGCCGGGCTAGGCGACGGCGGCGCGCTCGGGCTCCACCACGTCGTACAGCAGCGCTTCCTTCAGCGCGACGATGGCGATCTCGAGCTGCTGGTCGTCCGGCTCCTTGGTCGTGATCTTCTGGAGCCACATGCCGGGGCGGGTGAGGGCGCGGCAGACGGGGTTGGCGAGGTGCCGCGCGGAGAAGCGGATGACCTCGTACGCCAGGCCGGCAATCAGCGGGATGAGCACCACGCGCGCGGCGAACTTGACGTAGAACGGCGCGGCGGACGGCACCAGCGAGAAGACCAGGATGGAGATGGCCATCACGAAGAGCAGGAAGCTCGTGCCGCAGCGCGGGTGGAGCGTCGACTTCGTGCGGGCGTTCTCCACCGTGAGATCCTCGTTCGCCTCGAACGTGTAGACCGTCTTGTGCTCGGCGCCGTGGTACTGGAAGACGCGCCGGATCTCGCTCATGAAGGAGATCGAGCCGATGTAGGCGAAGAAGAACACCGCCCGGATCAGGCCGTCGAGCAGGTTGTACGCGAGGTTGTTCATCCCCGGCGCGAGATAGTGCCGGATCAGGTTCGTGATGCCGAGCGGCGCGAGGATGAAGACACCCACCGCCAGGGCCAGAGCCATCAGCATCGTGCCGGCGATGGCCCAGTTGGACATCTCCGCTTCCCCTTCCTTCCCTTCCGTCGAGACGCTGGCCGAATAGTTCAGCGCGCGCATGCCGAGGATGAGGGACTGGATGAGGACGACGGAGCCGCGGAGGACGGGGAGCTTGAGGAAGGGATACCGCGTGGTGACGGAGACGAGCTTGTCCTTGCGGATGGCGACGCCGCCGTTCGGCTTCCGCACGGCGACGGAGTAACCGGTGAGAGAGCGCATCATCACGCCCTCCAGCACCGCCTGACCGCCGATGAGCATGTCGACGTTCCGGTCAGGAAGGCCCGACGGCATGGACGTAGTGAGGCCGTTGGTGACGGCCCCGAAGGTGCCGGCGATCAGCCTGTTGGCCGCGGTCCATGCGCGCCGGAGGGACATTATTTCTTCACTTCCTTGACTTCCGCCTTCTTGGCGAAGCGCTGCTTGAAGCGGTCGATACGGCCGGCCGAGTCGACCAGCTTCTGCTTGCCGGTGAAGAAGGGGTGGCACTTGGAGCAGATCTCGACGCGGAGCTCTTTCCGGGTCGAGCCGGTGGACCACGTTTCGCCGCAGGCGCAGTGGACCGGAACCTGCTGGTATTGGGGATGAATCTCTGGTTTCATGAACTTAACCTCAGGTCTGTAAGCTAGTCTGACTCTCGGGAAACGGCGAGTATATCGGAAAAATTCTGTGCTTCAGCGAGT
Source organism: Thermoanaerobaculia bacterium (assembly GCA_036009105.1). Classification (GTDB taxonomy): domain Bacteria; phylum Acidobacteriota; class Thermoanaerobaculia; order Gp7-AA8; family Gp7-AA8; genus JAFAVZ01. The sequence goes on along the minus strand of DASYMJ010000232.1, from coordinate 8,339 downwards.
CCTGGCCATCGTCCTGCTGCTGGTGAGCCTGATCACCTTTGTTCCCTTGATCATGGCCGCCCTCCGCCTGGCCCGCGGCTTCCAGGTCGATCCCATGGCCTGGTGGGCTCCCCTCCTCATCCTCGCCACGAGCGCCCTGCTGACCTGGCTCCTCAGCCGCCGCTTCGCGTCCATGCGCCTCTTCGTCGTCGCCTTTGCGCTGTGGCTGGTGACGGCGGGCTACCTCCTGCTGCAGTTGCGCTGGCTGATGTAAGGCCGGTTCTCAACCGGCCCAGTAATGGGCCGATCCGGTATGCCGCGATTGGGCCGGCAGAGAGCCGGCCCTACATTAGTTCGCGCCCAGGGCGCGGATCGTCCAGAACGTGCACGCGCCGATGAGGCCGGCAGCGGGAATGGTCAGCACCCAGGCCCAGACGATCCGCGAGGCCACGCCCCAGCGCACGGCGGACAGCCGGCGCGTCGCGCCCACGCCGACGATCGCCCCGGTGATGGCATGCGTGGTCGAGACCGGGATACCAAAGTGCGTCGCCGTGAAGATGGCGATCGCGGCGCCCGTCTCGGCGGCGAACCCGCCCACCGGCTGCAGCTTGGTGATTTTGGAGCCCATGGTATGGATGATGCGCCAGCCGCCGGCCAGCGTCCCCAGGCCGATGGCGGCATGAGCGGAGAGGATGACCCAGAGGGGGATGACCTTCGCGTCCGGCAGATAGTGCGCCGTGACGAGCACCGTGGTGATGATGCCCATGGTCTTCTGCGCGTCATTCGTGCCGTGGCTGAGGCTGAAGGCGGCGGCGGAGAGCAACTGCAGGCGGCGGAACCACTTGTCCACCCGCAGCGGCGTCGCGCGCTGGAAGAGCCAGAACGTGCCGGTCATCAGCGCCAGGCCGGCGAAGAGGCCGATCAGCGGCGAGACCACGATGAAGATGAGCGTCTTGGTCCAGCCGTGGGGAATGATCACGTCGAAGGACATGGCCCGGGCGATGGCCGCGCCGGCGTAGCCGCCGATCAGCGCGTGGGAGGAGCTGGTGGGCAGGCCGAAGTACCAGGTGATGAGATCCCAGATGATGGCGCCGACCAGGCCGGCGAAGACGACGCCGAACGTGACGGCGCTCAGCTCGATCATCCCGGTGCCGATGGTCTTGGCCACCGCGGTGCCGAAACCGAAGGCGGCCACGAAGTTGAAAAACGCGGCCCAGATGACGGCCTGCCCCGGCGAGAGCACGCGGGTGGAGACGATCGTGGCGATGGAGTTCGCCGCGTCGTGGAAGCCGTTGATGTAGTCGAAGGCCAGCGCGACCGCGACCAGGCCGGCGACGATCAGCAGTTGGTTCGACATCAGCCGTGCTTCACCACGACGTTCTCGACGAGATTGGCGACGTCCTCACAGCGGTCGGTCGCATCTTCGAGCAGGTCGAGGATCTCCTTCCACTTCATGACCGCGATCGCATCGCGCTCCTCGTCGAACAGCTGCCCGACCGCCTTGTGGTGATGGCGGTCGGCCTCGTTCTCCAGGCGGTTGATCTCCACGGCGAAGGCGAGGATGCCGTTGCGTGCCTCCAGCGCCTCGATCGCCTTCCGCACCTGCTCGGTCTGCTGAACGATCACGTGGGTCAGCTCCCGCGCGCCGGGGCGGATGGTCTGGATGCGGTAGAGCGGAATGAGCGCCGCGGCATCGTCGATGGCATCCATGACGTCGTCCAGGGCGCGGGCGATGGAATGGATGTCTTCCCGGTCGATGGGGGTGACGAACGTCTTGTTCAGGCGCTGGATGATGGCGTGAGTCAGGAAGTCGCACTTGTGCTCGGCTTCCTTGATCTCGTGCGCCTTGTCGGCCAGGGGCGGCTCGGAGGCGAACATCTGCTCGAGCATGATGGCGCCGGCCCGCAGCTGATCGGCCATGGCTTTGAAGTCTTCGAAAAACTTCTCCTCACGCGGGATCAGTCGAAATCGCGACACTGATGTTCCTCCACTCGCCGAGCGCGCGGATTCTAACGCATCACGGAAGCCGCACCTCGAATGTCGCTCCGCCACCGGCCCGGTTGCACGCGCGGATGGTCCCGCCGTGCAGCAAGACGAGGTGCTTGGCGATGGCCAGGCCGAGGCCGACGCCGGGGACGGTCTGGGAGCGGCTGCGGTCGACCCGGTAGAAGCGGTTGAAGATGCGCTCCAGCTCCGCCGGCGGGATGCCCTCCCCTTCATCGGACACGCGCACCACCGCCGCGCCCTCTTCCTGCCCCACCTCCACCAGGATCTCCCCGTGCGGGCCGCCGTACTTCCAGGCGTTGTCCAGCAGGTTGACCAAGATCTGTGCCGCCCGCGTCGGATCGACGCGGGCCAGGGCCGGCTCGCCGCGCAGGGTGAGGCGCAGCGGCTTGTCGGCGAGGCGCTCCCGGAACTCCTCCACCAGCTCGCTCACCAGTGCGTTCAGATCGACCTCGCGCCGCTCGAGCACGAGCTCTCCGGATTCAATGCGGTTCAATTCCGAGAGGTCCTGCACGAGCCGCTCGATGCGGGCCAGCTGCCGCAGCATCACGCTGCGCAGCTGCTGCTCCTGTTCTTCCGTCAAAGCGCCGGCGTCGAACGTCTCCACCGCCGAGCGCAGGCCGGCGAGCGGCGTGCGGACCTCGTGCGAGAAGTCGTCGAGGAACTCCTTGCGGATGCGCTGCAGTTGCTCGAGCTTCGTGATGTCGATGAACAGCCCCACCGCGGCCACCTCGGGCGAGTCGGCCACCGGAAAGACTCGCACTTCGATCTGCCGCGCGCCGGCGGTGATGCGATCGGTCGAGGTCTCTCCCTCCCGCGCCCGGTCGAACGCCGCGGCCACGGTGTGGTTGCGCACGACCTCCAGCAGCGGCCGCCCGATCACGTCCCGCCCGGCGCCGAACATCTCCGCCACCGGCTCGTTGGCCAGCACCACCCGCCCCCCCGCGCTCAACGCGAGCAGCCCCTCGCCCAGCGCGGCCGCGATCTGCTGCAACGTGGCGAGGCGCTGCGCCGACCAGGCCTGCTCGCGCAACATCGCCACGCGCAGCTCGTCTACGGCGCGCGCCAGGTCGTCCACCTCGCCGTGATACGGCCGGTCGGTGATCGCCCGCTCCGCATCGCCCTCCACCAGCGCCTGCGTGCGATCGATCAGCGTGTCCAGATCGGACGCGCGCCGCAACGCCCACAGGTACACGCCGGTCCACGGCAGCATGAACGCGCCGAACGCGAGCCCGCCAAAGACGATCGCCTCGGCCCGAGGGACGCCGAGCTGCAGCAGCGCGAAGCCGAGCGCCGCCGCGACGGAGGCCGCGAGCGCAAGCGAGACGTAAAGGAGCAGGCGGAGGGGATGCATGAGGGGTCAGGGCCGCTGGTAACGATACCCGTACCCGATCACCGTCTCGATCCGCTCCCGGCCGATTTTCTTGCGCAGGTTGCGGATGTGCGCATCGATGGTCCGAGTCTCCACATCATCCGCCGCCCGCCAAACCTCGGAGAGAATCCGTTCCCGCGGCACCACGGCCGGGCTGTTCCGGACGAGCATCTGCAGCAGCTCCAGCTCCTTCCTGGCCAGCTTCACCTCTTCGCCGTGCACGTACACGCGCAGCGCGCGCTCGTCGATGCGCAGCCAGCCGTCGTCGTAGCCGGCCTCGCCGCCGCTCACCCGCCCGCGGCGCAGGATGGCCGCCACCCGCGCGAGCAGCTCGCGCACGCTGAACGGCTTCACCAGGTAGTCGTCCGCACCGAGCTCGAGACCCATCACCCGGTCCGCTTCCGCTGACCGGGCGGTGAGCATGAGGATGGGGAGCGACGCGGTGGCCGGGTGGCGGCGCAGCTCGCGGCAGATGGTGAAGCCGTCCAGGTCCGGCAGGTTCAGGTCGAGGATGAGAAAGTCGGCGCCGCTGTACTGCAGGGCGGCGAGCCCCTCCTGCCCATTCTCGTAGCTCGTGACGGAGTAGCCCTCCCGCTCCAGGTTCAGGCGGATGGTGAACGCCAGGTCAGCGTCGTCCTCGATCACCACGACGTTGCCGCTGCGGCTCATGACTCAGTATGCACAGGTGTCATCCTGAAGCGCGCGGACGCTGAAGGGTCCGTACCGATCTCGCGCCGCGCCGGAAGGAGCGGATCCTTCGCCGTCTGCGCGGCTTGGGGATGACACCCATTCAGAAGCTGAGGAGCATCTTCAGCCCGTAATTGGTCAGCTTCGGCGCGCCCGACACGGCGAGCGAGTCGCGGTCGAGCAGCAGCGCCGTGGCCACTCCCTTCGGCATGCGGAACCAGTAGGCCACGCCCTCGATGTCGCGCCGCTGCGAGAGCAGGTTCTCGCGGCGGAGGCGGTCGTAGCGGAGGAGCGCTTCCCAGCCGCGCACGAAGCGCGGCGTGACCCAGAGCGAGTAGCCGTGCGCGTCGATCTCCGGCGCCGTGCGCGAGACCTGATCGGTGGCGCGCAGCACGTCCAGTCCGGCCACCACGTGCGGATGCTCGAACGTGGTCTGCGCCACGAGCCGGCGCCGCGGCGCGCTGCCGACGTAGCGGTCGTCATTCACGAAGCCGGTGACGCGCCAGCCCTTCAGCAGCGGATGCTTCGGCAGGGGGCGGATGGAGACGCGCAGCTGCATCGACTTCTGGTCGTTCTGCTCGCTGCGGGCGTAGGTCTCGCCGTTGTAGATGCCGCCCATGACGTCGCCGTAGTCGCCGCGCAGCGCGTATCGCGCCGTGACGCCGGCGTCGGACGCCGACTGGAAACCTTCCCGATCGAGGAAGACCGCCCCCTGGAAGCGGTAGCGGTAGATCTGCTCCGTGTAGTCGATCATCGGCGTCGTGACCACGCCGAAGCGGACGAACGAGCCGGGCGTGGACCACTCCTCCAGGTTGAGCTGGGCCCAGGCGAACTTGAGGCGGTACTCCTGGCTGCCGCTGAGGGAGCTGGTGGTGCCGCTCTCGCGCGCGATGTCCGGCGTGATGCGCCAGGAGAGGTACTTGTTCACCGTGCCGGTGACGTTGATGTACGCCCGCTGGACGGTGAACGCGCTGGGATGAATGAGGTCGCCGTTCGCGTCGAGCCGCTCCGGCGATTGCGTCCAGGTGTAGTCGGCGAAGAGGAGGGCCCCCACGCGGAACGTCGGCGCGTCTTCCGCGAACAGCGCAGGCGCGGCGGCGAGCAACAAAAGAAGGACGGCAACTCTCTGCATGAGGCGCAGTGTACCTGCCCCGGTTACGGCAGCGGCAGGCGGATCGTGAAGCGCGAGCCGTCGCCTTCCTCGCTCTCCACCGCGATGGAGCCGTTGTGCGCCTCCACGATCGCCTTGGCGATGTAAAGGCCGAGCCCAAGGCCGCCGTAGTAGCGGCTGGAGACATTGCGCGCGCGGTGGAAGCGCTCGAAGAGCTGCGGAATCTCATCGCGGGGGATGCCGATGCCATGGTCGGCTACCGCGGTCAGGATCGCGCCGTCGATGCGAGACACGGTGACGTCGATGTCCGTCCCGTCCGGCGAGTACTTCAGGGCGTTGGAGAGCAGGTTGTCCACCACCTGGCGCATGCGGTCCGGATCGGCGTACACCGTGAACTCTTCCAGCGTCGCGTCGAAGCGGATGTTGCGCGCCGGATGCTGCACCCGGAACGCGGAGGCACGGCGGTCGATGAACTCCAGCCAGCGGATGGGCTGGGGATGGATCTGCAGCCGGTTGGTCTCGATGCGCGAGACGTCGAGCAGCTCCGAGATCAGCCCCATCATGCGGTCGATCTCGCCCAGCACGGCGGTCAGATACGTCCCCCGCTCCTGGGGCGGCAGGTCGTTGACGGTCTGGGAGAGCAGTTGCGTGTAGCCCTTGATGGTGGTGAGCGGCGTGCGCAGCTCGTGCGAGGCGACGGAGAGGAACTCGTCCTTCTTGCGGTCGAGCTCCTGCAGCGCGGTGATGTCGCGGATCACCAGCACCGCGCCGACGATGCCGTTGCTCTCGATGGGCGCCGCGGCGATGGAGAGGTCGAGGTCCTTGCCGGTGATGACGTGCCGCCCGATGGCCAGGTAGTCCGGCACCGTCGAGCCGCGCAGCGCGCGCGCCTGGGGGAAGTCGTCGTGCGCGATCGGCTTGCCGTCCGGATAGCGGAGGTTGAAGCGCTCGAAAGAGCCGAACTCGATGGCCTCCGTGCGCGAGCCGAGGCCGAACATCGTCAGCGCGGCCTGGTTGACGTCCACGACCGTGCCGAGGGCGTCGTAGACCCACAGCCCGTCCGTCATGGAGCCGAGGATGGAGTCGAGACGCGCGGAGCGCTCGGCCATCATCTGGGCCAGCCCTTCGATCTCCCGCTTGGCGCGCACCTGATCGGTCACGTCCTGGATGAGCACGGTGATGCTCTGGGTGATGCCGGAGAAGCGGCCGCGGACGGCGGAGATGATGCGGTTGATGTAACGCGGCCCGAGGGCGACCGCCTCGTCGATGCGCGTCTCGCCCGTTTCGGCCACCTGCTTGAGGATCTGCTCGAAGCCGGGGATGACTTCCGCGACGCGCAGGCCGATCACTTTCGTGTCGTCCGGCGTGATCTTCCCGTACTCGGCCGCGAAGTCGAGCAGGCGTACGTTGGCCAGCTCGAAGCGCAGCTCGTCCGCGGAGATGACGGCGATGCCGACCGGCGCCGTCTCGATGACGGCCTCGAAGCGGACGCGCGCATCGACCTCGCGCCGGGCCAGCTCCTCCGCCGCGCGGTGACCGTCGAACGAGACGCGGGTCAGCCGATGGATGTGCGCGGCCGCGCCGATCCGATCCGCCACCGACTGCGCGAACTCCAGATCCTCGGCGTCGAAGTTGCGGCGGGCATCCGAGCGGGCGATGACCAGCGCGCCGATGCGCTCGCCGTACGACTCGATGGGGCAGGCGATCACGCTCTGCTCCTCCATCAGGGCGATGATCTGCTTCTCCTTCCCGTCGCGGGCGAAGTCGATGATCGCGTCGCCGCGGACGTCGGAGAAGAGCAGCGGCCGCCCGATCTGGAACACGGTGCCGGGCAGCGCCTCGCCCGGCCGGTAGGGATTGCGGCTGAGGAACTCGCGAAAGGTCTGGAAGTGCTCCGCGGTGGGGGCGACGGACGCCATGCCCACCATATGCAGCTCGCCGGCGGTGGGGTGGTAGAGATAGATCATGGCCGAGCCGCCGACCGCTTCCGCCACGCGCCGCGCCGGCTCGTCGAGGTTGTCGAACGTCGGCTGCACGGTGACCGCTTCGATGCCGAGGTTGGCCAGGCATTCCGCGCGGCGGCGGCGCCACGCTTCGCGCTCCGCGTTCTGGCGCTCGTCCGTGACGTCGCGGGAGAGGACGACCGAGCCGATGATGCGCCCCGAGTCGTCGCGGATCGGCGCCGCCTTGAGGTTCACCACCCGGTCGTCGCCGGAGCGCGCGTCGTGGATCAGGTAGTCGGACTTCACGGCCTCGCCGCGGATGGCGCGGATGGAAGGGAGCTCGCTCGGCGAGAGCGGGCTGCCGTCGATGTAGCGATGGCGGTTGTTGCGCAGGCGGTTGTCCGGCTCCGGCGCGAAGAGCACCGCCGGCTCGCGTTGCGCCGCGGCGTTCATCCGCTCCAGCCGTCCCGAGGCGTCGTAGATCGCCGCGCTCTCCGGGATCTGGTCGAGGATCGCGTTGACCTTCGCCATCTCCCGCACGGCGCGGGTGTGCAACAGGCTGTTGTTGAGGGCGAGCGTCGCGTAGCGGCCGATCTCGGCGAAGAGCGCGACCTCCTCCTCCGTCCAATGCCGGACCTTGCGGCAGTCGTGCAGGCCGAAGGCCCACGGCTCCTCCTCGCGCGGACGGAGGATCTGCACGAGCTGGGAGCGGATCTGGAAGCGCTGGGCCAGGTCGGTGTCGAGCGCCTGGTCGCCTTCGTAAACGGCGACGGGCGATTCCGACTCGATCGCCTGGCGGATGAGCAGCCCCGAGCCGCTGAGCGGGATGGGGCTGTTGTCGTCCATGGCCACATCGCAGTCGGGCGCGGTGACGGAGAACTTCACCTTGGCGTACTCGCTGTGCTCGCCGACGGGATGGAGCAGCCAGGCGCGATCGGCGCCGAGCTCCTCCCGCGTGATGGTCACGATGCGGCGCAGCACTTCCTTCAGTTCGAGCGTGGCGGTGAACGACTCGAGGATGCTGGAGAGGAAGCGGTAACGCTCCTCGGAGAACCGCGCGGGCATCCGCGCAGCCTGCTCTGCCGCCCCATTGAGGACCTGATTGGACATGTCGGCGCCGGCCATGAATCGGCTTCGATCGGGAAAGGCGAATGCTACCACCCTCGCGAATAGAATGCGGCAATGCCGAAACGATCCTTCGACGAACTTTTTCATCTCATGCAACGCCTTCGCGGCCCCGATG
>DASYMJ010000231.1:0-23584 GCA_036009105.1 Thermoanaerobaculia bacterium | reverse complement strand
TCTTCGGCTGTCTCGTGAAGCAGTACGCGCTCAAGCAGACGGCCGAGCAGGCGGACTGGATCGTCGGCGCGGGACTCTTCACGAAGGAGATCAAAGGCGTCGGCATCCGCTCCATGAAAGCGCCCGGCACCGCCTACAACGACCCGCTCCTCGGCAAGGATCCGCAGCCGGGGCACATGAAGGATTACGTGAAGACCGATCGTGACAACGGCGGGGTGCACGTGAACTCCGGCATCCCCAACCGGGCCTTCTACGAGACGGCCATCATCCTCGGCGGCAACGCGTGGGAGATCGCCGGCAGCGTCTGGTACGACGTACTGACGCGCAAGCTCCGCCCGGAGTCGCAGTTCCAGGAGTGCGCCGACGCCTGCTTCGCCTCCGCGGGCGAGCTTTTCGGCCGCGGCAGCAAGGTGCCGAAGGCGGTGGCCGCGGGGTGGAAGGCGGTGGGCATCACGGTGTCGCCGTTCGTGATCCCCAACGCGCCAGGATTCCACCCGCCCACGGCCGGAGCCGAGGTGCCGTAGAAAAGCAGTTGCTGGTTGCCGCGTATGGCAGCAACCAGCAACCAGTAACTTCTTTACGACGCCTTGCGCGCTTTCGGCCGCTCGTAGCGCTCCTCGTCCTCCTCCCGCCTGGCCAGGAAGACGACGGCGCCGGCGGCCACGGTGAGCGTGGCCAGGCCGACCACGATCAGCTCCGGATTGCGCCGGATGTAGTCGCCGAGATCGTCGAGCACCTCGTCCACGTCCGACTCCTCCAGGCGGGCGCGGAGCTTGTCCACGACGATGTCCACCAGGCCGAGGCGCTGGACCAGGTCGATGATGGTCTCGGGCGTGACCGCTTTCGCCGCGCTCTTGCGCAGCGAGGCCGGCTCGCGGTCGGCGGTGCGGCGGCGCGCCGGCCGCTGCTCGCGTTCAGTTTCGGTGTTCGCAGTTGCTGCCATGAAGGTTCCTCCGGTTTGCGTAAAGTGCAAGGAACCGACCAGCCGCGAACGGTTAGGATAGGGCCGGTGCTCCTCTTCTGTCCTGACTGCCGCGCGCCGCTGTGGAACGACGCGGGCGCCCTCCTCTGCGATTCCTGCGGCACGCGCTTTCCGGTGGACGAGGGCATCGCCGACTTCTCCCGGGGCCACTACTACGACCACTTCACCGGCCCCGAATCCCTCGGCGCAGAACATCGCATCGGGCTGGCCGGGGAGGTGGAGGGCTCGCGCTGGCGGATCGAGCGCTTCTATGCGCCGCGCCTCCCGCCCGGCGCGCGCGTGCTCGACGCCGGCTGCGGCAACGGCGTGTCGGTCGACGTGCTGCACGAGCGCGGCTTCGACGCGTGGGGCATCGACCTCTCCTCGCTGCGCAAATGGCAGTGGCGGGAGCGCGTCCATCGCGACCGGCTGGCCGTGGCCAGCGCGCTGCGCCTCCCGTTTCCGGACGGCGCGTTCGACGCGGTGCTCTCCTCCGGCGTGATCGAGCACATCGGCGTGGAGGAGCTCGGCGGCGCCACCTACAGCGTCCGTCCGCTGCCGGACCGCGACGCCTTGCGCGAGGCATTCGTGGCCGAGCTGCTGCGCGTCACCCGAGCCGGCGGACGCGTCTACATCGACTGCCCGAATGGCGCGTTTCCCATCGACTTCTGGCACGGCGCGGTGGCCGGCCGCGCGCGGTGGCACTCGTTGCGCGAGGGCTTCCTCCCCGCTTTGGGCGAGATCGAACGCTACGCCCGCGGCGCGAAGGTGAAGCCGCTCCCGGCGCGCGACCGCTTCGCGTTCCGCCAGGTGGGCCGCCATTGGTACGGCCGCCTGTTCCGCGCGCCGATGGCATGGTGGCTCCATCTCGCGCGGGGAACGCCTTACCTGGTGGTCGAGATCACTCCGCTCAGTGATTGAGGAAGCGCGCCCGCACCCGGCCGCCGATGGCGTTGATCACCGTGACCAGCACCAGCAGCACGATGATGAGGGCCAACGCCTCGCGATACTCGAAGAGCTGGAACGCGGTCATGATCTCCAGGCCGATGCCGCCCGCCCCGATCACGCCCATCACGATCGCCGCCCGCACGTTGTGCTCCCACCGGTAGAGCGACACGTCCACCACCCTGGGCAGGATCTGGGGCAACACGCCGAGGCGCATCACGCCGAGCCAGGAGAGCCCCTGGCTGCGCAGCGCGTCGCCCGGCGCCGGATCGACGTGCTCCAGCATCTCCGCGTAGAACTCGCCGAGCATGCCGGTGGAGTGAAACGCCAGCGCGAGCGCGCCGGGCAGGGGGCCGAATCCGACCGCCGCCACGCAGGCGATCCCCCACACTACTTCCGGGATGGAGCGGAAGGTGTTGAGGAGCAGGCGGACGAAGCGGCCGATCCACGGGCTGCCCGTGTTGCGCGCCGCGACGGTGGAGAGCGGGAAGGCGATGAGGCAGGCGATGGCCGTGCCGGCGATGCTCATGGCCAGCGTCTCCACCAGCGGCCTGCCCCACGTCCGCCAGCGGCTAAAGTCGGGCGGCATCGCGTCCGCCACCAGCGTGGCGATGGTGCGGTGCGCGTCGCGGTAGCGGGCGAGGTCGAAGATGCCGGCCAGGTAGAGCGCGAGGATGATGCCGGCCAGGCCGGCCAGCGCGGACAAGCCGCGCTTCCTCCGCTGCTTGCGCCGGTCGACGAGGATCGAGGCCAGCTCGGGCCGCATCAGGCTGACCGGGGTGGCGACCGTCATCTGCCCGCCTTCTCCAGCGCGGCAACCCACTGCCGCACCAGGTTCACGTCCCCATCGGCGGCCGGCACGAAGGCCTCCGCGCGGAAGACTTTCAGCGCTTCCGGATCGGTCATGTTCAGGAACGCGTTCTTGATCTTCATCCGCTGCTGCTCATCGAGCCCTTCCCGGAAGGTCCACATGTACTCCGGGATCGGCGGCGATGCGGCGAGGACGCGCACCGCGTTCCCATCGAGCTTCTTCTCCCGGATCAGCCGCTCGTAGATCGGCATGCTCAGCCCGCCCGCGGCCACTTTGTGGTTGGCCACCGCCAGCGCGACGGCGTCGTGCGCGCCGAGGACGCGCGGGGTGTAGTCGCGCTTCGGGACCAGGCCGGCGGCGAGGAGCTGATGTTGCGGGACCCACGTGCCCGAGGTGGACGCCGGATCGCCGAACGCGACCTCTTTGCCTTTCAGGTCCGCCAGGCTTTTGGCCGGGCTGTCCCGCGGCACGATGACCACCGCCTGGAACGTCGGCCCGACGCCGGCATGCGAGGGGCGCGCGAAGGGGACGAGCTTGGTGTGGCGGCCCTGCATGATGTAGGTGACGGGGCCGAGGTAGGCGATGTCGATGCGGCCGAAGCGGAGCGCTTCGCCCGTGGCGGCGTAGTTGCCGCCGACGACGAGCGACACCGGGATGCCGAGGCGTTGCTCGAGGTACGCGCGCATCGGCTCGTTGATGCGGATCACGGCGGGGGCCGACTCGCCCGGCAGCAGACCGATGGTCAGCTTGGTGAGCGGCGCGGCGTTCGCGGCCAGCGCCATGAGCAGGAAGAGCGCTGTTCTCATCACGCGGTCTCGAACACGCATGCCTGTGCCGCGGTATCGAAGCCGATCGCCGGCCCGTCGTAGGAGACGCAGCCTTTGGAGAGGCCGATGATGCGGTCGGCCATGGTGCAGGCGACTTCGATCTGGTGGAGGACGATGACGATGGTGATGCCGGAGCGGGCCACGGCGCGCCGGAACTCGTCGCTGAGCTGCTGCACGAGCGTGCGGTCGATCGATGCGAACGGCTCGTCCGCGAGCAGCAGCCGCGGCTTTCTGACCAGCGCGCGGGCTACGCCCACCCGCTGACGCTCGCCGTAGCTGAGCTGCGAGACGCGCGAGCCGGCGCAGTGCAGCAGGCCGACTTCGTCCAGCGCCTGGGCGGCCAGCAGCAGCATGCCGTCCGGCCAGGGGAGGGGGGAGAGGGGATGCCGCAGATGAGCCAGGCCGAGGAGGACGTTGTCGATGGCCGGCAGCCGCTCGATCAGCGCATGTTCCTGGAACACGGTCGCGGTGTGCCCGCGGTGCTCGCGCAGCGCGCTCTCGTTGTCCAGCGGCCCGATCCCGGTCACCGAGACGGATCCGGAGGAGGGCCTGATCAACCCGTTCAGCAGCGAGACCAGCGTCGTCTTCCCTACCCCCGACCGCCCGACCACGGCGGTGACCGCGCCGGCCGGGATGTTGAGCGAGACGCCGCGCAGGACTTCGTTCTCCCCGCGCCGGACGGTGACGCCGTCGAGGGCGATCATCGTCCCGGGAGGCTGGGCCTCTTCGGACAGGACGCGAAGCTGAGCGGGCTCAGGCATAAGTCAAGCGATCGGGAACGAGACGACCCGCTTGTAAGACGACTTGCGCCTGAGCGTTGTGAACGGAAAGTGGGCCGGTCAGGCGCTCGCCGCGTTTGCGCCGGCGAGCATCCGCCGCAACTCGACGATCGCCGCCTCCACCTCGAGCTGCTCGGCGGCGAACGCGGCGACCTCGCCGCCGCAGTGGGGGCAGGTCTGGGTACCGGCGTGCACGTACTGCATGCAGCCGTAACAGAGATCGAGCACGGGCGGCACCCGGTCCGTGGCGCGCAGCTCCGGCTCCTTCATCTCCCACGGCGGCGGCACGGCGATGCTGCGCTCTCCCTCGCCGCCGTCCAGCGGCTCGGTGATGAGGTCGAACCGCCCCTGGTCGAACGGCGTTCCGGGCGCCTCCCGCGTCTTGGTCACGCGCTCGCGCAGTCCCTGTTTTGCCAGCTCCTGCGCGCGATAGTGACAGTACGGGTTGTTGCCCGGACGGCCGAAGAGCACCGTGGAGGTCCAGGTGCAGCCGCCGCGGCAGACGTCGGCGTAATAGCAGTCGGCGCAGCGGCCCCACAGCTCGTGGATCTGCCGGTCGCGGGAGAAGCGGATCTCCCGGCTGTAGGTCCAGATGTCCTCGATGCTCATGTCGCGCACGTTGCCGCCGCTGAACTGCACGGTGGGGAGGGAAGGGCAGCCTTTGATCACGCCGTCCGCCTCGATGCCGAGGACGGCATGGCCGGCGGCGCAGCCGCTCCAGTGCTGCTCGCCGTTGCCGGCCCGCCACTTGTGCTCGTAGGGGCCGAAGTAGCCGACGTTGTTGCCGGCCTGCAGCATCACGCCGAGCGAATGCGCCTCGTCGTACAACTCGCCCAGCAGCGGCATCAGGTCCAGCAGCTCATAGGGCTGAAGCAGCAGATGGTCGTTGTCGACCGCGTTGCCCATGGCCACGGTGAGCTGGATCTGCCACCCTTTCGCGCCGCGCCGCGCGATCTCCTGCAGGATGCCGCGCAGCTGAGGCATGGTGCGGCTGCCGATCTGCGTGTTGCAGCCGCTGGGGATGTCGTACTTCCGGAGCAGCTCCAGCGCGTGCATGGCGGAACGGAAGGAGCCCTTCACGCCGCGGATGTCGTCGTGCAGCGCCTCCAGGCCGTCCACCGAAACGCCGCACGTCCCCAGCCCCGCCGCCTTCGCCGCCCGCACCCGCTCCTCGGAAAGCGCGCGGCCGCCGGTCTGCATCGAGGCCAGGATGCCGTGGCTGGTGATGCGCGCGATGATGTCCGTCCAGTCGCGGCGGAGATAGGCCTCGCCGCCGATGATGGTGATCTCCCGCGTGCCGAGGCGGGCCAGCTGGTCGACCACGTCGAAGCATTCCTCCGTGGTCAGCTCCGATGGGCGCACTTTGCCCGCGCGCGAGCCGCAGTGCGCGCATTTGAGGTTGCAGGCGAGCGTGATCTCCCACACCACGTGCACCGGGTGTGCGTGCAGGAGGTCCTCCACGTGCAGCGCGCGTTGGGGACGGTCGGGGGCGGCCACGTGCTATTTCTTGCCGAGGTGCTGCTCGAGCTTCTTGATGGCGCCCTGCAGGTCGCTGTTCAGCGTGGCCTTGGCCTGCTCGAGCAGCTGCTCCAGCTCCTGCCGGCTGGCCCCCTTCTCGATGCACTGGTTGATCCAGACGCCGTACAGCGGCTGCACCACCGGCGGAAACAGCTTCCGCGCCTCCTGCAGAACGGCCTTCATCTCGCTGACGTTGTTGCTCTTGAGCGCGTCGTCGATCCAGACGCCGTACAGGACGTGCGGGCGCGATCCGCCACCGCCACCGCTGCCGTAGCCGCCTTTGCCGCCGCCGGACGAGCCACCCGATTTGTCAGTAGCTTTTCCGCCGCCGGTGCCACCGCTGGATTTACCACCACCGGATGTTGCCATAGTCGCTCCTTCTCTCCAGTCTTCAGGGGTGAAGGAAATATTGTTTCGAGAAGGCGGGAAGTCAATTGCGCGAAGAGGGAAACAATGCCGCGCGGCAGACCAGGCCAGTCACCGACATTCTCCATCCATGACGAAATATGCTTCTGCGGCCATATTGCTTCTTGACAAAGACTCACCCCGACGCAATGTTGACAATGGACCAACACGCCAGATCGCCGAGTTTCAAAAAAGGGAGACCACAATGGCCGAAGTGAATGCAGTGATTGGCTACCTTCCCGATGCCGCGGCAAAAGCACTCGCGTCCGGAAAGTACGCGGAGGGGCCCGTCGAAGTCCGTTTGGAGCCGGGAAACGACGATGTGCACGTGCGCATCGACCCCAGGGACATCGCCGGCGTGCTTCTCGGGGCGTCGAAAAAAGGCGAATCGGGCGTACAGGTGTTCTTGAACGACAAGGCCAAGGTGGAGACGGTCGCGCGCGGCCTTGCGGAGGATCTTCGCCTCCGGCCGATCAAGGATCCCATTCTGTGGCCCTACCGTCCGCCCATCGTGGTGATCTTTGCGCCTCCCATTCGGATCAGGGACCTGGTGGCCGCACAGCGCACGGAGCTGTCACAACAGAAGTAGTGCGCTGTTGGGCCACTCGCGATGCTGATGCTTTTGCGTCTCGAGCAGCGTCAACGTCGTGGTGCGCAGAGCATGGCCAACAGACAGAGCGCTTCATGAGAGTTCTACTGTCTCATCCGCCGCTTAATGCGGGCCGCGAGGTCACGCCTCCTCTGGGACTTTGTACGCTTGCTGCCTGGCTGAAAGGTCAGGGCCACGAGGTACGCATTCTCGACCTCGACCTGGAGATCAAAGCGCGTCCGGACGGCAGTCACGTCTACCTCGGTCTTCTCGAGCGTGCCGTGGCCGATTTCTCTCCCGCGGCCGTCGGGATTACCTCGATGTACAACAACAGCCTTCAGGCCGAGCGGATGGCCCGCACCGTCAAGGCGTGCGATCCATCGATCCTGACCATCGGCGGAGGTTCACACTTCGGGGCCCTGGGGCCGCAGGCCCTGCGCCGGATACCGGAACTGGACTTTGCCATTGAAGGTGAAGGTGAGCAGGCGTTTTCCACGCTGCTCGCGGCTCTGGAAGCCGGCACGCCGCTCTCACAAGTTCCTCGGCTTCACTACCGGGTGAACGACCAGCTCCGTGCAAACCCGCCGGGGCCACTGCTGGATCTCGCCGAGTTGCCGCCGATGTGGTCGACCCTCGGCAGCAGCATTGACCTGCGACGCTACGCCGAAACGGTGTTGGAAGGCTCGCCTCGGCGCACGATTTACATCGAGGCGGGGCGCGGCTGTCCCTTTGCCTGTAGCTTCTGCGCCACGGCGCCGTTCTGGGAGCGGCGATACCGCGTCAAGCCGGTCGAGCGCATCGTCGAGGAGATGCGCTTTCTGTACGAACAGTTCGGCTACGACGGCTTCATGCTCGTCCATGACCTGCTCACCGTGGACAAACAATTCATCAATGACTTCAGCGATGCCATGACCGAGTCTCGCCTGCCGGTGGAGTGGATGGCAAACCACCGTACGGACATCAATTTGCACGGCCTGCTTCCGAAGATGAAAACGGCCGGGTGCTGGGCCATGTTCTTCGGGGTCGAGTCCGCGTCGGCGCGACTGCAGAAGGTAATGCGCAAGGGCCTCAAACGGGAGGGCGTCGTCTCGACCATCAGAGGACTCTCGGATCTCGGCATCGCCTCCACGTGCTCGTTCGTGATGGGATTTCCGGACGAGACCAGCGCCGAGCTCTCTTCGACCATCCGGATGGGTGCCGAGCTGAAACTGATCGGGGCCGGCATGATCCAGTTCCACCGCCTGCGTACCTGGCCCCCCGCGCCGCTTTCGCGCGGCAAGCTTCCTTCCCAATTTGATCTGGCCTCGCTTCGCATCGAGTACCCGTTCGTCGAGGTGCCGCCGGATGACGTGGCAGCCATAGAGAAGGATCCGGAGTTTTTCGCCGGCTATTTCGCGCCGCACACCACGGCCGGCACCTTTGCACAACTGGCTGATGTGGAATTGTTCTTTACGCAGGCGGTCGCCGCGGCTCCGCTCACCATCGCCGTGCTGGGCCGGGTGATGGCTGCCAGCCTGATCGACTCTTTCTACACGGTGGTCTCGCACAGAGGCGCAATCACCCGGGAAGACGTGGAAGCGGATACGACCAGCCTGCTTCCCATCTGGAGGCTGTTGCGACCGTTCCTGGAGGAATGGGTCACCGCACATCCCGCTCTGGAAACGTGGGAACGGGAGTTGGTGCGCGGCGTCATGGCGTACGAAGAACACCGCCTGCGATTCGTCAACGGCGCCGACGTCACCGCGGACGAAGGCGTCGCCGCCCTGGGAGAGAATTGGAGCGCATTTTTCTCGAATGTGGACATCGCCGCCGTCTTTGAGGCGATGCAGACCGATCAACCTCTCACCCCGGCCCTGGTGCGGGCGTCGGCTGTAGTGCTGGTATCGCACGAAAGCAATTCTTATCGCGCCTACACGACCGACGTCGCCCACCTCCCGGATCTTGCCAGCCACCCCTTCCTGCTCGAGGCCGCCGCGAGTTAGTCCTGCCCACGATCGAGAAGGCGGCCTGCCTGCTCCGCCCAGCAAAACGAAAACGCCGCCCGGACGGGCGGCGCGAAGAGCTCGTGGCATGGTAGGCCCTAGCGGACTCGAACCGCTGACCTCCACCGTGTCAAGGTGGCGCTCTAACCAGCTGAGCTAAGGGCCTGGGCGATCGTTGGTAGGCGCTAGCGGACTCGAACCGCTGACCCCCACCGTGTGAAGGTGATGCTCTACCGACTGAGCTAAGCGCCTACGATCGGTATCCTGCCAACGAACAGGCGCCGGAGTCTATTTCGCCCCGGTCGTCGCGTCAACCTGTGCTCCAATACCGGCCCATGAAACGGCTCGTCAAGGGGGCCGCCATCGCGGCCGGCGCGGCGGCGCTGGGTCTCGCCGTCGAGCGGATGATCGTCGCGGCGCCGCGCTACGGAGGGCCGGAGAGCGACCACTTCGACGGGAGGCGCTTCCACAACGCCGATCCGCGGCGGCAGCTGGAAGGCTCCTTCCTCAAGTGGCAGCTGACCCGCGAGCGGGGCGGGTGGCGGGAGTGGGTGGATGCGAAGCCGGGCCTCGTGCCGCCGGGGCGGGTGGATGGAGGGCGGGTGCGCGTCACCTTCGTCAACCACGCCACCCTGCTCGTGCAGATGGACGGGGTGAACCTGCTCACCGATCCCATCTGGTCCCTGCGCTGCTCGCCGCTGCCCCTCGCCGGACCGAAGCGCCACCGCCCGCCCGGCATCCGCTTCCAGGACCTGCCGCCCGTCGACGCGGTGCTGGTCAGCCACAACCACTACGACCACCTCGACGTCCCCACGCTCCGTGCCCTGAATGCGCCCCGCATCATCACCCCGCTCGGCAACGCCAGGCTGATGGCGCGCTACGGCATCGAACGGGCCATGGAGCTCGATTGGTGGCAGGCGAGCAAAGTGTCGGAACGAGTGACCGTCACGCTCGTTCCGGCCCAGCACTTCTGCGCGCGCGGCCTCTCCGACCGCGACACCAACCTCTGGGGCGGCTTCATGATCTCCGGCCCGTCCGGCAACGTCTACTTCGCGGGCGACACCGGCTGGGGCACGCACTTCGCGCAGATCGCCAAGCGCTTCCCGAATGTGCGCGTTGCGTTGCTGCCGATCGGCGCGTACCTGCCGCGCTGGTTCATGAAGCCGGCCCACGTCGATCCGGCGGAAGCGGTCGAGGCGCACAAAGTGCTGCGCGCGCAGACCAGCATCCCCATGCACTACGGCACGTTCGCTTTGGGAGACGACGGCGAGACGCGGCCGCTCGATGACCTCCGCCTGGCCATCGCCGCGGCGGGCAATCCGA
The DNA here is from genome assembly GCA_036009105.1 of Thermoanaerobaculia bacterium. Classification (GTDB taxonomy): domain Bacteria; phylum Acidobacteriota; class Thermoanaerobaculia; order Gp7-AA8; family Gp7-AA8; genus JAFAVZ01. Next base: position 13,444 of record DASYMJ010000231.1, on the reverse strand, counting down.
ACTTCCGCATCCTCGACTTCGGGGAAGGAGACGACTTTCCATGATGTTGACCGCCGTCCTGCTCGCGGCCGCGCTGCAGAGCTCCGATCTGTACAAACTGCGCAGCGTCGCGGAGGTGGCCATCTCGCCGGACGGCAAGCTCGTGGCGTACTCCGTCGAGCGCAACGAGCCGAAAGGGCGGCCGGCCCGACGGCTCTCCATCCTCGACATCGCGAGCGGCACAAGCAAGGAGCTCCCCGATCGGACCGCCGGAGCGGTCTGGTCGCCGGACGGCGAATGGCTCGCCTTCAACGGCCCGGACGGACTGCAGCTGGCGAAGAAAGACGGCAGCGGCATCGTCACGGTCGGCAAGACCGAAGGCACGAACAGCCCGCTGCAACTGCAAGGAGCGACCGTCGCCTGGTCGCCGGACGGCCGCACCATCGCGTACGTCTCCTCCACCCCCGGCCCGGAAACGGACGAAGTGAGCGGCGATCCGGTCGTCCTCCGCCGCTTCCTCTACAAGCCCGACCTGGCGGAAGGCAACACGCGGCTCAACGACAACCGGCGCCTGCACATCTTTCTCTATGACGTCGCCACCAAACAGACGCGCCAGCTGACCAGCGGCCATCACTACGAGCACTCCATCGCCTGGTCGCCGGACGGCAGCGAGCTCGCCTTCGTCTCCAACCGCGATGAAGATGAAGACCAGTTCTTCAACTACGACCTCTTCGCGGTGCGGGTGAAGGACGGCGAGATCCGCCGCATCACGGCGACGGAGAGCGCCGAATACCAGCCGCGCTACTCCCCCGACGGCAAGTCCCTCCTCTTCCTCGGCACGAGGCGCGGCCTGACCGACCTGGAGACGACGATGGAGGACACGCACGTCTGGACGGTCGAGGCGGACGGCTCCAACCGCCGCGAGGTCGGCAAGGACGTCGACAACCGCCAGCTCGCCGCCAGCTGGTCGGCGGACGGCAGGCAGATCTACTTCACGCTGCAGGAGCGCGGCAACACCCGGCTGATGCGCATGCCGGCAACCGGCGGCAAAGCGGAGCGCCTCGTCGATGGGGAAGGACGCGTCAACGCCTACTCGGTAGCGAAGACGGGCCGCATCGCGTACGCGCTCGCCACCCCGGACGATCTGGCGCAGCTCTATGTCGATGGGAAGCGCCTCACGGCGCCGAATGAGATGGCGGCGGCCAAGACGGAATCCTTCCGCTTCCTCAGCAACGACCACAAGTTCGAGGTGGAGGCCTTCCTCACCAGGCCGCTGGGCATGACGGCGACCTCGAAGCATCCGTTGATCGTGGTCATCCACGGCGGCCCGCATGGCCAGCAAGGCTCCCTCTTCACCTTCCGCCATCAGGTCTACGCGGCGCGCGGGTGGGCCGTGCTGCAGGTCAACTACCGCGGCTCGACCGGCTACGGCCAGGCCTTCGCCGACGCCGTGTTCCGCGACCAGAACGGCGACGAGGCGCAGGACGTGTTGTACGGCGTGAACGCCGCGCTACGCCGCTACCCCTGGATCGACCGCAACCGCCTCGGCGTGGAAGGCGTCAGCTACGGCGGCCAGCTCTCCGCCTGGCTCATCACCCAGACCCGCATCTTCAAGGCGGCCATCCCCACCGCGGCGATCATCAACCTGGTCAGCTACAACTACACCACGTACTACAACCAGTACGAGGAGATGGAGTACGGCTATCGCCCGCACCAGCTCGAGGTGATGGACGAGCTGTGGGCGCGCTCGCCGCTGCGCTACGTGGCGCGCGCCGCGACGCCGACGCTGCTCATCCACGGCGAGAACGACAACGACGTGCCCATCGCCGAGGCCGAGCAGTTTTACGTCGCGCTCAAGGATGTGGGTGTGGAGACGGTGTTCGTCCGCTACCCGCGGGAGGGGCACGGCATCCGCGAGCCGAAGCACGTCATCGACTGGCTGGATCGCTCCATCGCGTGGTACGAGGCCCACTTTCGGGCAGAATGACGCACATGCACAGAAGCATCGGAGCCCTGACCCACGGCATCATCGACTACGCCATGGTGATCTTCCTCTTCGCCGGCCCGTCCGTGGCGCGCTTCAACGGCAAGCAGGCCACGATCTGCTACGCGCTCGCGGTGGTGCATCTCCTCCTGACCCTGGTCACCCGCTTCCCCCTCGGCGTGATGAAGATCCTCGGCTTTCCGCTGCACGGCGCGGTGGAGATGATGGTCGGCCTGCTGCTGCTCATCCTGCCCTGGCTGGCCAGCTTCTCGGCGGGCATCCGCTCGCGCAATTTCTTCGTGGCCATCGGGCTGCTGGTGCTGCTCATCTGGTTCCTCACCGACTATCGCGGGCTGCGAGTTGCCGGTCGTGCCAGCGGGCCAAAGCCAGCTGCGCGATGATCGCGCCGGCGAGCGCCGTGGCCATGTCCTTCTGCGTGTCCCACACGTCGCCCTGCGTGCCGAGGAACGCGTCGCCTTTCGAGCCGGTGGCGATGGAGACCGACCACTCCAGCAGCTCGTAAGCCGCGCTGATGGCGAGGCAGATCGCGACCACGATCCCGAACAGCCAGCCGCGCCCGCGCACGACGTTGCGGCGGATGAGGATCTCCCGGGCCAGGATGGCCGGCACGAACCCCTGGGCGAAGTGGCCGAGGCGGTCGTAGTCATTGCGGGCCATGCCGAGCGCGCGCTGCACCCAGAAGCCGAGCGGCACCTCGGCGTACGTGTAGTGGCCGCCGATCATGAGGATGATGGCATGCAGGGTGAGCAGGGTGAGGAGGAGCGGGGTGAGAGGAAAGCGCTTCCGTGTGCCGATCACCAGCGCGATGCCGATGATGGCCGGGAAGACTTCCAGGAGCCAGGTGAAGTAATCGTGCGGGCGGATGAGCGACCAGACCAAGACCGCGGCGAAGGCGGTCAGCAGCACGGCGTTCCAGCGCATGTGCCGCCATTGTGCACGCGTCATCCCGAGTCGTGAAGACGACGAAGAAACCCTACCGACTTCGGGCTGCGCCTGAAGGTGGGGATCCTTCGCTGTCTACGCGGCTCAGGATGACGCGGCGGAGGTCACTTCTTCGAGGAGGAGCGCTTCTTCGAAGTGGAGGACTTTTTCGACGAGGAGCGTTTGGAGGACGCCTTCTTCGAGGACGCCTTCTTCGAGGACGAGGCTTTCTTGGATGAGGTGCCCTTCTTGGATGAGGTGCCCTTCTTCGACGACGACGCCTTCTTCGAGGAGGACTTCTTCGAGGACGATGCCTTCCTGCTCGGCACCTTGCCGCCTTCGCGGCGCGCTTCCGACAGGCCGATGGCGATGGCCTGCTTGCGGCTCGTCACCTTCTTGCCCGAGCCGCCGCTCTTGAGCGTGCCGCGTTTGCGTTCATGCATCGCCTTCTCCACTTTGTCCTGCGATTTCTTCCCGTACTTTGCTGCCATTTGTACAACCTCCTTGTGCAACGAACCGTGTGCAAGTAGCGGGCCGAGGCGTACGCGCTATTTGTCGACGTACGTCGATCGCGCCATCACTACCGCATTGCGCACGCCGACTACATCGACGCTGATGGAGTGCACGCCCGTCACTTTCGTTTCCGGCTTGCGCACCTCGAGCTCGTAGTGGCCGACCAGCGTTTTCTGCAGCCGGTCGATGGCCAGCTGCGGGAAGTTGTGCAGCGCCGCGTAGAAGCCGCCCGTGTCTTTCGCGGCGGTGGCGAGACCCGCGGCGAGCGTGTGGCCGTCGGCGGCGGTGAAGTCGAGCGAGAAGACGCTCACGCGCGCCGATTCGAGCGCGCCGCGCGCGATCGCGTAGTCGCGGCCCATCTCCACGCGCCGGTTCCACAGCTGCCCCAGGCCCCAGCCGAAGAGGATGAGCGACTTCGTGCCGGGGATGGGGCGCAGCGCGTTGGCCAGCACGGTCAGGGCGCGCTCCGGCGTGGCCGCGTTGCGCATGTCGTCCCGGTTCAGACTCGCGGCGAGCGAGGGGCGCGGCACGACGCGCGGTTGCGGCGGCTCGTCGATGCGCAGCGACTTCTCGCACGCGTCGTGGATGTCCGCCACGCTGCCGCTGAAGTCGAGGCGGAACTTCAGATGCGAGTCGTAGGAGAAGACGGCGACCCGGTCGTCCTCCTCCAGCGTCTCCAGCAGCTTGTCGGCGTAGATGAGCGACTTCATCTGCCCGCTGCTGCGCACCGCGTTGCGCGCGAAGTCGGTCTGGAAGAGGAAGATGAGCAGCCGTCCCCGCAGCGCCGGCACATCGGACGGAGAGGCGTGGATCTGCTGCCGGTCGTCCGGACCGTTCGCGATCTCGCGCGCGGCGGCCGTTTCGGGGATCCACTCCACCGACTCGATGACGGCGTTCTTCCCGTCGATGCGCACGCGGAAGTCTTTCGCTTCCAGATCGAGCACCGGCTCGCCGCCGGAATCGGTGACGCGCGCATCGACGATGATCCGCTCCACCACGATCTGTTCGCCGAGCTGCGCCTGGACCGGCAGCGCGAGCAACAGCGCGAAGAGCAGCAGCAGTCGTCGCATCAAGCGAGTTTACAATCGCGCCACCATGCGCATTCGCTTCATTCTCGTGACGCTTCTGTTCGCGACCGCGGCCTCCGCCGCGACGAATTTCGACACGCTCTTTCTCGACAAGACCATGCGCGTCGACTACTTCCACACCGGCAACAAGGGCGAGGAGATCATCGCCCTCGACCGCGTCGTCTCGGCCGGTCCGTGGGCCGGCTCCCGCACCCGCCTCCTCGACACCACGAACCTCGGCAAGTACTACTTCGAGGTGGTCGACCGGGAGACGAATCAGCCGATCTTCTCCCGCGGCTTCGCCTCCGTGTTCGGCGAGTGGGAGACCACGGACGAAGCGAAGGAGCGGGCCGGCACCTTCCACGAGTCGCTGCGCCTCCCCTGGCCGAAGAAGCCGGTGCAGATCAACCTCAAGAAGCGCGATCGCGTGAACGCGTTCCAGCAGATCTGGTCGACGGTGGTCGATCCCAACTCGCGCTTCGTCAATCCGGCGGACGCGAAGCCGGCGGGCAAGGTGTGGACGGTGTTCGAGAACGGGCCGGCAGCGGAGAAGGTGGACCTGCTCATCATCGGCGAGGGGTACACCGAGGCCCAGCTGCCGAAGTTTCATGAGGATGTGAAGCGGCTGTCGGCCAAGCTGTTCGCCACCGAGCCGTTCAAGGGCCGCAAGAACGATTTCAACGTGCGGGCGATCGACCTGCCCGGCGCGGCGAGCGGCGTGCACCGCCCGCGCACGCGCGACGACCGCCGCTCCGCCATCAGCGCCGAGTACAACATCTTCGACTCCGAGCGCTACGTGCTCACCCTCGACAACCGCGCGCTGCGCGACGTCGCCTCCGCCGCGCCGTACGACTTCCTGGAGATCCTCGTCAACGAGAAGCAGTACGGCGGCGGCGGCATCTACAACGATCAGGCGACGGCCGCCGTCGACACCGGCTTCGCGGAGTACGTCTTCGTCCACGAGTTCGGCCATCACTTCGCCGGCCTGGCGGATGAGTACTACACCTCGGACGTCGCCGTGAACGTGGAGCTGATCGAGCCGTGGGAGCCGAACGTCACCGCGAACGGCGCGCATCCGAAGTGGTTCGAGATGTGCGACAAGGACGTGCCGCTGCCCACGCCGTGGGACAAGGCCGCGTTCGAGGCGCACAGCAAGGAGTACCAGGCCGAGCGCCGCAAGCTGCGCGAGGCGAACGTCCCCGAGACGCAGATGGACGAGCTGTTCCGCCGCGAGCTGGTGTGGGAGACGAAGTTCCTCGGCTCGCAAAAGTACGCCGGCAAAGTGGGCGCCTTCGAAGGGGCGAGCTATCAGGCCACCGGGCTGTATCGCCCGGAGGTGGACTGCATCATGTTCACCCGCGACGAGGTCGGCTTCTGCCGCGTTTGCCGGCGCGCCATCGAGCGGATCATCGACGAGTACTCGCGGTAGGCGTCGACACCTATACGACGATCCCATCCGCGCGGGAGACCCAGCGCGTCGGGTGAAAGTCGGGGATCGGCTTCCCCGTCACCAATGGCGCGCCTTCCTGCCAGAACGAGCGGAAGGGGCGCTTCTCGGCGGTGCGGTAGAAGTGCATGAGATAGCTCAGGTCGCAGTGCGCGAAGTCGGAGACCCACTGGTCGAGGTCGTGCACGCCGAGGTCGTGCAGCAGCTGCAGGCTGTAGGCGCAGGCGGTGCGCTCGTACGCCTCGATCTCCTCGAGGCGCGACTCCGGCACGTTCGCCTCCACCTTCCGCCCCAGCTCGCGGTCCTGCGCGCTGAGGTTCCACTGCACGGTGTGGCCGAACAGGTGGATGAGGATGAAGAGCGCCTCTTCGGCGTTCAGGTCGTAGTCGACGCGGATCTCGGCGCCGTCGAGGTCGCCCGTGAACGGATTCGGCACGTCGCTGATCACGACCGGCAGCTCGTAGCGGTCCTCCAGATGTTTCTCCGCGAGGTTGAACACCTCGATGAACCGCTCCTCGGAAATCATCACTTGCCTCCGGGCAGAAGGTCGAACACCACGCTGATGCTCGCCGCCACGGAGAGCTGCCCCGGCGCGATCGCCTCGTCGGGCGGCGCGCCGCCGCCGGCTTCCTGCACCGCGTTCTGCTGCATCAGGTTGTTGTTCTGGCGGCCGTAGTAGCCGTACCAGTTGTACGCGCTCTCCGTGATGGTGACCGGGCTGCCCACCTTCGCTCCGAGCTCGCCGGCGAGCAACTGCGCTTTCTCGTACGCGGCGCGGATGGCCATCCGCCGCGCCTCGTCGCGATACTTGCGCGCCTCGGTGGTGCGGAACTGCACGCCGCCGATGGAGTTCGCGCCGGCATCCAGCGCCGCGCGGAGCACCGTCTCGACCCGATCGACGTTGCGCACGGTGATGGCGTAGGAGCGCTCCGCGTCATAGCCCTCGATGCCTTTCGCCGGATGGCTGGAGTCTTTGTAGTGGAGGTCGAGCCGCAAGGTGTCGATGGCGATGTCCTTCTGCTCGATGCCGGCCTTCTTCACCGCGGCGAGGAGCCGCGCGCCGACCTCGGCATTGATCCGCGTCGCCTCGGCGAGGGTCAGCGCGAAGGAGTCGATGCCGAGGTTGATCACTGCCTGGTCGGGGACCACGCGAACCGTCGCGTCGCCGCTGGTGGAGATGGTGCGGTTCGGCGGCTCGTCGGCGAGTAGAGGCGTGGCGAGAAGGAGCACAAGCAACAGTCGATGCATGCGCACAGGGTACCGCTCAAACCAGATGGGAGGGCGGCAGGAGCGATTTATTGATGGCAATCGCCGCGATGGCGCCATCCGCCGCGCTGGTGATGGCCAGCTGCGAGCCGGGCACGATGTCGCCCGCCGCGTACACCCCTTCCACCGTCGTCTCCTTGTAGTCGTTGACTACCAGGCACGGTGTTCCTTCCGCCGGTACGCAGCCGAGTTGCGCGGCCAGATCGCACGTCGGCTCCACGCCGACGGTGAAGAACATCGCATCCAGCGGCACCCGCTCGCCGGTCTCCAGCACCGCCGCCTGGACCATGCCATCGCGGCCGGCCATCGATGCGATCCGCTCGTCCTTGATGCTGATCGACATGGCCAGCAGCTTGCTCGTCTCTTCCTGCGAGAAGTCGCGCTCACGGCCGTGCAGGAAGACGATGAGCTGATCGGTCCACTGCAGCAGCTTGAGGGTGAGGCCGACCACGCGCTTGCCCCAGCCGATCACGCCGACGCGCTTGCCGGTGATCTCGTAGCCGTCGCAGTCGGGGCAGTGGAAGACGCTACCGCCGTAGTACTCCTCGATGCCGGGGACGTCCGGGATGAGGTCGCGCACGCCGTATGCGAGGACGACGCGCCGGGCGCGCCAGCAGCCGCTGCTGGTGGTGACCTCGAAGATGTCGCCCACGCGCTCCACCTTCGTCGCCGTGCAGTCGCAGAACTCCACGCCCGCCTCCTCCGCCTCCGCCCGCCCGCGCCTCCGCAGCTCCTCGGGATGGATGCCGTGCTGCCCGAGGAAGCCGTGGATGGCCCGGGAGGCGTAGTTGCGGCCCTTGCCGCTGTCGCAGACGAGCACGCGCCGCCGGTACCGCCCCAGGAAGATGGCGCAGGTGAGGCCGGCGGGGCCGCCGCCGATGATGATCGCGTCGTAAGTGGATTCGTTGGGCATTGGCGGCCCTCTTTTGCACGAGAGCCGCCAATCAAAGATGTAGGGCCGGCTCTCCAGCCGGCCCGATGGATCCGTTGATGCCGGGCCGGCTGAGAGCCGGCCCTACATTTTCATCTATGGCACTACCGAGGTGTAGACGCCCGAGGCGTACGTCACGGCGTAGATCCGGTTGGCCGAGCCGTTCACGGCCAGGCCGGCCACGGTCACGCCCTGCAGGCCGGAGGCGGTGAAGTTCAGGCCCGCATCCGTGGAGACGAAGAAGCCGCCGTTCACCAGGCCGGACTTCTGCCGGCCGCCGAAGAGGCGCGTCGTGTTGTTGGGATCCATCAGCAGCGAGACGCTCGGTCCCACCGCGTTCTGCGGCGGCTGCCACGACATCCCCTGATTCGAGGAGCCGTAAACGCCCGGCCCTTCCAGGAGCGCGTACACGTAGCCGTCCGACGGGCGCACGGCGGAATCGACGGCGTGCCACGGCAGCGTGCCGGCCACGTTCGTCCAGTTGTTGCCGCCGTTGAGGGAGCGGAAGAAGGGCGGGTGGTAGGGGGAGGGATGGTCGAAGATCTCCGTGCCGGCGTAGATCGCGCCGCTGATCGGATCGCGGGAGAGCGTCCAGACAATGAGTCCCGTCTGGCCCGCGCCGAACGGCTTGAAGGCCGGCAGCCCGCCGCCCAGGTTCATGAGCCAGACGCCGCTCGGGTTGACATGGTCGTTCCAGGCCAGGCCGACATAGAGCGTGCCGCCGTTGACCAGCAGCGACTCGACCGGCTGGTTGAAGGTGCGGATGAGCCCCCAGTTCGAGCCGTGGTCGCGGGAGAGCCAGAGGTTGTTGCCGATCCCGACGTAGACGAGCTGGGTGGCGCCCGGCACGAGGAGGATGACGTTGACGTTGCCGTTCAGCGGCTTGGTCCAGAAGACGCCGTTCGTCTTCGTCATGTACAGGCCGTTGATCCCGCCGACGTACCACGCCGTGTCGTTCGTCGGCTCGATGGCGATCTCGGAAACGCACGCGTCGTTCATCGGCCGCACGACGCTGCCCCAACTGAACCCGTTGGCGGAGTGGGGGGCGAGGGTGACGACCGGAATGTTGAACGGGCAGGTCTGAGCCTGGGCGAAGCCGGCGAAAAGAAGAAAGAGAAGGGTCAGTCGCGTTTTCATTGCGACGGGAAGATGGGTCCGCTTCGCAGGGGAGGCGGTGAGGTGGATCACGTGCTAGCGACGCGCCCCGCCCGCCGCCGTCATCGACCCCACCAGGTACGGCGTGGCCGGGCGGTCGACGCGGATGGAGATGTTGCTCGCGGCGATCGGGGCGTGCTCGCCGTCCTTCGTCACCCACACCACCACCGTGTACACGCCGGGGCCGTCGATGAACGGCACGGCGAACTTGAACGTGCCGTCGGTGGCGACGGGGAAGTCGCCGCGGCGGCCGTCGCTGTACTCCTCCCGCACTTCGCGCAGAGAGCCGTTGCTCTCGCGATGCAGGTAGGTGCGGAGAGCGGGCAGGTAGTCGCGGCGTTTTTCGGGCAGCGAGTAGTTGCTGATGAGGTTCGCGGTGATTGGGGAGATCGACTGCGGGATCGGCTCGTGGTGGACGCTGATCGCTTCGATGTGATAGCCGCGCATGGCCCGGCCGCTGCCGAGGATCGGCTCGCCGAGGGCGGCGGCGCGGGGGAGGGGGCGGGACCAGGTGACGTAGCGGCGGACGAACTCCTGCGCCAGGCGGAACTCGCCCCCTTCCCACGACAGGCCGATGCCGACGTGCGTGGCGTAAGGGTCGAGGATCGTGCGGCGGTGCCCGTCATGCGGGGCCGCCTCTCCCATCATCGTCTCCTCGGAGCGGCGCATCATCTCGTAGAGCGCCCGGTCGGAGAAGCGGTAGTTCGCCGACCACGCCGCGGCGTTCTCGCTGACACCGTCGTTGCCGCCGGCGAAGGAGTAGCGCATGTAGGGCGCCTGGCCGTCCAGGGTGAAGTGGCCGGTGGTGCCGTTGCGGATCTGCTTCGCGCAATAGCCGTCCGCCTGCACGGAGACTTCCGGATCGAGCTCGACCGGGGCGAGACCGTGCGCCGCGCGGTCGTGGTTGATCATGCGCAGCATCTCGTGGCGGAGCGCGAAACGCGTCTCGTCCAACGGGCTGTCCCCCTGCGCCAGCGGAGTGGCGAGGACGAGCACGACGAGAGCGAGGCAGACGCGATGCATGGGGCAGTGTGGGAACGTCATTCTAGAAGGCTTTATTCGTGGCTGGCGATCAGCAGTCGGCGAGCAGCGAGCAGGAGAACGGAGACGAGACGATCACGTCGAGCGGTTCCCCGGTTCTCCGGCTCGCTGCTCGCCGCTCGCCGCTCGCATGACCGGCAACTCGATCTCCACCCGCAGCCCCGGATTCCGGTTCTCCGCATGCAGCCTCCCGCCGTGCTCCTCGATCGCCTTGCGTGCAATGGCGAGGCCGAGGCCGGTGCCGGTGGACTTTGTCGAAAAGTAGGGATCGAAGATCTTCGGCAGCAATTCGGGCGGGACGCCGGGGCCGTCGTCTTCCACCGAGATGACGACCTTGGAGTCGACGCCGTAGCTGCCCAGGCGGACCCGGCCGCCGGGGGCGGCCTGCAGCGCGTTCTCCAGCAGGTTCGCGATGGCGCCGCGCAGGAGGCGCTCGTCGCCGGCGAACTGATGCGGTGTATTGGCGGCAATGTCCGCCTCGAAGCGGACGCCGCGCTCGGTGCTGCCGGCGTAGTCGGCGGCCAGATCGGCCAGCAGCTTCTGCAGGTCGAGCGGCTTGCGCTGCACCTGCCGCAGCGAGGCGTAGTCGCTGAACTCCCTCGAGGTCTCGCGCAGCGTCACCACCTGGCGCAGGATGTTGTCCACCGCCAGGCGCACCACATTCGGCAGGTTGGGATCGTCCCGCTCGGCCACGGCGCGCAGATGCTCGGCGGTCAGCTGGATCGGGGTCAGCGGATTCTTGATCTCGTGCGCCACCTGCCGCGCCATCTCTCCCCACGCCTCCAGCCGGTTGGACCGCAGGATCTCCGTCACATCCTCGGCGATGAGCAATTCTTCCCGCGAATCGGGCAGGGGGATGATGGAGACGCGGAAGGTGCGCGCCACGTCGTCGATGGTCAGCTCCACCTCATGCGACTCGGCCTGCCTGGGGCGGTGTTTCTCGACGAAGGCGCGCAACAGCTCCGGCATCTCCGGGGTCATGAGGCGGCGCGCGGCGAGGTTCATGTCGCCGATCTGATGATCGGAGCGCAGCACGACGACCGCCGCGTTGATGTTTTCCAGCAGCGTCTGCAGGCGGTCGCGCTCGTGGCGCAACTCCTCCTGCTGGCGGCGGATGGACTGGGCCATGTCGCCGAAGGTGGTGACGAGCAGGCCGAGGTCGGGGTCGGGCGGGCGCTCCAGCGGGAGGTCGAAGTTGCCCGCGGCGATGGCGCGGGCGCCGGCGACGAGGCCCTGCACGGGACGGGTCACGCCGCGCGCGATGCGGAACGCCACGACGATCGCGCCCATGGCGATGAAGACGAGCAGCATGTAGATCGTGGTGGCCAGGTCGTTCACCTGCGCCTCGATCTGCCGCCCCTGCACGATGAACGGCAGGGCCAGCGTGTAGGTCTCCCCCTTGGCCAGGTTCACCGGGCTGTAGATCTCGATGTATTGCGTGGAGCCGGCGTTGCGCTGCGCGCGGAACAGCTGGCGGCCGCCCAGAACGACGGCGGAGTAGACGTCGCCGGGAAGGCGCTCCGACTCCACGCGCGCCGCGAAGAGATCGCGGCGCGACGAGGCCACGAGCTGCTCGCCGCGATAGAGGTGGAGGTCGTGCCCGATCACGCGCGCCAGCCAGCTGAGGATCTCGTCATCCAGCACCTGCTCCGGACGCTGCTCGGTGGCCGGCGCGGCGTTGAGATAGTCCTCCACGATGCGCTGCCCGGTATTGAGCGCGGTCTGCCCCCGCTCGAAGTACTCCGTGGCCAGGCGGTTGGAGAGGTAGGCCCGGACGAAGAGCACGAACACGAGCAGCGGCAGGATGACCACCGCGGAGACGTAAAGCGAGGTGCGGGCGCGGAAGTCGAGCGCCCGCGGCACCCGCCGGGCGAGCTCGATCAGCGAGGGAAGGGAGCGGATGACGATGATGAGCAGCGCCGCGGCCGAGGCCCAGATGGCGACGCCGCCCGCCCGCCGCACCTGCTCGGAGATGGTCACCGTCTGCAGCGGGAAGGCGAAGAGCGCGTTCTCCGTCCGGCGCAGATAGACCGTCTCGCCGCGCAAGCCGGCCACCCACTGCCCGCTGCCCGCCTTGAGCTGCGCAAAGTACGCGGCCGGACTGTGCGGCAACCGCAGCGGCGCGCCGCCCTGCATGTTGCCTTCCGCGTCGTACACGGTCGGCTCCGGCTGCGCGTGCAGGCTGATCGTGGCGTCTTCCTGGCTGGCCTCGAAGAAGTCGCGGTAGACATCAGCCGCCGCCGTGGCTCCCGCCTCGGCCGGATTGACGACGTGCACGCTGCCGTGCGCGATGGTGGTGCCGAAGGAGGTGACGTCGAAGTCGTGATGGAGCAGCACGCGTTTGAGCTTGCCGATCTGCAGCACCTCGCGGCCGACCGCCTCGTTGCGCTCGTCGAACTGCGGCAGGCCGACGCCGAAACGGCTCATGGTCCGCCCGGTGAAGTCGTCCACCACGGTGATCACCGCCGGCACGCGCCACCGGGAAAGGTTCGAGCGCAGCCAGAGCGCGTACGCCAGGTCCTCCAGGTTCATGTGGCGGTAGTCATCCGGCAGGATGGTGGAGAGGTCGGTGGAGGAGAACTCCTTGTGCAGCGTGTCCTCGATCATGGTGCGCAGCTGCCCCGACTCGCCGGCCACCAGCGGCGCGTAGGTGTCGGCGAGGAACTTCCGCGCGCCGGCCCGCTCGAAGAGCTGGATGGGGGCGAAGACGATCAGTACGCCGAGCAGCGCGCTGGCGAAGAGGCGCGGCGTGGCGTGCGGCGTGAGCGACTGCATCACGAGCGCGAGCAGCACGGCGATCAGCGGATAGACGTATGCCGCGCCGCCGAGGGCATAGGCGATGAGCAGGGCCGGGACGATGAGGATGGCCACCACGACGAGCGTCCGCCGCAACGGCGCGTCATGCCGGGTGAGGCGCAGCACGGTGAAGCAGAAGAGGAGCAGCGCGGCGAGCAGCACGGCCTGGGCGAGCGAGGCGGGGAGGATGTGCTCCGGGATGGAGGAGATGCGCGAGTTGTTGACGAGGTTGTCGGCCAGGGCGACGAAGCCGAAGCCGGCCGCGATGGCCAGCGCGCCGCGCAGGAGCAAACGTAGGGCCGGCTCTCCAGCCGGCCCACTGG
>DASYMJ010000230.1:0-11355 GCA_036009105.1 Thermoanaerobaculia bacterium | reverse complement strand
CCGATGCCGGTGGCCCCGCTCGTCCTGCGCGATGTGATCGCGAACGGCACCGCCCCCATCCTCCACCCCATGCACGACGAGGCGCTCGACCCGCGCCTGGAGGATTCGTCGCTGGAGTGGATCGACGCGGCGGACGTGGCGGCGTCGATCCTCGTGGGAGAGTTGCAAAGCAGGGTGCGGAAGTGGGGGGCGGCGCGGTGAGCCGCTTTTCCTATCTGCCATCACCTCCCCCGGCTTCGGCTCGTCGCACCCGGCAGAGCTCGAACATGGCCGGATGCATGCGATGATTTTGACGTGGCGCGTCGCTCCCTGTTCGCCGTTCTCCTTTTCGCAGCAGTCGCGGCGCAGCACGTCACCGGCGCGCAGACGTATCTCATCTGCTTCGAGCGCGGCCAGGCATGCATGATCCTCCTCACCAACAGCGACAACGGCGAGCTCGCCTTCCGCACGCTGCTGGAAGGGATCTTCGGCGACACGGTCGCGCCTGGGGAGTGGGAAGGCTACACGCCCGGATTCATCGCCGCGTCGGCCAAGACTGCAAAGTGACTCATGGCCAAGTCGAAGCAGACCATCATCGAAGCGGCCGGCCAGGAGGTGGTCATCACCAATCCGGACAAGGTGTACTTTCCGCGCGCCGGATACACGAAGCTCGACCTGGCCCGCTACTACGCCGCGGTGGCGGACGGCGCGCTGCGCGGCATCGCCAACCGTCCCATCGTCCTCAAGCGCTACGTGGACGGCGCGGAGGGCGAGCCGTTCTTCCAGAAGCGCGCGCCGGAGAAGCATCCCGACTGGGTGGATACCGTCGAGCTGCGGTTCCCTTCCGGACGCACGGCGCGCGAGGTCGTGGTGAGCAACGCCGCCCAGCTGCTCTGGATCGCCAACCTCGGCTGCATCGATCTCAACCCCCATCCCGTGCGCGCCGATGACCTCGAACATCCGGACGAGCTGCGCGTCGATCTCGATCCCGGCCCCGGCGTCGGCTTCGAAGATGTCCGCCGGGTGGCGCTCATCGTGCGCGACGTGCTGGAAGAGCGCGGCCTGCGCGGCTGGCCGAAGACCTCCGGCTCGCGCGGCATCCATGTGAACGTGCGGCTGCTGCGCCGCTGGAACTTCGACCAGGTGCGCCGCGCCGCCCTCGCCGTTGCGCGCGAGGTCGAGCGCCGCGCGCCCGAGATCGCGACGAGCAAGTGGTGGAAGGAGGAGCGCCACGGCGTCTTCCTCGACTACAACCAGAACGCGAAGGACCGCACGGTCGCCTCGGCCTGGTCGGTGCGTCCCACGCCCGACGCGCGCGTCTCGATGCCGCTCCGGTGGGACGAGGTTGCGGATTGCGATCCCGCCGCGTTCACTCTCGTCACCGCGCCCGCGCGCTTTGCATCGATCGGCGATGCGCATGCCGAAATCGACGCCGCGGCCGGCTCGCTCGACGGCCTGCTGGAGCTCTCCGCCACGCAGGAGGCGGAAGGCCTCGGCGACGCGCCGTGGCCGCCGAACTACCGAAAGCAGAAAGGCGAGCCGCCGCGCGTGGCGCCGTCGAAAGCGGCGAAGGCGGCGAAGGGACGGCGCCAATCGAAGCAGCCCCTCATCACCGTGGCCAAGGCGGAGCAGAAGGAGGATGCGCTGGCCGGCCTGGAGCGCTGGAAGAAGCGCCATCCCGAGGCGGCCGCACATCTCGCAGTGGATGACGTGCTGGTGGATGCGATGCGCGGGCGCTCCTCGCTCTGGTGGCGCATCCGGGTGAATCTGCGTCATGTGGCCGAGGACCGACGGCCGGCCGAGGAGGCGCCGGATCCGGATTACGACCCGTGGGGCGGCTGGCGGCCCGCGCCGAAAACACGCTCCAGCTCGTAAGCGGGCGTGACCTCCAGCTGGTCGTAGCGGCAGTCCTCCGGCGGCTTGTCCGGACGCCAGCGGACGAACCGCGCCGCGTGGCGGAAGCGGCTGCCCTGCATGTGGTCGTACGCCACTTCGCAGACGCGCTCCGGCCGCAGCGGCTCCCAGCTCAGGTCCTTGCCGCGGTTCCAGCGGCTCGATGCGCCCGGCATGCGCTGCCCTTCCTCCGCCGCCTGCTGCTGCGCCTCCGCCCAGCCCCGCCACGGGTGGTCCTTCAGCGCGTTCTTGCGCAGCGGCGCCAGCTCTTCGACCAGTTGCCGGCGCATGGCGTGCGTGAACGCCGCCGTGACGCCGACGTGGTGCAGGTCGGCGTCATCGTCATAGAGCCCGAGGAGGAGCGAGCCGACCATCGTGCCCGGCCCGTTCTTGTGCCACCGGAAGCCGGCCACGACGCAGTCCGCCGTGCGCGCGTGCTTGACCTTGATCATGGTCCGCTCGCCGGGCCGGTAGGGCGAGTCGAGCCGCTTTGCCATCACGCCGTCCAGCCCCGCCCCTTCGAACCTCTTGAACCAGTCCTCGGCCAGCTTGCGGTCGGTGGTGGCCGGCGAGAGGTGCGCGCCCTCTCCCAATGCTTGCTCCAGCTTCTTCCGCCTCTCTTCGAGCGGCACCTCGCGCAGGTCTTCATCGCCCAAGGCCAGCAGATCCCACGCGACATACGAGGCCGGCGTCTGCTGCGCAAGCAACTTCACGCGCGACGCCGCGGGATGGATGCGCAGCAACAGCGCCTCGAAGTCCAACCCCTTCGCGCCGGCAATCACGATCTCCCCATCGACGACGCACCGCTCCGGCAAGGCCTCCTTGAGCGGCTCGATGAGCTCCGGAAAGTACCGATTCATCGGCTTCTCATCCCGGCTCTGCAGCGTCAGCTCATCGCCGTCGCGAAAGACCAGCGTCCGGAACCCGTCCCACTTCGGCTCGAACAGCCACCCCTCGCCCTCGGGCAATCCATCTGCGGCGGCGGAGAGCATGGGCGGCAACGGCGGTTCGAAGGGAAGCACGGGAGAATCGTAGCGCAGTGGATCGCGTACGGTGAGAGCGACGTCCCTCATTCACGAGGGAACCCGCTCAGGCCATAGCGCTCCGCGTTGGTAAGAACGCGCTGCGCTATGTCGACGCCTGCATTGGCGGCGGTAGAAACCCATGGAGCGCAGGCAACAGGCGGCGGGTCGGCAAAGAAAAGCAGGGCCATCCGCTCGTCCATGTCGTGGCGCGGGACGACGCGATGATAGAGAGGCCGAATGCGGCCGCCGGACAAAAGAGTAAGGATCTCTCCGGGCATTACAATCATCCGCCGGGCACTGCTTTCAACAGGAGCGAACGTTCCATCCGGCCGTTGCAGTTCCAGGCCCGGTCCGGTGGCCATTGCGAGCGTCAGCGCATGGCCATCTTCATGCGCTTCATGGATGAATGCCGTCGTCACTGTGCCCGGCCGTGAGTAGTTCAATTGCAGAGAAGACCAGCGCCGGCATCCCCCGCCGATCTGCGGTGGACTACCGCCGAGCGTACCCGCAATGGTCGAAAGCAGCCGGTCCGCGATTTCTTCGAACGGCTCGATGACCGCGACCATTCGTCGTTGCAGGAGGCGAGCTTCCTCGGAGCGAAGACAACCGGCCAATTCCACTGTTCGGATGCTCGCGCTGAAGCTCTCGAATGGATCCGGGCGCTGGGGCGACTGGGAGTATTCGACACCCACTGGCCGATAACCGAACTCGCTGGCCGGTAAGGAATCGCGGAGCTTCCGCTCGCTCGATAGCCTGAAAAATGCAAGCCCGGCGCGGTACACATCAGCCACCGCGGCCCGCGTCGCGGCTGGGAGAGTGACGTCGGCATAGCCATCCGTCTCGAGCGCCAGGACATGTTCAGGAGTAAAGCAGTGCGCCTCCCGCTGCAGAGCCATGGGACCCTTACTCGAGCTGTGAGTGAAGCCGCGGAACACGGATCGGCTCGCGAAAGCGGCGTACCACCTCCAACGACGTCCCGGCGGCGATGTAGGGCTGCACAATCCCGGCGCGCAGGTACTGCTGCCGCAGCGCGAGCGGCAGCAGGGCGAAGTCAGTCACCAGGCGACGACAGGCGCGCGTACCGCAGCGGCACACCATTGTCCAGTGATCCTCCTGCATCGTCGTCGAATAGTCGTAAAGAATCTCGGCACCTTCCGCGATCTCGCGAAGTGCCATCAACTCGAAACCGTCGACGATCCCGGCGTTCGGATCGCAGGAATGATTGACGTAGCAGCCAGGCGCCACAGTGTCTATGTACGTCGCCGGCCCGATCTGGAGCGCATACGACTCCTGAACGCCTTTTGCTACCGCATCATCGAATGTGATCGTCGGTCCGGCGAGGATCAGAATCGATTCGCCGGCAGGAATGGTTCGCATGGCGAAGACTCCCTGACCGAATTTCGAAGGCGCGATGTATACCGAGGGTTCCTCGATCTCGTGGTTGTAAACGGGTAAGAGACTCATCATCTGTCCTGAGCGAGATATTCGTCAAAGAGGGTCACGGCCTTTCGAAAGTGGGAGATGCGCTCCTGCGCGCTCATTGCGCGCTTCGCCTCGCGCAGTTCGTTCAGCGCGCTTTTCAGCTGCGCGGGCTCGCCGCCGCGACCATCTTTCTTGTTCGCGAAATCGCGCTTCGCGTCCGCGACCGTTTCCCAGGCGCGCGAAGCAAGGTCCCGGGACTTGGCCAGCATCTGGTCCGCGATCGCCTCCAGTTGGGCACCTCTCATCTTGTCCCGGATCAGAGCGCTGAGCACGGATTGATAATTCTGGAAGAACTGATCGAGAGTCAGCGCGAAGTCTCGTTCATGATCGGGAGAGGAAAGGTAGATTTTTTCCCACGCTACGTCGAACTCGTTATCCCAGATGTTATCCATCTGATCGAGAAACCGGTTGAGAATCGAGCCGGCCTCGAACGATTCCGCCGGTCCGCTGTGAGCATCGAAGAATCCACGTTGCCGCAATTCGCCGACGAGCGCGGGGATCGCCTCATGTAATCGCTGCTCTTCGAATGGAACAATCACCAGCCGTCCATCCAGGTTCGACCCCAGGTCCACGGGGTGTCCGTCCCGCAACTCGCGCATCACGATCGTATCTGCCGGCCGCTTATTCGCCGCCTCGGCTAATTCGACGTAGACGTTCGGGCGGCTCGTCGCGGTCGCGGGCTCGGCTTCGTTGAAGGTTACGAGAGCGAGCAACAGTCGCGCTGATTCGATGTAATGAGTGACTTTGTCCTTCTGCGCTTTCGCCCGCGAAGGAAGATCGATCGCGCTGCGCGCCACCAGGCCGAAAGCGTTGAAAAATTGCTCGAAAAACTTCACGAGCGGCAGCCGTCCGCCGTGCAGGATGAGAATGTCCACGTCGTTGTTTGAAGCCATGAGTGAAGGAGAGGGTGGAAAGATAGCACAACAGTCTGTCCGCAGTTACGGTGAGACCTGACTGGATCATGCGCATGCCGCCCACCAGAAAAACCGCTGTTCTTCGCAAGCCTGCCGACGAGCTCCCCGTTAGCGCGAGAAGACGTCGGCGGACGACGCATACCACGCACGATCGCGTAATGAACTGGACGATCTCGTAGCGCGCCGCGTGTAAAATCCCGCCGATGAAAACCTTCGCCGCCGCCCTCGCCCTCTTTCTCGCCGCGTGCTCCCAGCGAGCGAGCGATGCCGCCCCTCCCAACGTGGCAACGGCGACGACCGCGGCCGAGACGACCACCACCAGCGCTGCCGTCGAAGCGCCGAAAGGACCGGAGATGGACACCTTTGCCATGCCCGCCACTCTGCAGACCACCCCGTCCGGACTGCAGTACTCGATCGACCGTCCGGGCAGCGGCGCGCAGCCGCGGGCGGGCCAGATCGTCAGCGTCCACTACACCGGCTGGCTGACGGACGGCAAGAAGTTCGACAGCTCGCGCGACCGCAACGAGCCGTTGGAGTTCCCCCTCGGCCAGGGCCGCGTGATCAAAGGGTGGGACGAAGGCATCGCCGCGATGAAGATCGGCGAGAAGCGCACCCTCGTCATCCCGCCCGCCCTCGGCTACGGCGAGCGCGGCACCGGCGGCGTCATCCCCCCGAACGCGACGCTGGTCTTCCAGGTGGAGCTCCTCGGCGCACGATGACTCGCGGCTGAAACGCTCCTCACCTTCCCGTCACTATCGACCTCGGAGGGCAGTGGCGTGAGACGACGACAGGGCGTTGTGGCTTCTCTTCTGGCGGTTGCCTTTTCGATGGCAAGCTGTCGGTCTTCCAGCCCTCCCGCTGCGGCGCCGCCTGCCGCCCTCCCGGTGCCCGCAGCGGGGAAGCTGATGCTTCGCGGCGATGCGAAAGCGCCGCTCGCCATCGGTGCGAGGCCCATCGGCGCGGCGGAACTGCTCGTGAGCGTCACCCCTTCGCGGCCTGTCGCCGCGCCGCCCGTCGTGGAGGTCTCCGTCACCGGCGAACGGCAGGCGAAGACGTTCAGCACGAAAGCGGATCCGGGCTCCGGCTCCTATGTCGTGACCATCCCCGTCGAGGTGGGCGAGCTGCTCATGCTGGTCGGGCGCGGCAAGGCCTCCGGCGACGGCGCTCCGCTCGTCGCGATGGCCCGCATCAACACCACGCTCATCGACCCGAAGGAGACCGTGATGGCGTTCTCCGCGAACGGGCAGCTCTCCCTGATGGTGCCGCCCGGCGCGCTGCCGCCGGGCAGCTGGCTCGCCTTCGGCCCCGCCGACGTCGCGCCGCCGCCGGACCGCATCTTCGTCCGGGAGCCGCAGCGCATCGCGGCGAATAGCGGGAGCGACAAGCTCGCGAAGCCGGTCGACCTGCACATCGTCCTGCCCGATCCGCAGGAAGGCGGCGCGCATCCGAAGTTCGACCCCGCCACGGCGCGCATCGAGCGCTTCGATCCCGAGCGCAACCAGTGGGAGCCGCAGCCGTCCCAGCCGGAGGATGTACCGCTGGCCGGCGGCTTCTTCCTGGAGACAGACCGCCTCGGCATCTACGCCGTCACCGCCCGCCGCTGATTTCCGGAGACGACCATGAAAACTCTCATCGCCTTGATCGCCGGTGTGCTCGCGCTCCCCTCCGCCGCTTTCGCGCAGGGACTGAAGGGGGAGTACTACTCGAACTTCGGCGTCTATCCGCGCATCCCCGATCTGCCGCGCCTGGTGCGCATCGATACGGGCATCAACTTTTCCGATGATCCGGCGCATCCGGGCGCGGCGTTCAATCTCCCCTCCTCCATCGTGCGCAACCTCAATACCGCACGCTGGACCGGCAGCTTCGTCGCCGGTGCAGGCCGGCACCGCTTCACCATCGAAACGGACAATGCCGCCGTGCTGTCGGTGGACGGCAATGTGCTCGTCGACCTGCGCGCCAATCTCGGCTACGTCCTCCGCTCCGGCGAGGTGGATCTCGACGCCGGGCCGCACTTCGTGGAGCTGTATTACGTGCGAAGCGGCCAGCTCGGCCTGATCCACATGACGCTGTTGCGCCTGCCGGTCACGGCCATCGCGCTCTCCGGCTTTTCGCCCTCGCCGACTTATCCGGCGGCTTACCGGTCTCACTCCCGAACGCTCGACTTCGAGGCGCCGGTAGCCGGCGGTCCATACGTGGTCGATCAGTACGCGGCGACCGAGGGCGTGCACTTCGTGCCGCTGCTCAGCGACCTCGGATTTCCGTCCCGGCCGATGATCCGGGAGGTCGCGCCGATCGAGGCGTCGTCCGGAACGCACGTCATCTACAACGACTCGCGCGATCCGATCGAGTCGACCACGGCCAGCGCGCGCGTGCCGCTGACCATCCGCTTCGACCGGCCGCTGTTACGCGTCTCCCTCAAGACTGGCGCATTGCAGGCGCAGCCCGGATTGCCGATGCCGACCGCGATTCTGCGCGCCTTCAATACCGCCGGCCAGTTGCTCGGCGCCGACATTCGCACCGCATTGCCTCTTCCTGTCCGCGCGCCGCTGGAAGTCGCGCGCGGCACTGCCGACATCGCCTCCATCTCGCTCGACTTCGGAGACCACGTGAACGCGGAGACGCTCGACGATCTGCGCGTCGAGACGACCGAGGGGGCGCCCGCTGCCTGTACGCCGGCGTTGCCGCAGGTTGCGTTCGTGGAGCCCGCGCCGGATCAGGACTTCGCCGCCGGCAACGGCCAGGTCGCCGCGAAGTTCGTGGTGCGCGAGTCGTGCGGCACCCTGGCCCGGACGGCGCTGCTCTCCGGCCTGGCCAGCGGTACGGTGACCTCCACCACCCATCCCGGCTGCACGCCTCCCGGCTGCTTCGCCTTCCAGGGATCGATCATCCTGCCGCCCGGCACGGTCTTTCTGCGCGCCACCGCTACGAACAGCGACGGCGGGTTCAGCAACGCGGTGTTGCGGGTGCGGGTGCGCGGCGCACGGATTCACGTCACCGGCGACAGCGGCGAGAACATCGCCGGCGCGCAGGTATTCGTCAACGGGACGCTGGCCACGAGCGTCTCCGGAACGAACGTCACCGGTCCGGACGGCATCCTGGAGATGAACACGCCGCTGCGCGCCGGATCGCGCATCGTGGCACGCCTGTTTCTGTTCGAGAACAGCTCGCCGCGACGCGGTCACGAGCGGGGCAGCACCGGAACCCCGCCGCGCAACTGGAACTACCGCGTTTACAACACCAGCATCTTCGCCGATGCGGAGGGCCAGTTCGCGCCCTTCATCGTCCGCGACCCCTCGGCATTTCAGGAGATCACCATCAGCAGATCCAATACGCTGTTCGGCCTGCATGTGGTGGCGACCATCGAATGGGATGCGTCCGCGGCGGACCTCGTGTTTTTCCGCGATCAGAAACTGCTGCCCGCGTCGCGCTATCTGTTCAATGCCACGGACGGGCAGATGTTCTTCGAGCAGATCGACATCCTGGACGATGGGGAGAACTGGGCCGACACCGACTATCGCCTCTTCGCCGACAATACCGTCCATCCGTACGTGAGCTCGCGCTTGGGCGGCTTTCTCGGCGGCGGCGTGTTGGCCACGCACATGAACATGCGCGCCCTGGCCGCCGCATCAGGCGTCAACGACCTCGGCTACAGCGATTTCCAGGTCTATGCGCACGAGTTCGGACACTACGGCCTCGGCCTCTATGACGAATACGAGGGCTGGGCCGACGCGCACTGCACGGACCTGGGGCGCGCGTCCGGCTCGGGACCCTACAACGCCAACATGCCGCGGGCCAGTTGCATGATGTGGCACCAGTGGACGGGGACGAAGATCTGCTCTTCCCATCCCGACAATCCACATGCCTGGGTGAACTATCAGGGGACGCTCAACCGCACGGACTGCTGGAACACGATCGTGGCGAATTACGGGAAAGACTTTGCGGAGCGCAGCGGACATGCGCCGTTCTTCCGCTTCGGCATCCGCACCCCTGCCACGCGCGGCGCCGTCCCCGGACCGATCGCCGATCTGCCGGTGAGCGGCTGGGCGCCGACGGTGACGCTGGTGAACACGCCGCACACCGGCCTCTGCATGCCGATCACCATCGCTTCCGTCAACGGGGACGGCACCGCCCGCTCGGGCGCGAACGTCTGGTTCACGACGACGTACGGCGCGCGCATCAACGCCGGCCAGACCGGCACCGACGGCACGCTCATGGTGCGCGGCCTCCATGTCGGCGACACGTTCGATTCCAACCCGCCGCTGACGGTGACCGCGGCCGATTGCACGCCGACCATGTGAGTCTCCCAGAAACACGAACGCCGCCCGATCAGGGCGGCGTGACGTGCTGAAGATACTGGAGCCGTTGACCGGACTTGAACCGGTGACCTGCTGATTACGAATCAGCTGCTCTACCAACTGAGCTACAACGGCTTACTGCTGCGGCAAAGGACCCACCAGAACAGCGTGGCGGCGGATTCTATTCACGGCGGGGGCCGCTGTCCACCGTGTTATCGTCGCGCCGTGGCGAGGGGGTCGGAACGGTTCGCCATCGGGCTGCTCGCGGCGGCGACGCTCGTCCTGCGCGGACTCGCCTTCTTCCGCTATCGCTTCGACTCCGACGAGCCGCAGCACCTTCACGTGGCGTGGGGTTGGACGGCCGGATTCGTTCAGTATCGCGACTACTTCGACAACCACGCGCCGCTCTTCCACATCCTCACCGCGCCCATCCTGGGCGCGCTCGGCGAGCGGGCGGACATCCTCCTGTGGATGCGCGCGCCGATGCTCCTGTTGTGGCTCGTCGTCACCGCCGCCACCTTCGTGCTCGCGCGGCGTTTCGGCGGGCGGGCGGCGTGGGCGGTCATCCTGCTCAACGCGCTGCCGCCGTTCTTCCTCAAGTCGCTCGAGTACCGCACCGACAACCTCTGGATGGCCCTCTGGATGCTCGCCCTGGTGGTGCTCGTCACGCCGAACCTCTCCCCGTGGCGCGCCGCGCTCGGCGGCCTGCTCCTCGGCGCCGCGCTCGCCACCTCCATGAAGACCATGCTCCTGATCGTGACGCTGGTGGCGGCCGCGCTCCTCACCAGGCGCAAGATCAGACTGGCGGCGCTCGCGGCGTTCCCCATCGTGCCCGCGATCGTCGCCGCGTACTTTGTGCACCTGAACGCGTGGAAGAACCTGGTCTACTGCGTCATCACCTTCAACGAGCTGGTGAAGGTCAACCACCTCGCGCTCAGAGTCGCGCTCTATTTGATCCTCATAGCGGCGGCGGTGGTGTGGCGCCGCAAATTCAGCCTGGCAACGGGCGGCATGTACGTGTTCGTGGTGACCGTGGTCTGCTTCTGGAACCTGATCACGCCGCGCGACTTTCTGCCCATCTTCCCCGTCCTGGCCATCCTGGTCGCAACGAAAGCAAACCGCTGGACCATGGCCGCGGCGGCAGCGATCATGCTCGCATCCCTCTACTACTACGCGGAGCGGTTCGAGAACCGCACGCGCGAGCACATCACGATGATGAACCAGGTCCTCCACCTGACCCGGCCCGGCGAGCCGCTGATGGACCTCAAAGGGGAGACCATCTACCGCCGCCGCCCCTACTACTTCATCTTCGAAGCGATCACGCGCGAGGCGATGCAGCGCGGCCTGATCGCCGACACGATTCCCGAGGACATCGTGCGCGCGCGCTGCTATGTCGTGCAGGCGAACGGGCCGTTCTTCCCCAAGCGCGGCGGCGAGTTCATGGACAAGCACTTCGTCGACCTCGGACGGCTGCGCGCCGCCGGCGCCTGGATCGGCGGCTACGACGAATTCGAGATCGCCGTCCCCGGCCCCTACGTCATCCTCAGCGAAGCCGGAGAAGCGCGAGGGCTGCTCGATGGAATGCCCTACGCCGGCGCACGCCAGTTAGCAGCAGGCGAGCATCACTTCGTGCCGGAGAAGAAAGAGCGGCTGGCGGTGTTGTGGGCGCCCGCTTTCCAAAGAGGATTCTCGCCATTCCATCATCGCGACAAGGACTTTTGATTGATGCCGCAGCTGCCGCAGCTGGACCGCGTGCTCTTCGTCGCT
>DASYMJ010000229.1:0-11338 GCA_036009105.1 Thermoanaerobaculia bacterium | reverse complement strand
TGAACTTTATCATGCGCATGCGGCAAAAATGAAAAGGGCGGCCGTCGCGGCCGCCCTTTCGCACGCCAGACTCACGCTCGCTAGTCCGGCATCGCCGTGCCCCAAAAGTACTGCTCGAAGAACGGCGTGTAGTCCTTCTTCGTCATGAACTGGAGCAGGCCGGCCACGTTCGTGGTCGTGCCGTATTTCCAGCGGAAGGACTTCTGGTAGGACTTGAGGAAGGTCAGGAACTGCTCGTCACCCAGCTCCTTGTGCAGCTTGTAGAGCAGGTAAGCGCCTTTGAAATACGTCAGGTTCTGCCAGGTGATGAGCGCATTGAGGTCATCGCCGCCCACCCGGCGGGCCAGCGGGATGGGCGAGACCTTGGCGCCGTCGCCGCCCCGCGACTTCCAGTGCGCGATGAGGCGGTCGTAAACGGCGTTTCCCTGGAACTTCCGCAATGCCAGCGCGGCCGAGTATTCAGCGAACGATTCCGTGAGCCACTGCTCCTCAATGCTCGGCATCTTCACCACATGGCCCCAGTACTGATGGGCGATTTCATGCGCGAAGCGCTCATTGACGCCTTGCGAAAAGATCTGATTGACCTCGCCGAGCGTCGAGTTGAACGCCTCGTTCGTGATGAACATCGTCCCCGGGGGCGCCTGGCCATAGCCGAACGTGTTGACCTGCACGATGTTGAACTCGTCGAACGGGAAGGGACCGAGGAAATACTGGTAATAGTCGATGATGGCGAAGGAGAGGTTCGTCAGCTGCTTCGCGGCGCGCTCGTTCTTGCCCGCATAAGAGGCCACGCGGACGGTGAGGCCGCCCTTCGTCTCCTCCGTCATCTCGTATTTGCCGGCGTGCACCACCGCGAACTGCACCGGCTTGTCGATGACGTTCTCCACCACGTTGTACTCGCCTTCCTCTTCCCGCCGCACCGTCTTACCCGGCGCAATGGGAACGAACGGCTTCTTGACCTTCACCAGGGAGTGCAGCGTGTAGTACTGGCCATTGAGCTCCGGCTGCGGGAACCACGGATTGACGCCCAGCTGCCAGGCATTGTCATTGTTCGGGCGGACGAGGAAGTCGCCCTCGATATTGAATGTCAGCTTGACCGTCTCCCCTTTCGTCTCCTCCAGGCCGACCAGCAGCTCGCGCTTGTCGTGATCGAAGGGGAGGGGGTGGCCCTGATCGTCCCTGACGCTCGTCACGTGGTATGTGCGCATCGCGCCGCCGACCCGGCTGATGATGTTCTGGTTCTGATTGAAGCGGAGCGCGGCCTGTTGTCCGCTCTGCCGTGCGATCGTCTCGGTGACGGTGAGCTTCGCATTGTCGCCGTCCGCGATGAGCGTGTAATCGAGGCCGGTCAGCATGAACGGCGCCTTGGGCGGCTCGCGGCGGTCGCGATCGATCGGCTGCTGCGACAACACGGTCGGATAGAGGCGGGCCTTGATGCGCTTGTCGTCGCTGTCCACGCCACTGAGAACGGCCAACAGCTCGTCATGCGTTTCGATCGGGTCGTAGACGTAGAGCAGATCGTTGCGTCCGCGGATCTGCATGCGCACCACCTTCGCCGTCGGGAAGGCGAGCTTCTGCTCGACCTGCAGGTGCGAAGCGGGCGCCACCTCGGCCCGGTCGAAGAATTCGAGGTGCGACTGGAACGGGCCGGCCAGCGCGTCGCCGCCCGAGCCGGTCAGCTCCGGCAGCGGCTGCCCGGAGGCGAGGATCAGAATCTCGCTGATGGTGCCGCTGGCCGTGGTCGACGTGCCGTTGCCGCCCGCCTCCAGGTTCGACTCCTTGCGCAGGTTGAACTTCATGACCGGCGCCTCGACCGGGTCGACCGAGGTGTATTGGAGGGAGCCGTTGCCCTTGAAGAAAATGCCGGCCGTTTCGTTCCCCGCCTTGACCGGCGCGGCGCTGCCGGAAGTGAGGGTCAGCTTCATGTGGCCTACGGTGTACTGCAGGTTGTTCACCGGCGAGGGGGCGCCGACCTGCAGGTTGTCATACGCCTCAATGAGCGGGCCGAAGCGCGATGCGGCCAGCGCGGGCATGGCCAGGCAGAAAACCGCCAGCACAGCGAATGAGCGAGATTTCATTGGAGTCTCCTGTTTGGAATGGTCGACAGAATAACGAAAATCGGCGCCGATTGTTGCGCGCCGTGACCTCTGGCATGCTTCATTCGTAGACTCCCGGCGATGAAGAAACTGACTCCCGATCCGGACCTCGAGCAGCTCGTGCGCGAGCTCAATCAGACGGAAGGGGGCGATCAAGAGCGGGACTCCGAGCCGCAGCCGGAGCAGGCGCCCTGGCCCGCGGCCACGCTCTCCGAGGGGAATCCGTTGGAGCGGTTGCTCATCGAGATGGCCCAGCGCGGCGCGAGCGACCTGCTCCTCCTCGCCGGCCTTCCCCCCACCCTCCGCCTCGGCGGCCGTCTCACCCGCACCGACGCCCCCGTGCTCGACGCCGCGGACGTGCAGGCGCTCTTCGCCCCCTCCATGACCTCGCGCCTCCGCCAGCGCATCGACGAAGACGGCGCCGCCGACTTCTCCCTCCGCCTCGGCAAGCCGCCCTCGGACGAGGACCGCCGGGCGTGGCGCTTCCGGGTCAACCTGCACCGGCAGCGCGGCACGCTCGCCGCGGCCGTCCGCGCGCTGCCGACCGAGGTGCCGACGCTGCAACAGCTCAACCTCCCTCCGTCGCTGGCCGAGCTGGTGAAGCCGACCCGCGGCCTGGTGCTCGTCTGCGGCCCGACCGGCTCCGGCAAGTCGACCACGCTGGCCGCGCTGGTCGGCGAGATCAACCGCGGCGAGGCGCGGCACGTCATCACCATCGAGGATCCCATCGAGTACGAGCACCGCAACGGCAGGTCGGTCATCGAGCAGGTGGAAGTGGGGCGCGACTCGCCGTCGTTCTCCGCCGCGCTGCGCGCGGCATTGCGCCAGGATCCGGACGTGATCCTGGTCGGCGAGATGCGCGACCTGGAGACGGTGGCCACCGCGCTCACCGCCGCCGAGACGGGCCACCTCATCCTCTCCACCCTGCACACCAGCGACGCGACGCAGGCCATCCACCGCATGGTGGACGTCTTCCCGCCCGCGCAGCAGACGCAGATCAAGCAGCAGCTCGCGCTCAGCCTCAACGCGATCGTCGTGCAGCAGCTCATCCCCCGCGCCGACAACAACGGCCGGGCGGTGGCGGTGGAGGTGCTGCTGGCGAACTACGCCGTGCGCAATCACATCCGCCAGGAAAGGCTGCAGAACCTGGCCAACGAGATCACTCTCGGCAAGCGCCAGGGGATGATCTCCCTGGAGGATTCGCTCGCCCGGCTGGTGCAGCAGGGGCTGATCACGGCGGACGACGCGCGCGTGCGCTCCTCGCGGCCGGACGAGCTGGAGAGCGTGATGCGCAGGTAACATGCGCCGATGCAGCGCGCGACTCGCGACGCCATCCTCATCGCGATCGTCGCCCTGATCGCGAACTTCGCCTACCTCCATTTCAGCAACGGCGACTTCTTCTTCCCCGACTCCTTCACCTACCTCGCCCCGGCGCGCAACCTCCGCCACGGCCTCGGCTTCGTCACCGAGCCCGGGGTGGCGGAGACGATGCGCACGCCCGGCTATCCGCTCTTCCTCCTGCCGTTCACGAACATGACCGCGCTGGTGGCGGTGCAGCATCTGCTGAATGTCGGCCTGGCCGTGGCCATCTATTTCTTCACCCGGCGGCGGCTCTCGCGCTTCGCGGCTGTAATCGCCGCTCTGATCTTCGCGCTCGACGTGCCGACCATCCATTACGCGAACAAGGTGCTGAGCGAGACGCTGTTCACGGTCCTGCTCTTCGGTCTGTTCGTGCTGGCGGCGCGGGGCCGCGCTTCCGGTTTGCTCAGCGGCGCCCTGGTCCTGATCAGGCCCGTGGCCATTCTCTATTTCGCGGTGCTGCTGCGGCGACGGCGCATCATTGCGTTTTCCATTGCCGCGCTCGCGCTGCCGCTGCTATGGGCAGCGAGAAACGGCTACCGCACCGGCGTCTTCACCGTCTCTTCCATCGCCGGCGTGAACTGGCTGGAGTACCGCGCGGCCGGCGCGCTGGCCATGGAGGACCAGGGAGAAGACTTTCAAGCCGATCTGCGCACGCATCAGAAGGAACTGGAGGACGAGGCGGAGGACGAGATCGACGACCGGCTGCACGTGGCGGCCGAGGATCTGCCGCATGCGGTGATGGCTCGCGAGTATGGGCGGATCGGACGGCGCGTCGCGCTGCAGCATCCGGCGGCGCTCGCGGCGCTCACCGCGCGCGGCATTCTCATCGACCTGCTGGACAGCGACTGGGAAGCGCTGGAGGTGGTGAGCCCGCTCCATCCCTCGCTGCTGGAGCTGGCCTTCAACGCGCTGCAGGCGGCGCTGCTCGTCCTCGCCGCGATCGGCATCCTGATGTTGTGGCGGAGCGACCGCGAGCTGGCGCTGCTGCTGCTCCTGACCATCGTCTACTTCGTGGTGATGACCGCCGGGGCTGAATCGGAGGCGCGCTTCCGCGTGCCGGTCATACCGCAGCTGGCGATTGCTGCCGCGGCGGGTGTGGATGCGCTACGGCGCCTCGCCGCAGCTCCGGCGCCTCGATGATGCGCACGCCGCTCGGCGGCTGCTCGATGGCGCTGACCATCGCCCGCACGACGTCCGTCAGCTTCACCGGATAGAGACGCCGCGAGGTCTCGGTGCGGAAGAGCCAGTAGAACGGCAGCAGCAGGTACGGCCAGCGGTGCCCCGGCCCCAGGACGTACCAGGGGCGGATGAACGTGGCGTCGAGGCCGGCCTCTTGGATGAGCCGCTCTCCCTCCGCGCGCACGGCGATGTAGTCGCGCATGATCGGCGCCGGCTGGGCCACGCTGAGGTAGACGAAGTGCGCTACCCGCGCCTCTTTGGCCGCCTTCACCGACTCCTGGACCGAGACCAGGTCGATCTCCCGAAACTGCTGCGCCTTGGCCGGCGAAGGATGCGCCACCCCGACCAGCTGCACGAACGTATCGCCCGCCGCGACGGCTTCGATGAAGGTGCTGCCGTCGAGCGCGTTGCCGATCACCTCCTCGGCGCCTTTCGGCAACGTCCACCGCTTGCGCACGACGCCCCGCACGCGATGCCCCCGCGCGAGAAGCGCCTGGATGAGGTGTTGCCCGATGTAGCCGCTGCCGCCGGTGATGAAGATGTTCGCCATGCAGGGAGGTACGGAGCGCACCGGCAAACGGATGTGGGGCCAGGCTTCAGCCCGCCCGGGCCGGCTGAAGCCGGCCCCCACATTCCTTACGGATTCACCGTGCCCTCTTCCACGAAGCGGCCATCCGCAATGCGGAACACCGCCAGCGGCTTGTGCGCGTTGCCGTCCGGCCCGATGGTGATCATGCCCGACACCCCCGCAAAGTCCCGCGTCGAGGCCACCGCATCGCGAACGGCCCGCCGGTCATGGCCGCCGCGGGCAGCCGCGGAGCAGGCGATGGCAAACGCGTCATACCCCTGCGCCGCGGCCGCATCGGGCTCGGTGCCGTAGCGCGAGCGGAAGCGCTGCACGAAGGACGGCAGGGCCGGACGCGTCCAGCCGACGAACCAGCATCCTTCCAGCGACTTCCCGCCGATCTCGGTCAGCTTCGGCGAGTCCCAGCCGCTGCCGCCGAGGAGCGGCACGCGGATGCCGAGGTCGCGGGCCTGGGTGGCGATCTGGGCGACGTCGCCGTAGTAGCCGGGGACGAACAGCGCGTCCGGCTCGAGCTCGCGGGCGCTGGTGAGCTGCGCGCGGAAGTCGTTGTCGCCGGCGGCGTAGTCGAAGACGGCGATGGGCGGAAGGGCGGCGGAGAACGTCGCCGCCATCCCCACCGAATAGTCGTTGCGCGTGTCGCGCAGGATCACCACGCGGCGCAGGTTCAGGCGCTGCCGGGCCAGCCGCGCGGCGGCCAGCGCCTCCAGGTCGTCCGTGGCGCAGACCCGGAACGTGCAGTGCTTGCCTTTGGTCAGGACCGGCGCGCTCGCCGTCGGCGAGATCATGGCCACGCCCTTCGCCTCGGCCAATGGCGACGCGGCGAGGGAGCCGGCCGTCGTGTCCGCGCCGACGATCGCCACCACGCGCGGATCGCCGAGGAAAGAGGCGGCCAGATTCGCGGCCGCCTCGGGCTTGCCGCCGTCATCCTCCACCGACAGCGTGGCGGACTTGCAGTCCTCCGCCGCCAGCCGCGCGCCGCGCGAGATCGCCTCGCCCCACGCGGCGGTGGGGCCGGACAAACCGGTGAACAATCCGATGACGGGCGGCCGCGGGCGCGCCTCTTGCCGCGCACAGCTGATCACGAGGAGCAAACCAGGAATGACCGCACGCCGCATGCTGCTGATCATCTCATTCGTCTCCCTCGCCTGCCGCGCCCAGACGCCGCCGCCGGTGACGAATGATCCAAAGCCGCAACATCATCTGATCCGCGCCGACCAGCTGCCGCCGCCGTTCGAGACGCCGAGCTCCGGCAATCCGCCGGCGGTGGTGGGAAGGCCGGCGAACGCCTCGCTGCATCTGCCGCCCGGATTCAAAGCGACGGTCTGGGCGACGGATCTCGAGGAGCCGCGGACCATGACCTATGCGCCGAATGGCGACATCTTCGTGGTCGAGTCGGGAGGCGGGCGGATCAAGGCCTTTCGCGACGCAAACGCGGACGGCGTTCCGGAGAGCAGCTACCTGTACGCGACCGGTCTCAACCAGCCGTACGGCATCGCCTTCCGCGGCAACCAGCTGTACGTGGGCACCGAGGATGCGGTGGTGCGGTTTGCCTACACGGCGGGGGCGCCGGCCAGGGGCGAGCCGCAGCGGGTGACGCCGCTGCCGCCGGGCGGGCACTGGACGCGCGGCGTTGCGTTCAACCGTGACGGCTCGAAGATGTACGTCTCCATTGGCTCCCGTTCGAACGTCAGCGTGGAGGACGAGATGCGCGCCGCGATCGTGGAGTACAACCCGGACGGCAGCGGGCGGCGCATCTTCGCCTCCGGCCTGCGCAACCCGGTCGGCCTGGCCTGGGAGCCGGTCACCGGCGCGCTCTGGACCGCCGTCAACGAGCGCGATGGCCTGGGCGACGACCTGCCGCCGGACTACATCACGGAGGTGAAAGCCGGCGCGTTCTACGGCTGGCCCTACGCCTACATCGGCCAGCACGAGGAGCCGCGCCTGAAGGGCCAGCGCCCCGACCTGGTGAAGAAAGCCGTGGTGCCCTCGGTGCTGGTCGATCCGCACGGCGCCGCACTGGGCATCGCGTTCTACACCGGCAAGATGTTCCCCGAGCCGTACCGCGGCGGCGCCTTCGTCGCCCTCCACGGCTCCTGGAACCGCTCCAAACGGAGTGGATACAAGGTCATCCACGTCCCCTTCCGCAACGGCCGCCCCACCGGCGGTTACGACGACTTCCTGACCGGCTTCGCCCCCGACCCGAACAAGAAGCAGGTGTGGGGCCGCCCGGTAGGCGTGATGGTGCTGAAGGACGGCTCGCTGCTCGTTTCGGACGATGGGGGCGGGGTGGTGTGGAGGGTGGTGTATGGGAAGTAGTTGCTGGTTGCTGGTTGCTGGTTACTAGTAGGAAAACCGACGTTTTCCCCCCGTTACCAGCAACCAGTAACCAGCACCCAGCAACTCCTCAGATCGGCCCGCCCCGTGCAATACCCCCTACCGAAGGGAGCGAAGAAAGATGACACAAACATCGGCGCTTGGACGGGCGGCCTCGACCGTGACGGGCGCGATCAAACGCGTTTTCTCGCATCACCACCATGATGACAACAGCGCCGCGGAGAGCACGCCGCGGCAGGCCGCGCCGGCGGAGCGTACCGGCGCGACGAAACAGCAGGCTCGGCCGGTGCAGCGGCAGACCGACATCCCCCTGCCCATCCTGGACGACACCTACACGCCGCCCCAGACCAGCCTCAAGGCCGGCTTCCGCGCCGACGGCTCCGACCGGCAGCGCGATCAGGAGCTGACGCCGGAGACCGCCGACGACCGCTGGAACGACGAAGACCGCTTCACGAACAAGACCGGCAACCCGCGCATCGGAACCCACGGCCGCACCTACGAGCCGGGCGAAGAAGCGCGCAGACGTTGAAAGAAGGAGAAGAACGCATGACACAGGACACCCCCACCCCCGGAGGCTTCGGCGCCTCGAGCGGCAGCGATCTCGGCGGAGGCTCGACCGGCATCGGCAACAACACCGGCTCGTCCAGCTTCGGCGCGACGAACACCGGCGCGGACATCTGCCCCACCTGCGGCCAGTCGAAGAACCGCGGCCTGGAGCAGTTCCTCGGACGCATCGGCATCAGTGAAGAGATGATCAACAACCTCAAGAACTCGATGCAGAGCGTCGACGTCGACGAGTACCTCAACACCGCGCGCGACTACCTGAAGACAGGCAGCACCAAGGCGACGTCGTATGCCAAGGAGAACCCCGGCACGGTCGCAGCCGGCGTGGCGGTCCTCGCCGTCGGCGCGGGGCTGCTCATCCGGGCCCTGAACAAAGAGTAGTTGCTGGTTCCTCGTTGCTGGTTGCTGGTATGGTGCGCTGGTTCTTACCAGCAACCACCAACCAGCAACCAGTAACCACTTATGGCGCTTTTCCAGTCCGAGCTCAAGGACACCCTCCGCCGCCTCTCCAACAAAGACTTCGCCACCCCCCAGGAGCGCGACGAGCTCCTGCAGCGGCTGGCTACGACCGAGGGGCTCCGCGCGCGGGACGTCGTGTGGATGCTCTTCCGCCCCGACCGCGCCCTGCGCGAAGCCGCCGTTCCCATCCTGCAGCGGCTGCGCGATCCGGAGACGGTCGATTTCTTCCTCGCCGAAGGCAAAGGGAAGCCCGAGGCCGCATTCCGCGCCGCCGTGCCGATCCTTTTCACGTTGCCTGGCATCGAGCAACGCCTGCCCCAGCTCCTCGCCGCGAACGACCGCGAGACGCAGGACATCGCGCGGAAGGTGCTCCTCGAAGCGCCGGTGACGAACGCCATCGCGCCGCTGCTCTGGCAGCTCGAATCGGGCGCCGGCGCCGACCGCGTGCAGTTCCTGGCCCGCCTCGGCACGCTCGACATCGACGACCGCTCGCTAGCCCGCTGGCAGAGGCTGACCCGCGACGACAACCAGCAGGTCCGCGAGAAGGCGCTGGAGATCCTGGCCACCCGCGCGCCCGCGAGCTCCGTGCCGCTCTTCGTCGAGCAGCTGCCACTGGTCAGCTACGGAACCCAGCAGCTGCTCATCGACGCGCTCACCCGCACCGCATCGAAGAGCGGCCCCGAGCTCGTCGATCGCCTCCTGCCGTTGATCGCCTCGGGCGACGCCGGCACGCGCACCGCGGTGATGAAGATCCTGCTCGGGATGGGCAACCCGGCCGAGGTCATCAAGCGGTACATCAACTTCGCCAAGACGCTGGCCGGCTTCGTGCGCGACCGCGCGCTGGAGTCGATCCGCGCGTTCGGCGATGCGGTGATCGAGCCGGCCATCGAGCTGCTGCACGATCCGGACGACGAGCTGCGCGGCGCCGCCCTCGGCGTGGTCAGCTCCTTCGAGGACGCGCGCATGGTCCCGCCCACCATCGCCCTGCTCAAGGATCCGGACTGGTGGATCCGCATCGCGGCCGCCGACACCCTGGCCCGGCTGAAAGACCCGCGCGCCGTGGAGCCGCTCATCGCGGCTCTCGCCGATCCCGATCTCAAGTGGTCCGCCGTCGAGGCGCTCGGCCGCATCGGAGACGCCCGCGCGTTGCCCGCCCTCGGCCGCATGCTGGGCGACCCGCAGCCCGACGTCCGCATCGAGGTGATGCAGGCCCTGCGGCACTTCCAGCATCCGAACGTCATCCCCGCGCTGACCAAGGTCGCGACGAGCGACCCGAACCGCGCCGTCCGCACCCGCGCCGTCGACATCCTCGAGGAGCTCGCCGCGCGCGACCGCGCACCGCAGCAGGACGCCGCCGCCGTTCGCAACGCGGCCCTCGCCGCGCGCACGGTGGAGGGCGAGCCGAAGCTGCACGCCATGCTCATCGCCACCCGCAACCAGGGGGCGAGCGACTTCCACCTCTCCGTCGGCCAGCCGCCCATGGTCCGCCTTGCCGCCGATCTGCTCCGCGCCCAGGGCGAGCCGTTCACGCCGGAGCAGACCGAGTCGATGCTGCGCGAGATCCTCACCCCGCATCAGTGGGAAGTGCTCACCGAGCGGCAGCAGGTCGACTTCTGCTACTACATCCCCCAGGCCGGCCGTTATCGCGGCAACGTCTTTCTCGACCACCGCGGCTACCACGCCGTCTTCCGGGTCATTCCGGAGAAGCCGCCCACCATCACCGACCTCGGCCTGCCGCCGCATCTGGCCGAGATCGCCGACTACCATCAGGGGCTGGTCCTGATCTGCGGCCCGTCCGGCTCCGGCAAATCGACCACGCTGGCCGCGCTGGTCAACCTGTTCAACGAGACCCGCCACGATCATGTCCTGATGATGGAAGACCCGGTCGAGTTCGTGCACCCGTTCAAGAACTGCCTCATCAACCAGCGCGAGGTGGGGACGCACACCGGCTCGTTCGCGCGCGCCCTGCGCGCCGCGCTGCGCGAGGACCCGGACGTCATCGTCATCGGCGAGCTGCGGGACAACGAGTCGATCTCCCTCGCCCTCACCGCCGCCGAGACGGGCCACATCGTCCTCGGCACGCTCAATTCGACCAGCGCGCCGAAGGCGATCGACCGGATCATCTCCAGCTTCAAGGTGGACGAGCAGCCGCAGATCCGCGCGGCGCTGTCCGAGTCGCTCAAGTACGCGGTGGCGCAGCGCCTGCTGCCATCGAAGCAGCCGCACAAGCAGGTGGCCGCGTTCGAGGTGCTGAAGGGGACGAGCAACATCTCCAGCATGATCCGCGACGAGAAGACGTTCCAGATGTACTCCGCCATGCAGATCGGCAAATCGCAGGGGATGCAGACGTTCGACGAGGCGCTGAAGGACCTGCTGCGCCGCGACCAGATCACGCCGGAGACGGCGTACATGGCGGCGAACAAGAAGGAAGACTTCGAGGCGATGGTGAGCGCCGAGTTTTTGAAGGGGGCGCGGTGATGCAGAAGATCGACCGTTTCCTTCGCCTGATGAACGACCGCGGCGCGTCGGATCTGCATCTCACGGTCGGGCGTCCGCCGATGCTGCGCGTGTCGGGCTCGATGGAATCGATCCGCTTTCGCGTGATCACCGAGGTTGATTTCAGCGAGATGCTGAGCGCGATCGCGCCGGAAAGGATCTGGGATGACTTTCAGCGCACGGGCGATGTCGATTTTTCGCACGATCTCCCCGGCGTCGCGCGCTACCGCGTGAACCTGTTCCGGCAGCAGCGTGGAGCGGG
>DASYMJ010000228.1:0-5956 GCA_036009105.1 Thermoanaerobaculia bacterium | reverse complement strand
GGGTGCTGCTGGTGGTGCTTGCTCATGCTGCGCATGCCGTGGCGGGAGAGGAACTCGTCCTTGTCGGCGATGGAGGAGAGGAGGTGCCGCAGCTGGTCGCGGTCGACCACGGCCAGCACGTGGGTGACGTCGTCCTGGTGGCGTACCGTCGTCACGCAGCGCTCCACGATCTCCCGCCGGTACTCGAGGAACCAGTGCAGGTTCTCCCGGAAGGTGGGGAACGGCTCGATCCACTTTCCTTCCAGGCGCTCGACGGCATAGAGCGGGATGAGGCCGACCAGCGAGCGGACGCGGAACGGCACGGCGGTGCCGTCGGGGAAACGGAGCAGGTCGTAGAAGAAATGGTCGTCGCCGTCCCAGAGGGTACGGTCGCCGCGCACCATGTTCATCGCCGCGCCGATGTAGACGTAGTGCTCGAAGAACTTCGTGGCCAGCCCTTCATAGACGGGGTTGGTCCTGGCCAGCTCCAGCGCCATGCGCATCATCACCAGCGAGAACATGCCCATCCAGCCGGTGGCGTCGCTCTGCTCGAGCACCGCGCCGCCGGGCAGCGGCTCGCTGCGGTCGAAGACGGTGATGTTGTCCAGGCCGAGGAAGCCGCCCTCGAAGACGTTGTTGCCCTGGCGGTCGACCATGTTGACCCACCAGGTGAAATTCAGCAGCAGCTTGTGGAAGCACTTCTCCAGGAACGCGTGGTCCGCCTTGCCGCCGCGGATGCGGTCCATGTTGTAGACGCGCCAGACCGCCCAGGCGTGCACGGGCGGGTTGAGGTCGGAGAACTCCCACTCGTACGCCGGCAGCTGGCCGCTGGGGTGCTGGAACTGCTCGAAGAGCATGAGCCAGAGCTGCTCCTTGGCGAAGTGGGCATCGATGAGGGCGAAGACGACGGCATGGAAGGCGAGGTCCCAGGCGGCGAACCAGGGGTACTCCCATTTGTCCGGCATGGAGAGGATGCGCATGGAGTTGAGGTGGCGCCAGCGCCGGTTGCGCGCGAACTGGCGGCGCTGCGGCGGGGGGGAGCGGGGATCGTCGCCGTCGAGCCAGACGTCGACGTCGAAGAGGTAGCTCTGCTTGTTCCAGAGCATCCCCGCGAACGCCTGGCGCTGCACGTTCCGCTCCTCGGACGTCGCGTTCTTCGGATGGATGGACGCGTAGAACGCGTCGGCCTCACGCCGGCGGAGGGCGAAGAGGTCCGCGCCTGAAGGTGGGGATCCTTCGGCGTCTGCTTGCTTCAGGATGACACTCTCTACGGGGCGTAGACGCATCTCCATTACGTAGCTTGCGCCGGCCTCGATCTCGACGCGGATCCAGCCGGCGGCCTTGGTCCCCATTTGCGCCGGGTTCACCGCATCCGCATCGCCGTTGATGACGCGGCGGTGGAAGGCATCCTTTACATGGCGGCTGCGCGACTGCGCCTCAAGGCCGAACACGCGGGGGGCGTTCGTCTCGTTGTCGGTGAAGAGCAGCGGCGTGCCGGCGGGGAATTCGAGCGTGTGCGGGCCGAGGCGGGACGAGGCGAGGAGGCCGGCCAGGGGGGGCGCTTCGGAGTCGTCCGCGAGCAGGCCGACACCACCGTTGGACAGCTCTACCCGGCGTATTGACGGGGCGCGCACCGTCTCCGGCCCCCACGACCACGTATTGCGGAACCAGAGCTGGGGCAGCAGATGCAGCGGCGCGCGCTCCGGACCGCGGTTGTGCGCCGTGACGCGCATGGCCAGCGAGTCCGCGTCCTCCTTCGCGATCTCGATCTCGATGTCGAAGTAGCGGCGGTCGTCGAAGATGCCGGTATCGATCAGCTCGAACTCGCGGTCGCCGGCCGAGCGGCGGCGGTTCTCCTCGACCAGCTGCCGGTAGGGGAACTCGCGCTGGGGGTACTTGTAGAGCAGCCGCTGGTAGGCGTGGCTGGGAACGGCGTCGACGTGGAAGTAGCACTCCTTCACGTCCTCGCCGTGGTTGCCCTCGCTCGGCACCAGGCCGAAGAAGCGCTCCTTGAGGATGGGATCGCGCTCGTTCCAGAAGGCCATGGCCCAGCAGAGAACCTGATAGCGGTCGGAGAAGCCGGCGATGCCGTCCTCGCCCCAGCGATACGCCTTGGAGCGGGCGAGATCGTGGGGCAGATAGCCCCAGGCGTCCCCCTCTTCGCTGTAGTCCTCGCGGACGGTGCCCCAGGAGCGATCGGAGAGATATGGTCCCCACTTGCGCCAGCGCGCGAGCTGATGCGCGTCACCCCCGAGGCGGGCGCGTTCGGCTTGAACGTCATCCATGCGGTGCACGCGAGTTTAACGCCTCTTGCATGGCCGGGGGCGTAGGGGTAAAACGGGTCGGCCGGAGGAACGTGAATGCGTCTTGTGACCCGAGGAGACCTCGATGGTCTGACGAGCGCCGTCATCATCAAGATGAAGGAGCAGGTCGACGACATCCTCCTCGTCCACCCCCAGGACATCACGGACAAGCGGGTCGACCTCACCGCGAACGACATCCTGGTCAACCTGCCGTACGACCCGCGCTGCGGCCTCTGGTTCGATCATCACCTCCTCACGGCGAGCAACGAGCAGCCGCCCGCGCAGTTCCGGGGCCGGTGGGGACTCGCCCCGTCCGCCGCGCGGCTGGTGTACGACTACTACCTCGAGCGCGAGCCGCGCGATCCCGCGCTGCTCCGCCTCGCCAGACTGGTCGAGGAGACCGACCGTCTCGATGCCGCGCAACTCACGCCGAGCGACGTCGAGCATCCGGCCGACTACATCCTCCTCGGATACACCATCGACAGCCGCACCGGCCTGGGCTCGTTCGACGACTACTTCCGCCACCTCATCGAGTGGCTGAAGACGATGCCGATCGAGGAGGTGCTGCGGCAGCCGGAGGTGGCGGAGCGGGTGGAGCGCATCCGCCGCGAGCAGGAGGACTTCCGCGCGCTGCTGCGGCAGCAGAGCTTCCAGCTGCAGAACGTGGTGGTCACCGACCTGCGCGAGGTCGACCGGGTGCCGGCCGGCAACCGCTTCCTCATCTACACCCTCTTCCCTCAGTCGAACGTCTCGGTGCGCGTGCATTGGGGGCCCACTCGCGATAGCGTCGTGGCCGCGGTGGGGCACAGCATCTTCAACCGGACCTGCAAGACCTCGGTGGGCGAGCTGATGTCGTCGTACGGCGGCGGCGGTCACAGAGGCGCGGGCACCTGCGTCCTCCCGCTGGACAAGGCGGCGGACGCCCTCGATGCGATCCTGATGGAGCTGCAGGCGAACGGATGACGCGGAAGCGGTGGGTGGTGCTGGCAGTGGTGCTGGCGATCGTGACCGCGCTGGTCGTGGCCAGCGGCCCACCCAAGCCGACCCCGAACCGCGCCGGCGCCGCGTTCTCTTTCGCGGTGCTGGGCGACGCGCCGTATTTTGCGTGGGAGGAGTGGCGCTATCCGCTCGCGCTGCAGGACATCGATCAGAACGAGCTCGCCTTCGTGATCCACGTGGGCGACATCTTCTGGCGGCCGTGCACGGACGAGATGTACCGGAAGACGCTGGCCCGCTTCGACGCGCTGCGCCATCCGGTGATCTACACGCCGGGCGACAACGAGTGGACCGATTGCTGGGAGGAAGGGTCGGGCGGGTTCCGGCCCCAGGAGCGGCTGCAGCGCATCCGCGAGATCTTCTACGCCCCGCACCCCCCGCCTCTCTCCGCCGGGGAGAGGACGGCCGGAGGCCGGGTGAGGGGCCTGGTGCGGCAGGCCGAGTTCATCGAGAACGCGCGCTGGGAGCACGGCGGCGTGCTCTTCGCCACGGTGGACATCCCCGGCAGCGGCAACGGCATGGAGCCCTTTCCGGGACGTACGCCGGCGGATGACCTGGCGAACCGGCAGCGCACCGAAGCGGCGGCGGCGTGGGTGCGCGAGGCGTTCGCGGCCGCCGCGGCGGGCAAGGCGAAGGCGGTGGTGATCGGGTTCCAGGCGAACGCCGATCTGGAGAAGCCGGCCGCCGACAAGTATCGCCAACTGTTCGAGCCGTTCCTCGGCGCGCTGACGGAGGAGTCGCGACGCTTCCGGAAGCCGGTGCTGGCGGTGCATGGGGATGGGCACGTCTACATCGTCGACCATCCGCTGGACGGTGTACGGAACTTCACGCGGCTGCAGGTGCCGGGCTCGCCGCGGGTGGGGTGGGTGCGGGTGTTCGTCACTCCGAATGCGGCGTCGCCGTGGGCCTTCGAGAATCACGTCGTGCCGCAGTGGAAGTATTGGTGAGGCGGGTCGGCGTCGACGTCTCGATGTAGACCACCGCGTCGTACTTTGCGCCGAGATCCTGCGTCAGCTCCACCATGGGGCGGTCGGGCGAGGAGACGTTCGAGCCGGCGATGCGCATGCGATGCGAGCCGGCCAGCCAGTACGGCAGCGGATTGGGCAGCGGCACGATCATCAGCGGCAGGTGCGCGGCGCGGAGAAGCGTCGCATAGTCGTCGGCTGCTGGTGCCGGCATGGGGAACGGGCGGATGATGCCACCGCCGCCGAAGAGCTCCGCGGCGTTGAACGTACCGTGATCGACCACCGAGCCGAGGACGAAGTAGCGGTCGCCGAGGTCGCGGGCGAGGATGGTGCCGGTGCTCGTGACCGGCTGCGGACCGTTGAGAATGTACGGCGTCCTGCCGAAATGTTCGTTGTGGCCCCAGACCACGAGGTTCGCATCCGGCCGGCGCGCGGCGAGCCATTCGATGTTCTCGGCCATGGCCGCGTCGCGATTGGCCAGGTTCGTCGCCCACGCTTCCTCTCCCTGCTCCACGATGCGCGCCGCATGGAGCAGCTCGTCCTTCTCCGGGAAACGCTGGGCGAGCATGGGGCGGACGGAGAGGATGAGCGTGCGGCACGATGGCTGGCCGGCGGTGCCGCCGTAGGAGAGCGGGTTGTCTTCGTAGACGCGCAAGCACTCGTACCGCCGCGCCACCTCCTCCGCCAGCGCCGCATCCTCGGCGCGAACGACGGAGACCACGCGCCCGATGGTCGCCGCGGCGAGGAACGGATCGACGCCCACCACTTCCACATCAATCTGCGCCAGCAGCTCCCGCACCTCGGACGTGTCCCAGAACCAGTAGTTGTCGAACGGCGCCGGCACGTCGACGTACGGCGCTTCCAGGACCGCGGTGCGGACGTTCGCCCGCTGGATGAGCAGCGGGATGAGGCGCTGCTTGAGCGCGTAGAGCTCGTGCGTGCCGTGCGTGGCGTCGCCCAGGGCGATGACCTGTTTGCCGGCGAGCAGCTGCAGGAACGGCTCGAGGTCGGAGGTGTCGGCGGTGGGCTCGGCGGTGGTGAGGGGGAGGGCGTGCGCGCGGAGCCAGGGAGCGGGGGTGTCCGCGAAGCCGGGCCGCGCGGGGCGGGCCAGCATCAGCAGCATCAGGGCGACCAGGGACATGGCGCTACCAACGATGCCAGGCGGGATGCCCTTCCTTCACGGCGACGAACGTCCCCCGGCAGGTGGCCGTCACCTTGCCGTTTGCTTCCAGCGTGGCCTCGACCACGGCACGATCATCGGTCGATTCGACGACCTGCGCGCGCAGATGGAGCGGCGCGTCGATGGGCGTGGGGCGCTTGAGCGTGACGTGGAAGTCGGCCGTGACGGTGCAGGGCGGCGTCTCCGCGCCGTGCTTGTGCATGAGGTGCATGGTGGCGGCCCAGTTGCTGTGGCAATCGAGGAGCGCGCCGCAGATGCCGCCGTTGAGGATGCCGTCGAACGCGACGTGATGCGGCTCCGCATGCCAGTCGCAGACGAGCGCGTCGCCTTCCTCGAAGCTGCGGATGCGCAGCCCTTTGTCGTTGGCCGGCCCGCAGCCGAAGCAGCGGTTGTTCGGCGCGTAGGTTTCCTGGAGGCTCTTCATGAGGGGGATCGTATCGCGGGCGGGTGTCATCCTGAGCCGCGCAGACGGCGAAGGATCTCCTCGTGCTTGCCGGGAGATCCGTTCGGCGTCTTCGCGCCTCAGGATGACA
>DASYMJ010000227.1:0-26423 GCA_036009105.1 Thermoanaerobaculia bacterium | reverse complement strand
CCTTCGATACGTCCGGCGGGGGCCTCAGCCGCGGCACGCGGCGGACGATGATCGAAGGGCTCGACAAAGGCGGCGCGATCCGCCGGGACGGCAAGATCATCCCCGTGCCGCAGCTGTACGACGTGCGGCCCATCCCCTTCGCGCACGGCGAGCGGATGGCCATCACCATCCCCTGGGGCGACGTCTCCACCGCGTTCCACACCACCGGCATCCCCAACATCCGCGTCTACAACGCCACCTCGCCCAGGACCATCAAGCGGATGCGGCGCATGTTGCCGCTGCTCCCGCTGCTCCGCTTCAAGCCGCTCAAGCGTTTTCTCCTCGGCCGGGTCAAGCCGGGCGGCCCGAGCGCCGCGCATCGCGCCAAGGATCGCGTCCAGCTCTGGGGCCGTGCCGCGCGCGTGGACGGCACCGAGGTGACCATGACGATGGAGGTGGCGGAGGGCTACGCGTTCACCGTGCTCTCGTCGCTGGCCACGGTGAAACGGGTGCTCGCCGAACCGGTGCAGGCGGGGAGCTTCACGCCTGCGAAACGGTTCGGCGAGCGGTTTGCGGAAGAGGTTCAGGGGGCCGCGTTGCCGATGT
Organism: Thermoanaerobaculia bacterium; assembly: GCA_036009105.1. Classification (GTDB taxonomy): domain Bacteria; phylum Acidobacteriota; class Thermoanaerobaculia; order Gp7-AA8; family Gp7-AA8; genus JAFAVZ01. Next base: position 25,838 of record DASYMJ010000227.1, on the reverse strand, counting down.
GATCGACGTACGTCTTGCCGGCGTACGTCTGGACGCGGACCGAGGTGATCGTCGCGCCGTCGAGTCCCAGCGTGGAGGCGGGGATCTCGATGCGGTGCCACGTGTCGGAGCTCAAGACCGAGCCCTCATACACCGCGCTCCCTTCACCGCCGAGGAGTGACTCGCCGTAGTAGACGGAGCCGACGGTCGAGCCGGCGAACCAGTCGATCTTCAGCTCGCGCGTGGCGACGCAGCCGTCATGCAGGACGTACAGGACGAGGTTGTCGCCGGAGTTGGTCGGCTGCGACATGTCGATCACCCGGAAGGCGTTGATCACGCCCTGGCCGAAGTACGGCGCGGTGATGGACTGCGTGCCGCTCGCCTTCTGCTGCGAGTCCCAGATCCAGCTGCCCAGCGTGGAGGAGCCGGAGGGGAAGTCGTCGTCGATCCAGACGTTGTCGCCGGAGGGGATGGAAGGCGCGGAAGCGACGGAGGGCGTGCAGCCCAGGCCGTCCGTGCCGACGTGGTCGAACCACACCCGGCCGCCGTAGATCTCGAACTGCACGGAGGTCACTTCCTGGCCGTCGATGCGGAGGAACGAGCCGGCGCCGCCGTCCAGGCGGGTCCAGGCGCCCGAGGCCGGGATGTTGCCGCGCTTGAACTTCGCGATCGGCCCGCCGGTGATCGTGTTCGCGCCCCAGTAGTAGCTCGCGCTGCGGTAGGCGGTGTAGTACGTGACCTTGATCTCGGTGGTCGGATCGCACTCGTCGATGAGGGCGTAGAGCTGGACCTTGCCCGTGTATTTGACGAACTCGGAGAGGCCGTCGATGCGCAGGGTCTGCGTGCCGGCGCCGCTGAGCACGAACGACTGCGAGCCGGTGGCGTACTGGTTCGTGTCCCAGGTCAGCGTGCCGGTGCTGACCGAGGCGCCGGACGGCAGCGCGTCGTCGATCCACACCTCGTCGCCGGACGGAGGCGAGGGCTGGGAGGCGAAGGCGGTGGTGCACTGCGCGGATGCCGAGCCGGCGAAGATGAGCATGGAAAGAGCGATGGAAGACACGAGTAGCTTCTTGAACGACATGTAGGGAATCCTCCTTAGTTTTGTTGCCCCAGAGCGGGACTTTGGACGGCTCCAATCTCGGTCCCCGGCGGCCTTCCGCCTAGAGACATTTCGTGATGGCGGGCCTGATGGGGTTCCGGCGGTATTGATCGGGAGACATCCCGGTGGCGCGGCGGAAGGCGCGATGAAACGTGCGCCGCGTGCCGAAGCCGCACTGGTACGCGATGCGCGTGGTGGTGAGCTCGGAGGCGACGAGCAATTGCTGGGCGAGATCGAGCTGATAGCTCTTCAGGTACGTGGAGAGCGCCACCCCGTGCGCCGCCGCGAAGGCGCGGCTCAGACGCTCCCGGGGAACGCCGAGGAGCTGCGCCAGCTCCGAGACGCGCGGCGTCTCCTCCCCCTCGAAACAACGGCGGAGATAGCGATCGACAGCCTCGTTCAGCTCGTGCTGCTGCATGAGCCGAAGGTACGGCCTCGTGTCATTTGTAGAGTAGTGTCAAAACGCGCGGGCGCATGGATGCTGGGGTCGCGTCTACGCCGCGTAGCGCGTTCTCGCGCGGGTAGAAGTGTGGGGCCGGCTCTCAGCCGGCGCGGCGATCACGGATGCATCGGCCGGCTGAGAGCCGGCCCCACATTTTGGCCAGGAACCTGAGCAACGCCGCCGCGATGAGCGCCGCGCGGTTCTACTTCTCCACCAGCCGCAGCTGCGCCTCCACCTGCAGCGCGAAGCGGCCCCGCCCGGTCGGCACGAGGCGCACGTCCGGGCACTTTTCCTCCAGCCGTTTGCGCAGGAGGATGAGGCGGGACTCCAGGTTGTCCTTCACCTCCGGGAGACCGAGCGACGCGTCGAGGCGGAGCTCGCGGTTCGTAAAGTCCGTGCGGCCGCGCTCTTCGCGGTCGCGCAGGAGGCGCCAGAGGATGCGGCCCGGCACGTTCTTGATGAGGTACTCGTCGTCGATGAACACGGAGTCGTCGTTGCGGTAGTAGACCAGCGTCCGCGCCGGCGCGGTCTTCTTCGCGATCGGCATCATGATCTTCGGCTCCGGCAATTCGACGTCATCCAGCGCGCGCTCCTGCATCCGGTCGATGCCGAGGGCGATCTGGTTGCCGATCAGCTCGAGGTACGCCTCGTGCCACTCGCCGAAGCGGAGCGCGAGCTTGCTCTGCGCGGCGAGCACGCCGACCAGCCGGTCGCCCAGCATGAGGGGGATCACCAAGGCGCTCTGCGCGTCGGCCAGGCCCGGCAGCGGGATCTCCGGCTTCACCGCGCTGCCGCTCTGCTGCGCCTCGCGGCGAATGGCCCGGCCGTAGCGGAGGTTCGTCTCCAGGCCGCTGATGCGCAGCAGCCGCCGCTCCCGGGCCACCGCCCCGATCAGCCCCTCCCCGATCACCACCTCCGCGCCCACGCCGCTCTCGCCGAAGCCGCAGCTGGCGATGGTGATCAGGCGCTCGCCGTCCGGATCGGCGAGCAGGACCATGGTGTGATGGAAGCCGAAGTACTGGTCGAGCGCGTCGAGCACCGAATCGAGCAGCGACCCGAGGTCGGCGGCCCGGTTGATGCGGTCGGAGATGATCTGCAGGCCGCGCAGCTCGGTGCGGATGCCGTCGAGGGAGATCTCCTCCAGCTCGCCGTCCGCCGGCGCATCGGTCAGGAAGCCGTCCACCGTCTCGATCCGCTCGATCGCGAACACGTCCGCGGCGATGAGGCGGAACACCCCCGCCATCCCGGTGTGCGAGGCGATGGCGTCGATGCGCATGGCCATGGTGTCGAAGAGCGGGCCGCTCGTTTCCGAGCGGAGGTAGCGCAGGTGCAGGCGGTGGGCCTGCAGCGTCACCGGATCGAGCACCTCGGCGCAGAGGTACGGGTTCACGTCGAGGTTGCGCCGCGTCTTGTTGAAGAACTGGCAGCTGAGCGCGACGTGCTGGTCATCCACCAGGTAGACCTGGCTGACGTACGTGGCGTTGGGCAGGCCGGTGGCGTCGGCGGTGGCGATGATGCTCGGCATCACGCCCTGGAAGCAGCGGAAGAGATCGCGGAGCCTGGGAGTGGTCATGATGGGACGGCGCTGCCTGCTTTCGGGCCGGGAGTCTGGTCGAAGACCTGCTCGACGCTGACGTCGATGGCGAACGCCGGCCAGTGGTTCATGCGCCGGGTCATGTGGCGCGGCAGCCCGAGCTCGGCAAGGCGCCCGGCGAAGTCGCCCAGCTGCCGCTCCACCAGCTCCGCCTCGTCCGCGCGGGCCAGGCGGACGGCGCGCATCAATCCCTTGATCTGCAGCGAGACGTGATCGGGGATGCGGGAGAGGCCGATGGCGATGCGCCGCGTGGTGGCCAGGTTGGCGATGGTCTCCTGCGCGGTGGCCACCGGCGCGTAGACGGTCACGGTGTCGTAGTCATCAGGCGAGGTGAGGGCAACGGCGCGGCAGCAGGCGGGGCGGCCGTTCGCGTCCGCCGTGCCGATGAAGACGGAGACTCCTCCTTCGGCACATCCTCTGAGGCGTTCCTTGGACATGGGCCGGGATTTTAGGATGTTTTTAGGAAACGGGCCAGCGGTTATTGGCGGTTTGCCGATCGGCAGCGATCTTTTCGGATTCGCCTAGGGAACGCTTAGCAACCGCGGACCGAGGCAAGCCCTAACTTGAGCGGGCAAAGGAGATCACGCACATGACCTACCGCCCCTCTTTCTACCGCGACATTCACAAAGGCATCCGCGCGCTGCTGTTCGATGTGGTGCAGAAGTCCGGACGGCTCGACTTTTCGGACAACGTCGCCGTGGCCCGCTACCGCGCCGAGCTGCAGACGGCCATCGACTTCCTGATGTCGCACGCCGAGCACGAGAACCAGTTCGTCGGGCCGCTCCTCGCGCAGCACGCGCCGGAGCTCGCGCGCCGCATCAGCGGCATCCACGAGGAGCAGGAGAAAGAGCTGCCGGAGCTGCTGGCCATGATCGACCGCGGCGCGGCGCACGGCTTCGTGCTCGAGCTGGCGCGCATCAGCGGCGAGCTGCTGGTGCACATGACGGAGGAGGAAGAGGTGCTGATGCCGGCCCTGTGGGCTTCGATGACCGATGCGGAGATCATCGCCGCGCACGACGCGCTGGTCGCTTCCATCCCGCCGCACGAGATGGCGTTCGCCCTCAGCTGGATGCTGCCGTCGATGAACGCGCCGGAGCGCGCCGAGCTGCTAACCGCCCTCCGCGCCTCGGCGCCCCCGGAGGTCTTCGGCTTCGTGCGCGGCCTCGCCAAGAGCGTGCTCAGCGCCGCGGATGATGAAGCGCTCGAGCAGCGGCTCGCCGCGTGATCCAGATGAGAAATGTAGGGCCGGCTCTCCAGCCGGCCCAGAGCGGGGCAGATCCGGTATGCCGCGAGTGGGCCGGCTGGAGAGCCGGCCCTACGTTCACACCGTCGCCAGGAACTTCGGAGCTCGCCGCGCCTTCGTGCCCTGCTCGAAGGCGTAGGCGAGCTTCAGCAGCGTCGGCTCGCTCCACGCGCCGGCGAAGAACGAGAGGCCGACCGGCAGCCCGAACGCGTACCCCGCCGGCACGGTGATGTGCGGATAACCCGCCACCGCGGACGCCGTGGAAAAGCCGCCGGTGAAGTGGTCCCCGTTGATCAGGTCCGTCGGCCAGACCGGCCCGCCGGTCGGCGCGATGAGGGCGTCGAGCTTGTGCTTCTTCAGCGTGGCGTCGATGCCTTCGGTCCGGGAGAGGCGCCGGTTCTTGGCCAGCGCCTTCTTGTACTTCGCGTCGGTCAGCGGCCCCTTCTTCTCCGCCTGCACGAAGATCTCCTGGCCGAAGTACGGCATCTCCCTGTCGCGGTTCGCCTCGTTGAATTTGATGAGATCGGCGAGAGTCAGCTTCAGCGGCTCGAGGTACTGGTCGAGGTCCGCCTTGAACTCGTACAGCAGGACTTCGAACTCGCTGTCGTCGTATTTGCCGGCGGTGGTCATGTCCGCCGGATCGACGAGCTCCGCGCCGAGCTGCTCGAGCGCGTCGAGAGCGTCTTTCATGATGCGGTCGACGTGGTCGTTGAAGCCGAAGTAGTGCCGGGCCACGCCGATGCGCGCGCCTTTGAGGCCGGCCGGGTCGAGGAACCGGGTGTAGTCGGTATGCACCTTGCCGCGGCTGCCGAGCGTGACGCGGTCGCGGTCGTCGACGCCGGTCAGCGCGCCGAGGAGGATGGCCGCGTCGCGGACGGTGCGGGCCATCGGGCCGGCCGTGTCCTGGCTATGGGAGATGGGGATGATGCCGCTGCGGCTGACCAGGCCCACGGTCGGCTTGATGCCCACCAGGCCGTTGGCCGAGGAGGGGCAGACGATGGAGCCGTCGGTCTCCGTGCCGATGCCGATGGCGGCCAGGTTCGCGGCGATGGCCGCGCCGGTGCCGGAGCTGGAGCCGCACGCGTTGCGGTCGAGCGCGTACGGGTTGCGGGTCAGGCCGCCGCGGCCGCTCCAGCCGCTGGTGGAGTGGGTGGAGCGGAAGTTCGCCCATTCGCTGAGGTTCGTCTTGCCGATGATCACCGCGCCGGCGTCGCGCAGCCGCTTGGCCACCGCCGCGTCCTGCGCCGCGATGTGGTCGGCGAGCGCCAGCGAGCCGGCGGTGGTGTGCATCCGGTCCGCGGTGTCGATGTTGTCCTTGATCAGCACGGGGATGCCGTGCAGCGGCCCGCGCACGTGCCCGGCCTTGCGCTCCGCATCGCGCTCGTCGGCGATGGCCAGCGCATCGGGATTGCGCTCGATCACCGCGTTCGTGGTGCGCTTGTCGACCGCGTCGATGCGGCCGAGGTAGGCCTGGGCGATGCCGCGGGCCGACCACCGCCCGCTGCCCATCCCCTCCTGCAACTGCCCGAGGGTGAGCTCGTCCAGCTCGAAGGCGGGGACTTCCTGCGCCGTGGCCAGCAGCGGCTTGGCCAGCACCGCGGCCGCCCCGAGCGCGGTGACGCCGAGAAAGTTGCGACGATCGATAGTGCTCATGGGGGATGCTTGATACGCGCGGGCGGGGGGCGGAGTCAACGGGCAAGCACGAGGTAGTTGCCGTCCGCGGTGCCATCGCGCAGCAGCTCGAGCCGATAGCCGGCCTCGGCGAGCAGCGCCGAGCAGAGCTCGTGCTGCTGCCAGCCGTGCGCGGAGAGGAAGATGGTCGGCTTGGCCTCCCGCAGCACGCTGGCCGCGCCGCGCAGCACATCATGCTCGGCCCCTTCGACGTCGATCTTGATGAAGTTCGGCGGCCGGATGCGCCCCACGGACACGAGCCGGTCGAGCGTATCGATCGCGACCTCCAACCCGCCGTCCGCGGCCAGCGCGCCCATGGAGGGGCTCGGCGCCGCCGCGAAGCGCGCCGTACCGGTCGATGCGGCCACGGCAATCGGCAGGATCTCCGCGTGGCGCACCTGGTTCAGGGCCAGGTGGCGCCGCAGATAGCCGAGGTTCCCCGGCAGCGGCTCGAAGGCGTACACGAAGCCGTCTTTGGCCAGCTTCGCCGCGAGCAGGGTGAAGAAGCCGACATTCGCCCCGATGTCGAAGACCACGCCCGCCGGCTGGACGTGCTCGCGGAAAACGCGCTGCGACTCGCGCTCGTACGTGCCGGCCCAGCAGCCGTTCGTGGCGGAGGAGCGGATCCAGCGTTGTCCACGCAACGGTCCGGAGAGGATGCGCATGACCTTGAGTCTACAATCTCCCGCCATGAAGCAACTCGCCGCGCTCCTGCTGTTCACGATGGCGCTCCCGCTCACCGCCGCAAGCAAGCCGAAGCCGAAGCCGTTCAGCGCGGTCGAGGCCTCCATCCCGGAGATGCAGGCGGCGATGCGCGAAGGGCGGGTCACCTCGCATGACCTGGTGCAGCAATACCTGCTGCGCATCGCCACGTACGAGGACCGGATCAACGCCATCATCGCCGTCAATCCGAAGGCGCTGCAGGAGGCGGATGAGCGCGATGCGGAGCGGAAAGCCGGGCACATACGCGGGCCGCTGCACGGCATCCCCATCGCCGTGAAGGACAACATCCACACCACCGACCTGCCCACCACCGGCGGCGCGCTCGCCTTCGAGGGGCTCATCCCGCCGTACGAGGCGACGCTGGTCAAGAACCTCCAGGCCGCGGGCGCGATCATCATCGCCAAGACGCAGATGACCGAGCTGGCGAACTGGGTGGCCGGCGGCGACACGCCGATGCCGACCAACTACAACTCGCTCAACGGCTACGGCTTCAACCCCTACGATCCGCGCCGCGACCCGCGCGAGGCGACGGCGGACGGGCGCCCGGCGCTCGCCACCGGCGGCTCGAGCTCCGGCACCGGCACGGCCGCGAACTTCTGGGCGGCGAACATCGGCACGGAGACCTCCGGCTCCATCCTCAGCCCGGCCAACCAGAACATGCTCGCCGCCATCAAGCCGACCGTCGGCCGCATCAGCCGCTACGGCGTGATCCCCATCGTGGCCGACCAGGACACGCCCGGCCCCATGGCCAAGTCGCTCACCGACGCGGCCATCGTGATGGGCGCGGTGGAAAGCGTCGACCCGAACGATCCGGCCACGAAGACCTGCACGCCGGTGCACGACTACACGCAGTTCCTCAAACGCGACGGCCTGAAAGGCGCGCGCATCGGCATCCCACGGGCCGCCTACTACGACAAGGTGACGCCGCCCGGCGGCACCGCGCCCCGCTTCGGCCTCAACGACGATCAGCTCAAAGCGATGAACGAGGCGATCGCGGTGCTGAAGGCGGAAGGGGCGGAGGTGATCGATCCGGCGGACATCCCCAGCGTGCTGGACAAGGACGCGAACAACAACCTTTTGTCGTGGGGCGTCTGCACGTCGATGGATGACGTGAAGGAGCGCAAGTGCTCCACCGTCCTCGCCTACGGCATGGAGCGCGACTTCAACACCTGGCTGCAATCCCTCGGCAAGAGCGCGCCGGTCAAGACGCTGACCGAGCTCCGCGCCTGGAACAGGAGCCACGCGAAGCTCGGCGCGCTGAAGTACGGCCAGTCGCTGCTCGACATCTCGGACGCCATGGACCTGGAGACCTTCCGCGCGCGCTACGAGGCCGACCGGGCCAAGGACATCGCCCTCACCGCGACGCACGGCATCGACGAGGTAATGAAGCGCGAGCGGCTCGACGCGCTGCTCTTCCCCGGCCCGACCGGCGCGAACATCGCCGCCCGCCCCGGCTACCCCACCGTGATCGTGCCGTTCGCCATGATCCCCAACGCGCCGCAAACGGCCTTCCCGAAGGAGTTCATCGCGAAGAAGGCGCCGTTCGGGGTCAGCTTCACCGGCATGGCCTGCAGCGAGCCGACCCTGCTCAAGCTCGCCTACGGCTTCGAGCAGGCCACTCGCAAGAGGGTGCCGCCGGAGGGGTTCGAATGAGTGGTCGGTTGATACCTATGCAATCAAATGCAAATCCCCGAACTCGTGCCACAGATAGTCCTTGGCCAGCGCCTCCGCATACGCGCGGCGGACCGGTAGGTCGCCGCCGATGGCCATCAGCATCTGCAGGTGCGTGGCTTTCGGCTCGTGCAGGCCGGTGAGGAGGCCGTCCACCACGCGCACGCCGCGCTCCGGCGTGATGACGAGATCGGTCCAGCCTTTGGACGCGACGACTTCGCCGTGCCCGTCGACGCTGCTCTCCAGCGCGCGCACCACCGTGGTGCCGACGGCGATCACCCGCCCTCCCTCCGCCCGCGTCCGGCGCACGCGCTCCGCCGTGCGCAGCGGCACCTCGTACCACTCGTCGTACGGCGGCTCGTGCTCCTCCAGGCTGGCCACGCCGGTGTGCAGCACGAGGCGCGCGAGACCGATGCCGCTCTTGCGTAAGCACGCGAGCAGCGGCCGCGTGAATGCGCGTCCGGCGGACGGCATCTCCGCCGAGCCTTCGTTGCGCGCGTAGACGGTTTGATAGGCGCTGATGGGGAAGCGGTCGGCGATGTACGAGTACGCGATGGGCCGGCCGTGGCGATGGAGGTAGCCGATGACCGGCAGCGCGATGTCGAAGCGCGCGATCCAGAGGCGCTTCGAATCGCGATACGGCGCGAGCAGCTCGATGGTGCCGTCCGGGATGCGCAGCGTCTCGCCGGCGACGACCTGCGCCTGGCGCGGCTCAACCACGGAGAGGCCGGCCGGCAACGGCGTCGACCAGTGCAGGGCGATCTCTTCTCCGTTCGCGCGCGTGGCGGTGAGCGCCGCGGGCAAGGTGGCCGAGGTGTTGAGGACGAGGAGATCGCCCTTGCGGAGGAAGGCCGGCAACTCGCGAAAGTGCGCGTGCGTGACCGAGCCGGTGGCGAGATCGGAGACCATGAGCCGGACGTCGTCCCGCCCAGCGCCGCGCAGCTCGGCCGGGACGCGCGCCTCCAGCCTTGCAGGCAGTTGGAAGTCCAGCGCGCTCACGCCACCGCCTCCAGGATCATTGGCGCGACCTCGTTTGGATCCTTGAGATGCGACAGGTCGATGCCGGGCTCGGCCAGCGCGTGCATCTCCGTGTTCATGTCGCCCGGATCGAGGACGAGCACCCGCACGCCGCTCCCCTCCAGCTCCGCGGCAAGGATGCGCGACGCATGGGCCAGCGCCGCCTTGCTGCTGCCATAGCCGCCCCAGCGCGGGTAGGCATTCACCGCCGCGTCGGAGCTGATGTTGATGATCGCGCCGCGTCCGCGCTCCTTCATCCGCGGCAACAGCAACTGCGCGAGATGCAGCGGCGCGACGACGTTGACGCGGTAGATGCGCAGCAGCGATTCCCAGGGATGCTCTTCCAGCTTCGGCAGCGGCGAGGGACCGAGCTCGGAGGCGTTGTTGATGAGCAGATCAACCCGCCCGAAGCGGGCGAGCGCCTGCGCGGCCAGCTCCTCCGCGATCTCGGAGACATCGCCCGCCACGGCGAGCACTTCGGTATCCCGCGCCAGCTCAGCCTCCGCGCGGCGAAGCTCCTCCTCGCGGCGTGCATTGATGACCAGCGGATGCCCCTTCCGGGCGAGCTGCCGCGCCAGCGCGAGGCCCAGCCCTTTGGAGGCACCGGTGATGAGAACGACATCGTGATTGTCCATGCCGTTCATGATCGGCTCGCCCTGCGCGGCGCGAATCGTACGGAGGGGCGAGGAGCGACCTGTACGGAAGGGCAAAATGTGGGGCCGGCTCTCCAGCCGGCCCGTCGTCGACGGATCGCTGGGCCGGCTGAGAGCCGGCCCTACGTTTTGTTCTCTAGATCAAATGCCGCTCCGCCGCGATGGCCACCGCCTGCGCGCGGTTCTCCGCGCGGAGCTTGGAGAGGATTGCCGTGACGTGGAACTTCGCGGTGCGCTCGGCGATGCGCAGCGCGGAGGCGATCTCCTTGTTCGACTTCCCCGCCGCCACGAGCGCCAGCACTTCGCGCTCGCGAGGCGTCAAGCGCTCGCGCGGAGAACGGGCCAGCAGGCGGGAGGTCACGCGCGGATCGAGAAACGATTCGCCGGCCGGCGGATCGAGAAACGATTCGCCGGCCGCCACCGCGGCGATGGCGCGCTCGATGTCGTCCAGCGGCGCGCCTTTCAACAGATAGCCCTTCGCGCCGGCGGCGAGCGCGCGGTCGATGTCTTCGTCGCTGCCGTACGCGGTGAGCACGAGCACCGGCGCGTCGAAGCGCGGGATCGCCTCCAGCCCGCTCATGCCGGGCAGCTCGAGATCGAGCAGCACCACATCCGCCTGCAGACGCGTGCGGAGCGCCTCGTCGGCCGAGGCGAACGCACCGACCACTTCGACGCCGCGCAAGGCAGCGACGAGCCCCTCCCGCACCACCGGGTGGTCATCGATGATGACGATGCGCGTCATGCCCTCACCACAATGCGCGTCCTCTTCCCTTCCGCCGACGTGATGCGCAGCGTCCCCCCCGCCACCCGCGCCCGCTCGCGCATGCCGAGGATGCCGTGCCGGTCGGCCGCGATGCGGCGCACATCGAAGCCGCTGCCGTCATCCTCGATGGTCAGCGTGGTACGGCCCTTCGCGCATCGCAGCGACATCTGCACGGTATGGGCGTGCGCATGCTGCCGCACGTTTGCCAGAGCCTGTTGCGCGATGCGGAACAGTTCCGCCTCCGCGACCGGAGAAGTCGCGCACGCACCGCGCGCCTCGAACGAAACTCGGATGCCCGACTCGGAGGTGAACGCGCGCGCCAATGCGGCGAGCGCCTGGGCCAGCGGTTTGCCGGCGGTGGCGCCGCCGCGCAGCGCGTGCACGGAGCGGCGCGCCTCGTCCAGGTTCGCCCGCGCCGTGGCCAGCGCGATCTCCAGCCGCTCGCGCACCCGGTCGGGATCGCGGCCCACGTTGCGCAGCGCGGTCTCGATCTGCAGCGCCAGGCCGGCCAGACCCTGGGCCAGCGTGTCGTGGATCTCCCGCGCCAGGCGCGTCCGCTCGTCGGCGCGGGCCAGCGTGGCGCTCTCCTCCGCGAGGCGCGCGCGCTCGATGGCGATGCCGACCTGCAGACCGATGGTGCCGAGCAGGCGCAGCTCCGCGGGGGTGAGGCGCCGCATCGCCGGTGCGGTGATGTTCATGATGCCGAGCGCCTTCCCTTGAAAGGAGAGCGGCACCGAGGCGTGATGAGCGAGGCCCGCGGTGAGCTCCGTCTGCTCCGCGCGGACGGCGGGACGCAGGCGGCTGCACGCCATCACATCGACGTTCATCGGCGCGAGCGAGCCGTCGCGGAACTCCTCGATGCACCAGCACGAGGCGCCCGTCATCCGCACCGGCTCCTGCAGGTACGGCGGCAGGTTGCGAGCGGCGGCGCTGTAGATGTGCCCCGTCTCCGGATCGACCAGCCAGATCCAGCCGGTCTGCAGATCGAGCAGCTCCGTGACCAGCTCCAGCGTCCGCTCCAGCGCCAGCTCCACGGAAGGCGAAGCATTCAGCGCCTCGGCGATGGACCCGACGATCTCCAGGTCGCGGCGGAGCGGCATGACCGAGACGGTAACACCACGGCCGCGCGCACACGAACGCTCGCCGCTACAATCCCGGCATGCGCAAGAGCCTGCCGCTCATCCTTCTGCTCGCCCTCGCCTGCTCGAAGAAAGAGATGCCCGCGGAGCCAACAGCGACCGTCTCGGCGCCCGTTCCCGTGCCCACCGCGACGGCCTCTGCCGCGGCCGTGGCGCCGAACACGCCGAGCATCATCTCGTTCTCCTCCGGCGCGCTCATCGCGGTCAAGCCGGCCGAGTACTCCGACAACTGGTCGGCCTTCATGACGCTCGATGAAGATCCCGGAACCGGCTGGGCTACGCCGCAGGGCGACCTCACGCCGAAGACGATCGTCATCGCCCTGCCCGCAAAAACGGAGCTCGACCATCTCATCTTCGATACGGCCGCCATCGACGGCGATGGCCGCGGCGCGAAAGACATCACGGCCGAGGTTTCCGACGCGGGACCGGCGAGCGGCTTCCAGAAGATCGCGGACGTCACGCTCGCGGACAGGCAGGATGGGCAGACCTTCGCCGTATCGCCGGCGGCCGGCCGGTGGCTGCGCCTGACCGTCCACAACAACCACGGCTCGCCGGAGTACACGGAGCTGATGGACGTGCGCGGCACGGGGCGGCAGGTCGAAAAGCCGCCCACCATGAACGTGAGCGGCACCTACTCCTCCGACTTCGGCGACTTCCACGTCAAGCAGGAAGGAGCGTCCGTCAGCGGCTGCTACGAGCACAAGGAAGGGTTGCTGACCGGCGGCGTGGAAGGACGGGTCATCAAGTTCCAGTGGAAGGAGGATGACGGCGGCCAGGGGCCGGCCATCATGGTCGTCTCGCCGGACGGCAACAATCTCTTCGGCCTCTGGTGGCACGACGGCGAGAAACGGCCCTCCGGGCAGTGGAACGGCACGCGCAAGTCGAGCGACGTGGGCGGCTGCCCGCACTGGGCTGGCAGCGCGGCGGGACAGCTGGCCAGGGACCTGGAGACGACCGGCCGCGCGCGCGTCTACGGCATCAACTTCGACAGCGACTCGGACGTCCTGCGCGACGACTCGAAGCCGACCCTGGACCAGATCGTCGACGTGCTGAAGAAGAACGCCGACTGGAAGATGACGGTGGAGGGCCACACCGACTCCACCGCAACGCCGGAGCACAACCAGCAACTCTCCGAGCGCCGCGCCGCGGCGGTGAAGAACTACCTCGTGACGGCGGGCATCGATGCCGCGCGCCTCACCTCGGCCGGCTTCGGCGCGACGAAGCCGGTGGGCGACAACAGCACGGAGCTCGGCCGCGGGCAGAACCGGAGGGTGGAGCTGGCAAAGGGGTGATGGAAACGATGAACGTTCATCACACCCCTCCGTTGCGGATCACCTCGCCGTACACGAGCGCGGTCCGTTTCAGCGTGCGCTTCAACGTGGCGAAATCGACGTGCACGATGCCGAAGCGCTTGGTGAAGCCGTGGCTCCACTCCAGGTTGTCCAGCAGCGACCAGGCGAAGTAGCCGCGCACGTCGACCCCCTGCTCCATCGCGCGGCCGAGAGCGGCGAGGTGCTCGCGGAGGTAATGCACGCGCAGCGGATCCTCCACGATCTCGCCGAGGGCGGTGGGGGGGTCGTAGAACGCGGAGCCGTTCTCGGTGATGTAGATCGGCATCGCGCCGTAGCGCTCGCGCACCCACAGCAGCAGGTCGGTCAGGCCTTGCGGATAGACCTCCCACCCCACCTCCGTGTAGATCGCCTCCGGCTGCCGCACCTCGGACGCGCGCTGCACGATCACCCGCTCGTCGGCGCGGGTCACGGCGCGCTTGTAGTAGTTGATGCCGAGGAAGTCGAGCGGCGCGCGGATCACATCGAAGTCGGATGACGGAAAGTCCGGCCACGCGTCACCCCACATGCCCGGGAACTCGGTGGGGTAGGCGCCGAAGAAGAGCGGGTCCAGGTATTGGCGATTGATGTAGGCATCGGCGCGTTGCAGCGCCGCGAGGTCGGCGGCATCGAGGGATGCGGGGTACTTCGGCTCCAGGTTCAGCACGATGCCGATGGGCCGCTTGCCGAACGTGCGGTAGGCCTGCACGGCGAGGCCGTGCGAGCGGAGCAGGTTGTGCGCGGCGATGGGCGCCTCGTGCAGGATGCTGTGCCCCGGCGCGAGCGCGCCGTGCAGATAGCCGCCGTCCACCACCACCCACGGCTCGTTCAGCGTGGCCCAGAGCTCCACCCGGTCATCCAGCGCGCGGCAGGCCACCGCGGCGTACTCGGCGAACCAGTGGGCGATGTCCCGATTGAGCCAGCCGCCGCGGTCGTCGAGCGCGGCGGGGAGGTCCCAGTGATAGAGCGTGGCCATGGGGCGGATGCCCGCCTCGTGCAGCGCGTCGGTGAGGCGTTTGTAGAAATCGAGGCCGCCCTGGTTCACCCGGCCCGTTCCCTCGGGGAGGATGCGCGACCAGGAGATGCTGAAGCGATACGCGTTGCAGCCGAGGTCCCGCATGATGGCCACGTCCCCGGCGTAGCGGTTGTAGTGATCGCACGCGACGTCGCCGGTGTCGCCGTTCGTCATCTTGCCCGGCGTGTGGCTGAAGCGCTGCCAGATGCTCGGCCCCGCCCCGTCGGCGAGCGGCGCGCCCTCGACCTGATAGGCGGAGGTGGCGGTGCCCCAGAGGAAATCTTTCGGGAAGCGAAAGGTCATCGTGATCTCCGGCCGGTCAGCGGTTGTCAGTGGTCGGTTGTCGGTAGGTTCTTGCCCACTGACAACTGACGACTGATAACCGACAACTGCATTGACAGTCCCTCGATTGTGCAGTAGCGTACCTCGAAATGTAAACGGTTACATCGAATGGCATCCACGCAGAGGGAAACGCGCCGCTTTCGCCGCCGCGAGCCTCGCGCGGAGGTGACGATCCATGACGTCGCCGCCCGCGCAGGCGTCTCGGTGGCCACCGTTTCCCGCGTGCTCAACGGCAAAGAGCTGGTCCGGGAAGAGACCTCCCGCCAGGTCCTGGAAGCGGCCAAGGACCTCCGCTACGTCCCCAACGTCGCCGCCCGTTCCCTCAGCATCCGGCGCAGCCACACCCTCGGCATCGTCCTGCCGGACGTGCACGGCGAGTTCTTCTCCGAGCTGATCCGCGGCATCGATCTCGCCGCGCGCCGCGCCGGATACCACATCCTGGTCTCCGGCTCCCACAGCAGCGCGGCGGAGATGCTCGAGGTGCTGGAGACGATGCGGGGCCGGGTGGACGGCGTGGTGCTCATGGCTCCGGACGTCGCGCCCGCCGCCCTGCGCGAGCCGCTCGCCGCCGACCTCCCCCTCGTCGTGCTCAGCGCGCGGGACGACCAGCACGACGCCATCACCATCGACAACTACGGCGGCGCGCGCCTGATGATGGATCACCTCCTCTCCCTCGGCCACACCCGCATCGCCTTCATCTGCGGCCCGGGCCAGAACAGCGACGCCCGGGAGCGGGTGCGCGGCTATCGCCAGGCCATGCGCACCGTCGGCGCGCGGATGGAAGTGGCGGGCGACTTCACCGAGCGGGCCGGCTTCGACGCCGCGCAGCGCATCCTGGCCGCCGACCCCCGTCCCACCGCGATCTTCGCCGCCAACGACGCGATGGCGGTCGGCGTGCTCGGCGCGCTGGCCGAGGCGGGCGTGGAGTGCCCGAAGGAGATGGCCGTCGTCGGCTTCGACGACATCCCCATCGCGCGCTACATCGCTCCTTCGCTCACCACCGTGCGGGTCGACATCGCCGAGATCGGCCGCCGCGCGTTCGCCATCCTCTTCGAGCGTCTCAATGCTTCCGCGCGCGGGCTGCCGCGCCGGACCGAGTGCGTCACCACCACCCTCGTCATTCGCAAATCATGCGGCGCCGCAGTGCGCCGCCCGAAGATCAGCAAAGGAGAAAAGTGATGAGCAGGAAGATGCCGCAGTTGCTGTTCATGCTATTCATCGGGACGTTCGCGCTGCAGGGCTACGCGCAGTCGACCTCGGCCACCATCCACGGGAAGGTCACCAACGAGAAGGGCGCCGCCCTCGGGAACGCCGAGGTGAGCGCGGTGAGCCTGACCACCGGGTTCGTGGTGACGGTGAAGAGCCGCGCCGACGGCTCCTATCAGCTGGGCGGCGTCCAGCCGGGCGACGTCAACATCGTCGTCGCGGCGCCGGGATACGAGCCGCGGTCCCAGACGCTGACCCTGCGCGTGGGGCAGAACGTCGATGTGAACCTCGCGCTCTCGCCCACGGCGGTGGTCAGCGAGTCGATCACCGTGGTGGGCAACCAGGTGGCGGAGACGCGAACGCCGGAGATCGCCACGAACGTCACGCCGCAGCAGATGGAGGCGCTGCCCCAGGACGACCGCAACTTCCTGAACTTCGCCGCCCTCGCGCCGGGCATCCGCCTCTCCCAGGACCCGCAGCGCAAGACGTTCGCGGGGGACGCGCAGCCGGCCGAGGCGACGAACATCTTCATCGACGGCATCAGCTTCAAGAACGACGTGCTGAAGGGCGGCGCGGCGGGACAGGACGCCAGCCGCGGCAATCCGTTCCCCCAGAACGCGGTGCAGGAGTTCCGGGTCATCACCCAGAACTACAGCGCGCAGTACGACAAGGCTTCCAGCGCCATCATCACCGCCATCACCAAGTCGGGCGGCAACCAGCTCGACGGCCAGGCCTTCGTCTTCTATCAGCCGAAGGAGTGGGTCTCGGCCACGGCCAAGAACTTCCAGTTCTCCACTCTGTCCACGAACGAGAGCTACAAACGCTACCAGAGCGGCTTCAGCGCGGGCGGGCCGATCATCCGGGACAGGCTGCACTTCTTCCTCGCCTGGGAAGGCGACCAGGAGGCGGCGGTGAAGACGATCTCCATCGGCAACGCCGCCTTCAACCAGCAGTTCGCGCAGTACCTCGGCTCCGGGGCGAGCCCGTTCCGGTCCAACCTCGCCTTCGGCAAGATCAGCTGGCAGCCGATGACGAATCAGCTGGTCGACCTCAGCTCGAACTACCGCCGGGAGCACGAGGTGCGCGACTTCGGCGACAAGATCGCGTTCGAGTCCGCCACCGACCTGCGCAACTGGGTGTACGGCACGACGCTCCGCCACCAGTGGAACAACGACCGTTCGCTGAACCAGGCCGCGGCCGCGCTGCAGACGTACGGCTGGAACCCCCGTCCGCTGAATCCGGACCTGGTCGGCCTCAACTACGAGGGCGTCCTCCGCGTCGGCGGCAACACCACGACGCAGGAGTTCGAGCAGCGCCGGCTCGAGCTGCGCGACGACTACAACTACACCGGCTTCCGCTGGATGGGCGAGCACAACTTCCAGCTGGGCGGGAACGTCGACTTCCTCGACTACAAGGTCAACAAGAGCCTCAACGGCAACCCGCAATTCAACTTCCGCATCGACCCGGCCAACGGCTACAGCTTCGATACGCCGTACCAGGCCATCTATGGCTTCGGCGACCCGCACTTCAACACCAGCAACAACGAATTCGGCATCTACGGCCAGGACAACTGGACGCTCAACGAGCGCCTGACGCTGAACCTCGGGCTGCGCTGGGACTACGAGACGGACATGATCGACACCGGCTACGTGACGCCGGCGAACATCCGGACCGGCCTGGCCGGCAAGGTCGATCCGAGCTACTTCTCCACCGGCAGCGAGCGCAAGGCATTCAAGACCGAGTTCCAACCGCGCCTCGGCTTCTCTTATGACCTGACGGGCAACGGCCGCGCGGTGCTCTTCGGCGGCGCGGGCCGCTACTACGACCGCCTCTTCCTCAACGCCACGCTCGACGAGCGCTTCCGCCTGCAGTACCCCGTCTACCGCATCGAGTTCGCCGCACCCGGCCGCACGCCGAATCCGGGACAGGTGGCGTGGGATCCGAAGTACCTGAGCAAGGCCGGCCTCGATCAGCTCATCGCCTCCGGCTTCACCAGCCCGGAGATCTTCCTCCTCAACAACAACACCAAGCCGCCCTACTCGAACCAGTTCAACCTCGGCCTGCGCGCCATCGCGGGCGGCTGGCAGACTTCGCTCAGCTACAACGTCGTACGCGCCTACCGCGGCTTCACCTGGCTCTCCGCCACGGGCCTTTGCTGCTCCGCGCTCGTGCCGGGCTTCGGCAACGTGCTGATCTCCGACCCGGCAGGCAAGAAGTACTGGTACAACGGCGTCTATCTCACCATGGACCGGCCGTACACCTCGCAGAGCAACTGGGGCGCGCGCGTCTCGTACACGCACTCCGACGCGAAGCAGACCGGCAATGATGACTTCAGCCTCGACTTCCCCTCCGCCGCCGCGTACGGCGAGCACACCGTGCCGGGGACGGAGCCGAATCACCTGGTGGCCGTCGGCATCATCGGCCTGCCGTGGGACACCCGCTTCAGCACCACCGTGACGCTGGGCACCGGCGGCGCGGCGACCCTCCTCGACTTCCACCTCGGCTTCAGCCTGCAGAATCGCATCGACTCGCATGCTTACGCCGGGACGCTCTACCCGCCGAAGAAGAACGGCTTCGGCTACCAGTCGCTCGACTTCCGGCTGGAGAAGACGTTCAACGTCGGCCCCGTCGGCCTCGGCCTGATCGGCGAGATCTTCAATGCCACGAACGCGAACAATTACGGCTGCATCAACAACTTCCTCGGACCGGGCGGCAACACCAGCCTCGGCGATCCGGGCTGCGTGGTCAGCCTCGGCCGCCGCGAGCAGGTCGGCCTGCGGGTGAGGTTCTGATCTGAAACGTTTCGCCGCTCTGCTGGCGCTCCTCCTCATCGGCTGCACGGCGGTCCCACCCCCGCCTGCAGCCGATGACGCCTTTCTCGACGACGTGGAGCGGCGCAGCTTTCATTACTTCTGGGACCTGGCCGATCCGAACACGCTCCTCGTCCCCGACCGCGCGCCGACGCCGTCCTTCTCCAGCATCGCCGCGGTCGGCTTCGGGCTGACCGCGTATGGCATCGGCGCCGAGCGCGGCTACGTCTCGCGCGCGGAGGCCGCGCAGCGGACGCTCGCCACGTTGCGGTCGCTGCTGGCCATGAAGCAGGGCCCCGAGGCGCGCGGCGTCTCCGGGTATCACGGGTTCTTCTACCACTTCCTCGACATGAAGACGGGCGAGCGCTTCCAGGACGTGGAGCTCTCCACCGTGGACACCTCTCTGCTGCTGGCCGGCGCGCTCTTCTCGCAATCGTACTTTGATCGTGACGATGCCACCGAGCGCGCCATCCGCGAGTCGGCGGAAGAGCTGTACCGGCGCGTGGACTGGCCCTGGGAGGTGGTGAGGCCGCATGCCATCAGCATGGGGTGGAAGCCGGAGGAAGGCTTTCATTCGTGGGACTGGCGCGGCTACAACGAGGCGATGATCGTGGTGATCCTCGCCCTCGGCTCGCCGACGCATCCGGTGGAGCCGGAGGCGTGGAACGAGTACACCAGGACGTACAAGTGGGGGACGTTCCAGGGACAGGAGCACCTGCTCTTCGCGCCGCTCTTCGGCCACCAGTACTCGCACGTGTGGATCGACTTCAGAGGCATCCAGGATCAGTACATGCGCGGCAAGGGGATCGACTACTTCGAGAACTCGCGCCGCGCGACGCTCTCCCAGCGCGCTTACGCCATGGCCAACCCGGACGGCTGGCGCGACTACGGCCCGGACATCTGGGGCCTCACCGCCTGCGACGGGCCGATGGACGCGACGCTCACCATCGACGGCCGCCCGCGGACGTTCCACTCGTACCACGCCCGCGGCGCGACGCAAGGCGAGGTGCGCGACGACGGCACCATCGCGCCCACCGCCGCCGCCTCATCGATCGCCTTCACGCCGGAGCTCTCCATCGCCGCCATGCGCGCCATGCGCTCGCGCTACGGCGACGATCTGTACTCGAAGTACGGCTTCGTCGATGCGTTCAACCCCACCCTGCGCACCACGGACGAGCTGAAGCACGGCCGGGTCAACCCGCGCCTCGGCTGGTTCGACGTCGACTACCTCGGCATCGATCAGGGCCCCATCATCGCCATGATCGAGAACCACCGCAGTCAGCTTGTGTGGCGGGTCATGAAGCGCAATGAACACGTGCGGCGGGGACTCGTAGGCGCCGGCTTCGAAGGTGGGTGGCTGGCGGAACGATGAACGATGAAGGGTGAACGATGAACAAACGCCGCCGCACACCTCGTTCATCGTTCATCCTTCATCGTTCATCGTTCCTGCTCGCCCTCGTGTTCCTGACCTGCACCGGGCACAAAGACAATCGTGAGGTGCTCACCTTCTGGTCCCTCGGCTCCGAGGGCGAGCAGGTCTCCCTGCTCATTCCCGAGTTCGAGCGCCGCAATCCGGAGGTCCGGGTCGTGGTGCAGCAGATTCCGTGGACGGCGGCGCACGAGAAGCTGCTCACCGCGTACGTCGGCGAGTCGACGCCGGACGTGGCGCAGATGGGCAACACCTGGATCCCCGAGTTCGTGGCCATGCGCGCGCTGGCGGACGTCGCCAACGTCATGCCGCCGGAGGACTACTTCCCCGGCATCTGGGCCACCAACGTCGTCGCCGGCACCGTGTACGGCATCCCCTGGTACGTCGACACGCGCGTCCTCTTCTACCGCAGCGACATCCTGGCCAAAGCCGGCTTCCCGGACGGGCCGCGCACGTGGGCGCAGTGGCGCGTGGCCATGCAGCGCATCCGCCAGCAGCACCTCAGCCGCTACGCCATCCTGCTGCCGACGAACGAGTGGGAGCCGATCGTGATGCTGGCCCTGAGCAACCATTCCACGCTTCTCGACCCGGCCGGCACGCGCGGCGAGTTCCGCCAGCCGCCGTTCGCCACCGCGTTCGCCTGGTATGCCGAAACGTTCCGCGACGGCTACGCGCCGGCTTTCAGCAACACCCAGATCGCGAACCTCTATCAGCAGTTCGCGCAGGGCGACTTCGCCATGTACATCACCGGCCCATGGAACGTCGGCGAGTTCCGCAAGCGGCTGCCGGCGGAGCTGCAGGACAAGTGGGCCACCGCCCCTCTCCCCGCTCCCGACGCCAGCCAGCCGATGGGCATCTCCATGGCCGGCGGCTCGAGCCTGGTCATCTTCAAGGACACGAAGCACCGCGCGGCGGCGGAGAAGCTGATCCGCTTCCTCTCCCAGCCCGAGCAGCAGGTCCGCTTCTTCGAGCTGACCGGCGACCTCCCCGCCCGCCGCGCCGCCTGGACCGCGCCGGCCCTGACCAGGGAGCCGCGCTTCCCCGCCTTCCGCGAGCAGCTGGAGCACGTCGCGCCGCTGCCGAAGGTGCCGGAGTGGGAGCAGATCGCGACGGCGATCCTCGACCGCGGCGAGGCCGCCGCGCGCGGCGCCGCCTCGGTGTCCTCGGCGCTGAACGCGCTCGATGCGCGCGCGGACGGGTTGCTCGAGAAGCGGCGCTGGATGCTGGCGCGGGAGCGATCAGCGATCAGCGATCAGCGATCGGCCGCCGCCCCTGCTTCGTCTCTCCTGCTCGCCGGTCGCTGATCGCCAAACGCCATGCGCACTGAGACCCGAGCCGCTCTCCTCCTCATCGCGCCGGCCATGGTGCTCATCGGCTTCTTCTTCTTCGCGCCGGTCATCGCCGGGTTCCTGCTCAGCCTGACCGACTTCGACCTCTACACCATCGGCAACCCGCACAACCTCCGCCTGGTCGGGCTGCGCAATTACCGGGACCTGCTCGGCAGCAGCATCTTCTGGACGGCGCTCGGCAACACGCTCTATTTCGCCCTCGTCGGCGGCCCATTGACGGTGATCGTCTCCCTCGCCGCGGCGCTGCTCGTCAACGCGAAGCTGGCCCGCTGGAAGCCGTTCTTCCGCACCGTCTACTTCGTCCCGGTGGTCACCTCGCTGGTGGCCGTCTCCATCGTCTTCAAGTACCTCTACCATCCCCGCTTCGGCGTGCTCAATCGCGCGCTGGCGGCGGTCGGCATCGAGGGGCCGGACTGGCTGGGCGACCCGCGCTGGGCCATGTTCTCCATCATCCTGCTCGCCGTCTGGCGCGGCTTCGGCTACACCATGATCATCTTCATCGCCGGGCTGCAGAACATCCCGGAGGAGCTGTACGAGGCGGCGCGCATCGACGGCGCGGGGCCGCTGCGCCAGTTCCGGCACATCACCTTGCCCATGCTCGGCCCGACGTTCCTCTTCGTCGGCATCGTCACCGCCATCGGCCAGCTGCAGATCTTCGGCGAGCCGTACGTCATGACCCGCGGCGGCCCGCTCAACCGCACCCTCACCGCGGTGATGCTGATGTACGAGCAGGGCTTCCGCTGGTGGCGGATGGGCTACGCCGCGTCGGTCGCCTTCGTCCTCTTCCTGATCATCGGCGCCACCACCCTCGTGCAGATGCGCCTGAAGCGGGAGCGCTCATGAACCGGGTCGTCCTGCATACCGCGCTCGCCGTCGGCGCGCTCATCACCCTCTTTCCGCTCTTCTGGATGCTCTCCGCCTCGTTCATGTCCTCCGGCGAGGCGACGCAGCTCCCGCCCCATCTCGTCCCTCACGCCGCGACGGTCGATCAATACCGCCAGCTCTTCATCCGCCTCAACCTCGGGCGGGCCTTCCTGAGCAGCGCCACCATCGCCTTGATCGTCACCGCCGGCTCGGTGCTCTTCAGCTCCATGG
The DNA here is from genome assembly GCA_036009105.1 of Thermoanaerobaculia bacterium. Taxonomy (GTDB): domain Bacteria; phylum Acidobacteriota; class Thermoanaerobaculia; order Gp7-AA8; family Gp7-AA8; genus JAFAVZ01. Next base: position 3,270 of record DASYMJ010000227.1, on the reverse strand, counting down.
CCGGCTACGCCTTCGCCAAGCTCCGCTTCCCCGGCCGGCAGCGGATGTTCGGCGTCCTCCTCGTCGCACTGGTCATCCCGCCCCAGGTGGGGATGCTGCCGCTCTTCCTCTTCATGAAGCAGCTGCATCTGGTGAACACCTACTGGGGCGTGATCATCCCCTCGCTGGCCACCGTGTTCGGCATCTTCCTCATCCGCCAGTTCATGCTCTCCGTGCCGCAGGAGCTGCTGGAGGCGGCGCGCCTGGACGGCGCGGGCGAGCTGCGCATCTACTGGTCGGTCGTGTTGCCGCTGGCCCGGCCCATCCTGGCCACCCTCGCCACGTTCATGTTCATGTCGACGTGGAACGACTTCATGTGGCCGCTCATCATCCTCTCCGGCCAGGAGCACCACACCCTGCCGGTGGCCATCGCCAACCTGGTCGGCGAGCACGTGCAGGACGTGGAGCTGATGATGGCCAGCTCGGTCGTGACCGTCGGCCCCGTGCTGCTCCTCTTCATCGTGCTGCAGCGCTACTACATCGCGGGCATCATGGCCGGCAGCGTGAAAGGTTGATGCTCGCTTCGTTGCTGTTTGCCGCGGCGCTGACCTGGACGCCGCATCCCTCCGACGGCGTGGAGATGCACCTCTCCCGCGAGGCAGACGTCAACCGCCTCGACTTCGACTTTCATGGCCATGCCGGCTACGCCATCGCCCGCGCGCGCATCGAGGCCGACCTCCCGCCGAACTACCAAATCGTCTTCCGCCTGCGTGGCGAGGCGCCGCCGGAGAACCTGGAGCTCAAGCTGCTGGACCAGAGCGGCGACAACGTCTGGTGGCTCAACCGCCGCGACTTCGTCTTCCCCCGCTCATGGTCTTCCCTTCGCACCAAAAAGCGCCAAATTTCCTTCGCGTGGGGACCGCGTGGCGGTGGCGAGCTTTCGCACGTAACGTCCATCGAGCTGGTGGTCACCGCCGGCAGCGGCGGTCGCGGCTCGGTGTGGTTCTCCGATCCTTTGATCGAAGCATTGCCACCAACGCCGGTGGCTCCCATCCGCACCGACCTCTCTTCCATTGATCTCGGTGAGAAGCGGGAGCTTGGCGGCTTGATCGTCTCCGGCGGTACGCACGTGCTGCTGGACGGCGTACCCCTCACCCCGGTGCCGAAGGCGGGTGAGGGGCCCACCGCCACCGAAGGCGGCCGCACCTTCCTCTGGCTGCCCGAAGCCGAGGCGCGCGTCGTCTCCGTTCCCGGTGCGCGGTCGATCGAGATCGAGCCGCCGTCCTGGGCGCCGACAGTCAACGACTTCTGGTCCATCGTCGCGAGGCACGCGAGGCGCGGCAAATACCCGCGCTACCTCCTCGGCGAGCAGTCCTACTGGACAGTGCTCGGCGCGGACGGCGCGGAACCGGAGGCGCTCATCAGTGAAGACGGCGCGGTCGAGCCGTTCAAGGGCGGCTGCTCGGTCGAGCCGTTCCTCCTCGTGGACGGCCGGCGCCTGACCTGGGCCGACTTCACCATCAGCCACTCCCTGCTGGAAGGCGACTTGCCCATCCCCACCGTCACCTGGACGCGAGGCGACGTCGGCCTCGACATCACCGCCGCGGTCAGCTCCTCCTCGATGCTGCAGCTGCACTACCGCGTGCGCGGAAACGCGAAGCTGCAGCTGGAGGTGCGCCCGTTTCAGGTGAATCCCTCCACCCAGTTCCTCAACCTGCAGGGTGGCTATTCTTCTGAATGTAGGGCCGGCTCCCTAGCCGGCCCAATCGCGGCACACCGAAAGGCGGGCCGGCTGGAGAGCCGGCCCTACGTTTCGCGCAGCGTGAACGTCCACATTCCGCTGCTTCCGGACGCGCGCGTGCAGCCCATCGCACGGATCGCCGCCGCGTGGCGCGAGAAGCTCCGCCGCGTGGCCATCGACATCCCGGCCGATCCGCGCATCGGGGACACCATCCGCTCGAACATCGCCTGGATGCTCATCCACCGCGACGGCGCCGCGTTCAAGCCCGGCTCCCGCTCCTACGACCGCGCCTGGATCCGAGACGGCGCCCTCATGGCCTCCACCCTCCTCCGCCTCGGCCATCAATCCGAGGCGAAGGCGTTCGCAGACTGGTACGCGGGGTTCCAGTATCCGGACGGCAAGGTGCCGTGCTGCGTCGACCAGCGCGGCGCCGATCCGGTGCCGGAGAACGACAGCCACGGGGAGCTCATCTACCTCGTGGCCGAGATCTGGCGCTACACCGGCGACCGCGCGCTGGTGCAACGCCTCTGGCCGCACGTCCGCGCCGCGGCGCGCTACATCAACAAGCTCCGCTCCGAGAACCGCGACGAGTTCGAGGGGCTGGTCACCCAGTCGATCAGCCACGAGGGCTACTCCGCGAAGGCGATGCATTCCTACTGGGACGACTTCTTCGCCCTCGAAGGCCTCCAAGACGCGGAGCTCCTCGCCCGCGTCCTGGGCATCGACGAAATGTTCGACGCCGCCGGCCTGCGCCGCGATCTCGCCGCGTCGATCCGGCGCACCATCGACGCGCACCACATCGACTACGTGCCCGGCTCGGCCGAGCTGGGCGACTTTGACGCTACCTCCACCGCCATCGGCATCTCGCCGTTGAATCTCGCCTCGCTCCTGCCGCAGCGCGAGCTCCAGCGCACGTTCGACCGCTTCCTCGAATCGCTGCGCAAGCCGCGCGAGGACTACACGCCCTACGAGCTGCGCAACATCGGCGCCCTGATCCGCCTCGGGCGCCGCGACGACGCCACCTCGCTCCTCGAGTACTACCTCCGCGACCGCCGCCCCGCCGCCTGGAACGAGTGGGCGGAGGTGGTGCGCACCGACGCGCGCCAGGCGGGCTTCATCGGCGACACGCCGCACGCGTGGGTCGCCTCCGACTTCATCTGCTCCATCCTCGACGCCTTCGCCTACGACGCGGAGGACGGCTCGATCGTGGTCGGCGCCGGCGTGCCGCGCGCGTGGCTGACCAGGCCGCTGCACGTCGGGCCGCTGGCGATGGTCGGGGGGACGGTGGACGTGCGGATGCGACTGGCGGGCGATCAGATCATCGCCGAGGTGCGGAACACGACGGGGCGGACGGTGCGGGTGCCGCCGGATATCACGCTGAGGAATGTGGGGGCCGGCTTCAGCCCGCCCGGACCGGCTGAAGCCGGTCCCCACGTCACACCAGCGCCGTCTCCGTAGCCCCATCGAACACGTGCACCTTCTGCGCGTCGAAGGTCAGGCCGATCGTCTCCCCCGCCCGCGGCGTCTCGTGCGGATCGAAGATGGCCACC
>DASYMJ010000226.1:0-6010 GCA_036009105.1 Thermoanaerobaculia bacterium | reverse complement strand
TCCTGCCATGACATCCAGAGTCATTCCCGTTACCGATTACCGCAGCATGCAAGCCGCGCCTGTGATTCCAGCGAAGCTGGAACAGCCAAGCGGCCTGCTTGCCGACACGCTGGCGCGCCCGCTGCGCGACCTGCGCATCTCCGTGACCGACCGCTGCAATTTCCGCTGCGTCTACTGCATGCCGCGCGAGGTGTTCGGCCGCGACTTCGCCTTCCTGGAGCGCGCGCAGTTGCTCACCTTCGAGGAGATCGCCCGCCTGGCGCGCGTCTTCGTGCGCGACTTCGGCGTGGAGAAGGTGCGCCTCACCGGCGGCGAGCCGCTCATCCGCCGCGATCTGGAGCGCCTCGTTTCGATGCTGTCCGGTATCGGGCTCAAAGACCTCACGCTCACGACCAACGGTTCGCTGCTCACGCGCGCCAAAGCGCGCTCATTGCGCGAGGCGGGCCTGCAGCGCCTCACCATCAGCCTCGACTCGCTCGACGACGCCGTGTTCCGCGCCATGAACGACGTCGACTTTCCGGTCGGGCGCGTGCTGGAGGCGATCGACATCGCGCACCAGGCCGGCCTGCAGCCGATCAAGATCGATGTGGTGGTGCGCCGCGGCATGAACGAGCGCGGCATGGTGGACATCGCGAAACGCTTCCGCGGGACCCCGCACATCGTCCGCTTCATCGAATACATGGACGTGGGCAACACGAACGGCTGGCGTATCGACGACGTGGTCTCCGGCCGCGAGATCGTGGAGACGATCGGCCGCGAGTGGCCGCTCCTGCCGGTCGATCGCGATTACTTCGGCGAGGTCGCCGAACGCTGGCGCTACGCCGACGGCGCCGGCGAGATCGGCGTCATCACCTCGGTCACCCAGCCCTTCTGCGGCACCTGCACCCGCGCCCGCCTCAGCGCGGACGGCGAGCTTTACACCTGCCTCTTCGCCTCCCGCGGCCACGATCTGCGCGCCCTGTTGCGCGGCGGCGCCTCCGATGCGCAACTGTCAGACGCGATCGCCCGCGTCTGGCGCGCCCGCAACGATCGCTACTCGGAGATCCGCTCCGCGGAGACGGTCGGTCTCGCCAAAGTGGAGATGTCGCACATAGGAGGGTGAGCGATCGCCCGTCAGTCCTTCCCCCCGTTGTACTTCTCCTTCGCGGACGACGGCACCGTCGACAAGCGCACGGCGTTCTTGGTCGGGAGGGGGGCGGGGGGGCCGGCGGGCTGGAGGCGGCCGGACCAGGTGCGGGTCCGCATCGCCTTCCCTTCCTTGATGTCCTGAATCTGGCTCTTCTTCATGACCGCGCAGTCTGCGACAGTCGGGCCATGCCTGCAACGAACAACTGCTTGCCGCCCTGCGAGGGGTGCCGCACTTTCTCGTGCTCGATGCCCATCCGGCCGAGGGAGGAAGACGCCTGGTTGCCGATGGCCACCACCTCGCGCACGTCGAACAGGCGCAGCAGCCGGGCGATGAAGCGCTGCCCGATCTCCAGCTCCGCCGCGGAGGGCACGCGGTTCGTGTCCGGGTCACCGGCGTGGAAGGGGTGGAAGGGAAACGCGTTCCAGAGGATGGGCAGCGGCTCGAGCCCGCGGATCGTCTCCCAAACCATCGTGGCACTCGCCTCGGTGGAGAGGCGCGGGCCATCCGTCGCCTTGCGATAGCCGCGGTCGCCGCCGAGGATGCGGCCCGGCCCGCAGGCGATGTCGACTCCGGCCAGCATCACCGCCTCGCTCACGAACGCGATGCCGCTCAAACGCCCGCCGCGATAGCTCACCGCCTCGCCGACCAGCAGCACGCGCGGATCGATCTCCGCCAGCTCTTGCAGATACAGCCGCAGGTTGCGCCGGCGGATGGCGTTGCCGCGCAGATCGCCCACGCTGCGCGAGTACTGATTGCAGGCCCGGTCGGAGACGTGGACGTCCCCCAATGCTGCTACGAAGCGGTCGAACCGCCCCACTACCACCCGCCCCCGCCGCCCCCGCCTGAGCTGCCGCCTCCGCCGCCCCCACCCCCGCCGCTGCCGCTGGAGCTCGGCGCCGAAACGCCGGCCGCGAGCGCGCCGGCCGCGGTGGCCCAGCCGCCCGTTGCCCCGGCGCCGCCGAACGCGCCTCCGCCGCCCGTCCAGCCCGACGACGATGACGACGATGAGCCGGAAGACGACGACCAGCTGGACGAGGAAACGGACGAAGAAGCCGAGCCGTGAGCGCGGAACCAGCCGTCGACGTTGTTGCCGAGGCCAAAGGCGAGGAGGTAGGGGAACCAGTCGTCGCGCAGGTTCGGGTGGGGCGAGCGGAGCTGCTCCACGAAGTACTGCCGCGCGGATGCGAGCCGGCGGCGGAACGCGATCTTCTCCGCGCCGTCGGCGATGCGCAGCGCTTCGAGCAGGGCGGTCCACGAGGCGAGCGCCAGCGCGCCGAGGGCGATGGGGGTGATGACGGGGAGATCCCAGTTGCCGGCGTTGAGCGCGGTGAAAACCGCGCCGAGCGTCACCGGCAGGCAGAAGAGCGCCACCAGCCCCGCGCGCCAGGCGGAGGGGCCGATCGCCTTCGCGTTCACCACGGCCACGATCCCGCCGAACACCAGCAGGAAGACGCTGAGGAACGACCAGACGAAGACGAACGGCCGGCTCAGCTCCGAGGTGACCGCGGCGATGGTGAGCAGCGCGATGGCGATCAGGAACAGCCAGACCGCGCGCGCGACCCTGGCGCGCGGCTCCTTCTGCTTCCAGCCCGGCAGCCGGTCCAGATCGGGCTTCAATCCCTTCTCGATCACTTCGCCCGGATTGAAGCCGCGGCCCTGGTAATGCTTCTTCACCTGGTCGGTGTCGGTCTCCGTCGCCTTGTTCACGAAGAGCTTCCTGATCAACTCCTTCTCGTAGCCGTCCAGTGAATCGCGGTCGACCAGGAGGTTCATGTGCAGGACCTTGCGCTCCGCGCGCGTCGCGATCTTCTTCTCCTGCGCCATCCGGGCGAGCACGGCCGCCACTTCCGGCGCGCCGACCGAGTCGTCCCACGCCGCGCCGGCCACTTCCGGCTTGAGGGCGAAGACGTGCTCCTGCAGCCAGGCGTCGTCGATCTGCGAGCTGGGGAGGAGCGGCGCGAAACGGCCGACATGTTGCTCGCCCCGGTACCAGATGAGGAACACGAAGACGAGCGCGGTGATGATCGCCGCCGCGAGGAGGCCGCCCATCGATTTCGACAGCGGCGCGGGCCTGGAGAGCGGCTTGCCGCTGCCCGCGAAGCGCATCGTCCGCCGCACCACGACGCTCTCCCCCGGTGCCAGCACGCCCCTGGTGAGCACGACCTGCGAGACGTCGCGCCAGGCGGGATCGAAATCGAGCTGCAGGGAGAACTTCCGGATGTTCCCCTCGCGCTTCGGAAACGCGAAGTCGTTGTCGAGCACGTACGTGCCGTCGCCCTGGTCTTCGAGGATGGACGCCAGCGTGTAGTCGATGTCGTAGACGATGGGGCGGTTCTCGAACGGCGGATCGTTCGGCAGGCGGCTGCGCCAGCGGAGCCGCGTGCCGTCGAGCTGCCAGCGGTCCACCAGGTCGAGATCGCCCTGCTGCATCGGCGCGCCATCCCGCGCCATCCCCTGGACCTCCAGCGACTCTCCCTGCCGCAGATGGAAGAGCCGTTCGCCGCCGTTCCAGTCGCCATCGAAGACGATGGTCTGCCGCTCGCGGACGCGCAGCTTGCCGTCCGCCTCCAGCCGTGCCGTGACGTCGAACGCGGACCAGGAAAGCGATTTGCCGGCGGCCGGAACCGCGCAGGCGAGGAGGAGCAGCAGCGGCAGGCATCTACGCATGAGACCGATTCTACGCGTGCGACAATCGAACCGTGGCGCGGCTGGAGCACGTGGCGACGTTCGAGCAGCAGGAGGAGGCGGACGCCGCGCGCGTCGCGCTCGAGCGGCGCGGCATCGAGGCGGAGCTGGAGCCCGATCGCGAGCCGGACCCGCGGCGCATCGAATTGCGCGTGGCGCCGGAGGACGTGGACGAGGCGGACGTGGTGATCAATGAGCTGTATGGCGTCGCGTACGCGGAGCGGGTCTGGCCGCGGGTGGTGGAGGATGCGCCGCCGCCGGTGCAGACCTCGTGTCCCGAATGCGGCGCCCGCGAAGTGCGCCGCATCCCGAAGCTGCGCATCTTCGTCTTCGCCGTCATCGGCATGCTCATCCTCCACGCGGTGAGCGGCGGCCTGGTGGGGCTGAGCGGCTTCTTCTTCGTCGCCGCCGTCGGCATCGCCTTGACGGTGCTGGAGCCGTATCGCTGCGGGGACTGCAACGCCGGCTGGCGTTAGCCGCCTGGCGCGCTCACCTACCGACAACTGACAACCGACAACTCGTCTCTCCCCCCTACCGCACCGCCCGCCGCCGCTTCGGCGCGGCCTGCACGCTCGCGTCGATCAGCTTGTACACCGCCCCCTCGTGGTCGGCGACATACAGCTCGCCGTTCACGTCCTGGCCGAAGGAGGTGATGCTGAAGTTGGTGTCGAGCAGCAGCTTCGTCGTCCAGCGGCCGTCCGGCTGCTGCGTCGCGCCGTTGATCTTGCCGGTGCAGTAGTCGCCGTAAAAGTAGATGCCGCGCATGTTCGCGCTCTGCGAGCCGCGGTAGCGGTAGCCGCCGGTGACCGAGCAGTCGCCGCTCATGTGGTTGTACTCGAGGATCGGATCGACGAACTCGTGCAGGCAGTTCGTCTGCAGCGGCGGGTAGCAGTGGAAGCCTTCATTGATGCGCCAGCCGTAGTTGTCGCCTCCCGGGCTGGAGGCCGGCTGGAAGTCGATCTCCTCATAGTCGCCCTGGCCTACGTCCGCGATGAAGAGGTCGCCCGTCTCGCGGTCGAAGGTGAAGCGCCATGGATTGCGCAGGCCGTAAGCCCAGATCTCCCGCACCAGGTTGGCGCGGTCCGCGAAAGGGTTGCTCGGGGGGATCCCGTATGGATTGCCGTTGTCGACATCGAGGCGCAGTATTTTGCCCAGCTGCCTAGTGAGAGATTGTGCATTGTTGAGCGGGTCCCCGCCGCTGCCGCCGTCCCCGGTGCCCATGTAGAGGTAGCCGTCCGGCCCGAACACGATGTTCCCGCCGTAGTGGTTCGTGAAGTCGCGGTGGGCCACGGTGAGGATGATCTTCGCCGTGGACAGGTCCGCCAGGTCGGGATTGCCGTCCAGCACCTTGTAGCGGACCAGGGTGATGTCGCCACGGGCATCGACGTAAGTCACGAAGAACAAGCCGTTTTGCTGGTAGTGGGGATGGAAGGCGAGGCCTAGCAGGCCCTGCTCGCCGCAGCATCTGACGATGCCGAGGGGCTGCAGGTTCAGGAACGGCTCGGGGAGGACCTTGGTGCCGTCCCAGATCACGATCCTGCCCCGTTGCAGGACGATGAAGAGGCGAGTATCGCCGGCGTTGAAGATGCCGACCGGCATGTCCAGGCCGCTGGCGATGAGCTTGGTCTGCAGCTGCGGGTCGTCGGCGAAGGCGGCGGGAGCGAAAAACAGGACGGCGAGCAGAAGAGCGATGAGGTACTTCATGGCGTTCACTAAAAAGCAACTTTATCGCCTGCTGCAACGAGGTGGATGGAACGTTTCTTGGAGTTTGCAAAGATGGAGGTGAGACCGATGGGAATCATCGATCAACCGAAACCGAGTCAACCGAAATCGCCCCAGCCGGAGGTGCCGCCGCTGCAGCCCGGACAGACCACCCCGGCCAATCCGCGCACGGCATCGCCCGAGCGCACCAACCCGCATACACCCGACGAACGAGGAGAGGAGGGATTCTTCGATGAACCCAAATGAGGATGAAGTCCGCGGAACCATCGACAAGGCCGCCGGCGCCGTGAAGGAGCATCTCGGACGCGCCACGGACGACCCGCTTCTGGAGTCGGAGGGGGCCGATCAGCGCGCCGCCGGCGAGCTGGAGCACGGCTTCGGCAAGGTCCGCCGCAAGGTGGGGGAGGCGGTCAAGGACATCGGCAACAAGTTGGGCAGGTAAGCCGGCGTTCATTCGCCGCATCGTGATAGATG
>DASYMJ010000225.1:0-22812 GCA_036009105.1 Thermoanaerobaculia bacterium | reverse complement strand
TGTCGGGCAACCACATTTCTTGCTGTCGCGTCGGTTGCAATATCGTAGCGAAATGAATCGGTTGAGCAAGAGACTCCCATTCGCGAATGGACCAGTGTGGCTGCCATGAAATCATCCTTGATGATTGCGCTCGTACTCGTTGGCTCATCATGTGCTGCGTCGACTAAGCAGGATGATCTTGCGGCAGTTGCGCTTCGTTCGCTTTGCGCCAACACCGACTTAACGGCTCAAGACGTAACGGTTGTTACCCGGACGAGTATGATTGTTCAGTTATTTGCGCTTCACCAGTACTATCTGGGGACAGCAGTGACGGCGCAAGATGTTGAACGGCTCATGGATCAGGAAAAGCGGTTGGTCGCTTCTTTCGAGGCAGGCTCTGTGCAGCTGTCTGGCGGTACGCAATGCAAATGCCGGAGCGTGAACGCGAGAGAGCCCTACATCGAAACGACGATGGTGGAATTGTCGCCGGTCATGCCGGCTCAGATCGCGGGCAACCCGACGCCGGGCATCTTTGCGAGAGTATCGGCAGGGGGCCGGCCGGGCGCGGACTTTTATTGGATACCGATCGTCACGGACGCGGCCGGCCCACATGCCGGTAATCCCGTGCGTCTAAATGTTTCGGACGGATAGTTGTTGAGCCTCATGTCTTCGGCTGGCGCCGGCCGGCCTCTCGGCTCTTCCCGCGGCTCGGAGCTGAACAGCTCGTCATGACCATTGACGGGTGCAGGACTCGGTCTGGTGCGCTACCGCGGCGGCAGATTTGAGACGAGAGACAGCGGCGGGGCCGATGGAATGATGTTCTTCATCGATCGCGACGGAAAGCAGTGGTACGTCGGCGACATGGCGAAGGATCACGCAGAGGGGTCACCGCAGCGCTCAATCTCGTCCTCCGGTTGCTCCATTCAACGTGCGGCGCTGATCGACTCCCTCCACGCCACCAAGGCAGCGCGCTTGCGGTGGGAAGGTTCAGCTGCGGCCAAGATAAGTGAGCGCATCTCGGGAGTGCCGTGTTCGCCAACGCGGCCCAAATTTTTTGATTTTTTTTTGAAGCCGGCTGTGACCGGCAGCGCTACCAGGAGGCTCCTACCTCCACCCCCTTGGAGAATTCGACGCCGCACGCTACTTGATCGTAGCCAACGAGACTCGGCGCGGTCATGCGGCGCTGCACGTGCCTTCCGTGCGCGGCGTCCATGTCCACCCCGGGGAGTTCCGGTTCCTCGCGCCGTCGCCCGGCTCGCAGCGCACAAGGCGGACCGGAGTCAACGTCGGCCGGCCTAGCGTGGCGGGCTACATGCTGGCGAGTATCGAGGTAGCCGGAGGAGAGGCGTGGCCGTAAAGGCGTCGGAAATGCGGCTGCGGTTCCGGGTTGCTGTCAGAATTGCTGTCAAACCTCCCCAAACAGCAACGCCGACCCTCTCGGATCGGCGTAAGTTGTTGATAGGGTTGGTGGAGCCAATCGGGATCGAACCGACGACCTCCTGAGTGCGATTCAGGCGCTCTCCCAAACTGAGCTATGGCCCCACATGGTTGGAAAGCACCGGCCGAAACGGCCGGCCCGGAGGGAGAATTCCGAGGGGGCGGATTATAGGGACGCGCTCGCGGGAGGGCAAGCCGCAGGCGCCCGAAACTACCAGAAGTAGAAGAGTTGACGTCCGCAAACGACCGAGGGAGCCTCGGTTGCGACGGAGGTTGACGTATGTGTGACTGCATCTGTGGTGAGACGGACGACCGGAACGGCGACGAGCCCGTCGACTTCGACGAGCTGCTCACTTTCGAGCGGCGGATGATCGCCGGCGGCGAGAAGACCTACCTCGACTGTCTGCTGGAGACCGGCATGCGCATCCCGCCGCCCGAGGAGCTCGACGACGGCGCGCTGCACGCCAAGCTGTGGGAAGTCATCCGCGGGCTGGCCCGGCTGCGCGTCTTCCTCGAATCGACCGACCACCTGGACGACCGCACGCTGTATGAGCGGCTGTACCGCGGCGTCCTGCGCGAGATCGAATGGGTCGTCCACATCGGCACCTACGACCTCCGCATCGACATGACGGACGGCTTCGGCAGCAGCGATCCGGTCGAGATGTGGCTCCGCTACTACGCCGATGAGGAGTCCCGCCGCGGCCTCCTGGAGGAGGAGCCGAACTATCCGATGCCTCCCCGCCAGCGGCTGGAGTTCGATCGCGACCGGCATCTGCCCCAGCCGCGGGAGGAGGGGATGGATGGGGTGGCCTGAGCCTAGCGAACCGGAAACACCGCAAAGTCCGCGGCCGCCTCCGTCTCCGGAAAGATGGCCCGCGCCTCGGCCAGGAGCGGAGCGACGTCGCGGTAACGCGCGCTGAAGTGCGTCAGGACGAGCCGCCGCACGCCGGCCGCGGCCGCGATCCGCGCCGCATCGGCGGCGGTCGAATGCCCGCGAGCGGGCGCCTCGGATGCCATGTCGTCGCCGTACGTCGCCTCGTGCACGAGCACGTCCGCGCCCCGCGCGAGCTCCACCGATGCCGCGCAGGGCCGCGTATCGGTGCAGTACACGATGCGGCGTCCGGAGCGGCCGGGACCGAGCACCTCGGATGGCGAGACGACGCGTCCGGACGGCAGCGTGACGTCCGAGCCGTGCTGCAAGGAGCCGAAGAGCGGCCCCTCGGGCACGTCGAGGGCGCGCGCGGCTTCGACGTCGAAACGGCCCGGCCGGTCGTCTTCCAGAAAGGAGTAGCCGAAACATGGAACGGTATGGTCCAGGAGCCTGTGAGCCACACGGTAGCCGTCGCCGATGCGGTCGGACGCCTCGTGCACCTCCACGCCGTAGGGCGCGCCGGGATACGGCAGCGCCGCGAGAAACCGGTGCAGGCCGGGAGGGCCGTAGACCGGCAACGGGCGCTCGCGCCCATTGAGGCCGAGTGTGGCGAGCAGGCCGGGCAGACCCTAGAGGTGGTCGCCGTGCAGGTGGGTGATGAAGACCGCCTCGAGGGAGCCCATGCCGAGGTCGCTGCGCATCAGCTGATGCTGCGTCGCTTCGCCGCAGTCGAACAGGAGCGTGCGTCCGTCGAAGACGATGGCCACCGCCGCGACGTTGCGCTCGCGCGATGGCGTGGCGCTGCCGGTGCCTAGGAAGACGAGGCGGACATCCTGCATTGCGCGACCTCTTCGTCGCCGAGGCGGAGCTGCTCCTGCGGGTGGGCGAAGAAGTAGCCTTGCAGCAGGTCGATGCCGAGGTCGCGGCAGGCCTCGTATTCTTCGACGGTCTCGATCCCCTCGGCGATGGTCTTCGCGCCGATCTTCGCCGCCAGGTCGACCAGCATCTTCACCAGGTCCTGCTTGATCGGCTCCGCGCCGAGCGCGGAGACGAGGCTCTTCGTCACCTTCAGGTAGTCGGGCGAGAGCGCCGCGATCGCTTCGAGCGAGGCGTAGCCGGAACCGGCGTCGTCGATGGCCACCTCGATGCCCTTCTCGCGGAACTCATCGAGGAGGCGGCGGAAGACCGCGTAGTCCTCGATCGCCGCGCGCTCGGTGAGCTCGAAGACGAACTGGCCGCGATGCTCGGCGAAGAAGGCCGCCATCTCGTGGATGCGGAACTCGGACTCGCCGAACATCTCCGCCTCCAGGTTGAGGAGGAACTTGCGGTCGAGCAGGTCCACCTCCCGTAGACGCTTCAGCGCATTGTCGAGCGCGATGGCCTCCAGCGCCCAGGCGAGCTTCGTCTCCCGGGCGAAGGCGAAGAGCATGTCGGAGTTGCGGAACGAGGAGTTCGCCGGACCGCGGGTCAGGATCTCGTAGCCGAACACGGTCAGCTCGCGGGCGCGGACGATCGGCTGGAAGAGCGTGGTGACGCGCTTGCGGCGGATGATGTCCCGCAGCTCGCGGGTGAGCTGCTTCTTGCGCTGCTGCTCGGCGTCGCGCACGGCGTCCGCGGCGGTCTGCATCCCGACGTAGATCTGCCGCTCCAGCCGGATCTGCGGCCGGTAGTCGATGCGCGCCGCGCCGACGAAGAATCCGATGAGCGCCGACTGCATCTTCGGGAAACGCTCGCGCAGCGCCTTGATCAGGGTGTCGCGCAGGTCGTTGGCCCGCTGGTCGAAGGCGTTCTCCTGCGTGAGGTCCTCTCCCCGCGTCTCGAAGAAGATGAAGAAGCTCGTGCCGGCCACGCGCTGCGCCAGGACGATGGCGTTGCGGAAGCGCGGCCTGGCCTCGCTGGTCAGCACTTCGCCGACCCGGCGCAGGAACTCGTCGAAGAAGGCCCAGCCGTACTCGGCCTCGATCGACTCGATCTGCTCGATGTCGATGAAGACGATCCCCAGCTCCCCCTGCTCGATGAGCAGCTCCTTGAGCCGGTCGAGGACCATCGGCACGGTGGGGAGAGACGTGGTGCGATCGAAGAGGATGTTCTCGTTGCGCGTGGCGGTCGCGGCGGCGCGCCGGTCGTGCTTGCGCTCGAGCAGGGCCCGGATGCGGTTGACCACCTGATCGCGGTCGAAGGGCTTGACCAGGTAGTCGTCGGCGCCGACCTGCAGGCCGGTCAGCCGGTCCTTCACCTCGCCGCGGCCGGTGACGAGCACGACGGCGATGCCCGAGGTGCGCTGGACGCCTTTCAGCGCCTGGCAGACTTCCCACCCGCTGCGCTTCGGCATCATGACGTCAAGCAGCACGACGGCGGGCAGACGCGTCTGCGCCACGGCGAGCGCTTCCTCGCCGTCCTTCGCCGTGAGGACCTCGCAGTCGAGCGGACGCAGGTAGCTTCGCAGCAGCGCTACTACGTCGTCATTGTCGTCCGCGATGAGGATGACCGGCCGTTCGGACATGTTGCCGGGACGGATCATTGCGGAAAATGAGCCAGCTGAACAGCGTTTTGGCGATCAGCGATCAGCGAGCAGCGAGCAGCGGGCAGCGGGCTGCGGGCGGTGGGCAGCGGGCAGCCGGCCCGCGGGGCGGCGGGCAGCGGGCCGCGAGCAGCGGGCGGCGAACAGCGGGCTGCGGGCGGTGGGCAGCGGGCCGCGGGCGGGAGGGCCAGCGCGCGCCCCTGTCATGTTGAGCCCCGCAGGATGACAGCGAGCGGGCGTAGCCCATTTTTTTCACCGGTGAAACGGTTTGCGCCGCCGCCTCACTACCGGTGCAGGACAAGCGGCATAATGGATTTCAATCATCACGGCTCCAGGGCGGAGGGCAAGGCCCATGTCATCCGTGTGGAACAAGCTCGATTCCGGTCTCTCCTCGATTTACGCGGCGTATCTGGCGGGACGTGCCCATCCGATGCTGGAGGCGGGGGACGGCCGGCTGAATGTCTCCATCCAGTACCGAGGTGATCTCGCCTCCATCGAGGCTCTCGGCTTCCAGCCCGTCTGGAAAGAGCGGCCCGGCCGCTCCACGGGCGCCATCCATCTGCAGGACCTGGAGCGCCTGGCGGCGCATCCGGAGGTGGATCGCATCGCCTTCGGCCAGGAGCGGGAGCCGATGCTCGACATCAGCGTCCCGGACATCCGGGCCAACCTGGTCTGGACCTTCACCAACCCGCCGCCCGTCTTCGACGCGAACGCCGGCTCCAAGGCCATCGTCGGCGTGATCGACAGCGGCATCGACTTCCGCCATCCCTTCTTCCTGGAGACGGGAGCGGTCACGCCGACCACGCGCATCCTGCGCATCTGGGATCCGGGCCTGGTGCCGACCGGCGCGGAGACCTCGCCTGATCCGGCGCTGCTCAGCGGCGGGGTGGGCGGGCCGACCTACGGCGTGGAGTACAAGGACACCCACATCAATGCCATCCTGCGCGGCACGGCGGGGGCGATGAAGGTCCGGCACCGCGACTGCGTCGGGCACGGCACGCACGTGACGTCGATCGCCGCCGGCAGCGGGGCGACGCCCTTCACGTTCATCGGCGTCGCGCCAACGGCGGGGATCATCATGGTGAAGTTCCTCGCCCTGCAGACGCCGCCCAAGGTGGGAGGCGTGCCGGTCGGTCCGGACCAGCTCCTCAAGGACGCCATCGCCTACATCCGCAACACCGCCGCGGCGCTGGGCAAGCCGGTGGCCATCAACTACAGCATCGGCAGCAACCTCGGGCCGCACGACGGCTTCACCGATGACGAGGACTTTTTGACCGAGACGTTCAAGGCCAGCAGCGGCACGGTCTTCGTCTCCGCCGCGGGCAACAGCGGCGGCACGAGGCGGCATCACGCGCGCATCGACTTCCCGGTGGGCGGCGGCTCGGTCGACGTGCCGATGGAGCTGTTCGACCCGCGCACGAACCGGCGCATCTTCGACACCTGCGACTGGAAGAACGGAACGAACCGGCTCTTCATCCAGCTCTACTACCCCGACGGGCCTACGGCCATCACGGTCTCCATCGACATCCCGAAGGATGGCGCCGGCTTCGTGGCCGGACCGGCGTTCGGCGCGGCGCCGGTCACCGGCAGCGTCAAGAACCGCGACTGGACGATGACGCACAGCAACGACAACAACACGCTGCGCGGCGGCACGACGATCCAGCGGCGCCTCTTCGAGTTCGAGATCGAGCCGTTCCGCAACCGCCACGTGCTCGGGCAATACATGCTGCGCGTCAGCTCGCCGGCCGCGCTCACGGTCCACATCTGGGGGCAGCAGGCCCGCGGCTACGGCTTCCGCGTCGATACCGCGCCGCCGGTGCCGGCAAACGTGTTCGTGGTGCCGGAGTCGACGATCGGCAGCGACGGCGGCGCCGCGAACATCCTCACCGTGGCCGCCTACAACGCGGAGGTGACGCCGGCGTTGCCCATCACCGACTTCTCCTCGCGGGGGCCGCTGGTGAGCTACGGCGGAGGCCCGGCGCAGCCGTCGAAGCCGGACATCGCCGCGCCGGGGGAGAAGATCGACGCGGCGAAGAGCAGGGATGAGAAGCCGCCCCGGCCCGGCAACACGACGCAGAAGAAAGGGACGAGCATGGCCGCGCCGCACGTGACCGGCGCCGCGGCGCTCCTGCTGGGGATGAAGCCGGCCCTGACCACGAAAGAGGTGATCGACACGATCCGCAACTTCGCCCGGACCGTGCCCCCCGCAACCGTCGACGAGGCGGGCTCCGGCCGTCTCGACGCGAAGAATTCGTTCGACAACATCCCCTGAGGCAGACGCCGATGGCCGACGAACAAACGTATGTGATCCGCCTGGTGGCCTGGCTCGGCCGCGCCATTGGCGAGAGCTCCTCGCTCTTCACCGACTTCGGCACCGACGACCTCGGGACCGACCTGCCGGCCGGCGTCGTGCAGGCGCCGGGCGCCGTCGCCGCGCTGCGCCAGGCGGAGGTGACCGGCAACAATGTCCTCCGCGCGGCGACGGACCTCAACGATGCCGCCGCCACGACACAAGACGCGCAGATCCTCGGCGCCTTCATCCGCTTCGGTGCGGCGCTCGTCGGGTTCTACCAGGCGCTCGACGCGCTGGTCGCCGCAGTGAACGCCGCGGCGGGAGGACTGGCCGATGCAGCGGAGCGGGCCGCGGCGCAGAACTTCGCCGCCTCGCTGGCCAAGCGTCTGAGCGATTACGCGCTCGCCTCCCTCATCACCGACGAGCTCCCCGAATTCGGCTTCCTCCTCCGCGTGGCGGGCCTGCTCGACTGGCGCAACGTTCCGGCCGTGCCGGGGCAGGCGCTGAGCAGCGAGCATGTGCGCAAGAGCCTGGAGCTGAACCGCATCCAGGGCCTGATCAAGAACCCGCTGCTCCACTTCCAGCAGACGCTGCACTGGGGAGCCAACGACTTCGACCCGACCGACATCTTCCGCCTGGTGCGCGACTTCTTCGACGAGGAGGCGGACGTCGAGGTGGGGATCAATGCCGGCCAGCCGTTCCTGCGCGTCGGCGCGTTCGTCCTGCGCCGCGACACGAACGTGCCGCCCGGCCTGATCCTCGCGCTCATCGGCCAGCTGGAGGCCGATCGCAATGACCGCTTCCCGGTGACGGACGGCTGGGGCTTCGGCGTGAACTCCAACCTCCGCGTGCGGGGAAGCGTCTCGGGCGGCATCGCGCCGCCGTTCACCATCTCCATCCTCTCCCCCACGGCGGACATCACCGGCCAGCTCAAGGTGCTGTTCGACCGCAATCCGGACAAGCGCCCGTTCGACATCCTGGGCGGCACGGGCCTGCTCTCCATCGGTGCGCGGAACATCAGCGCCGGCGCCGCGCTGCGCGCGCAGTGGGACCTGGCCACCCGCACCGCCACCATCAACCCGCAGCTCTTCGCCGCCATCGAGGGGCTCACCCTGCGCATCGGCTCCTCCGGCGCGGACGGCTTCCTCTCCACCCTGCTCGGCGGCAGCGACGTGGAGGGGGAGCTCGACCTCGGCCTGGAGTGGGCGCCGGACACCGGTCTGCGCGTGACCGGCAGCGGCGGCATCGAGCTGGCCATCCCGCTGCACCGGCAGCTCGGGCCGATCGAGATCCAGACCATCTATGTAGCGCTGAAGATCAAGGATGACGGGACGCTGGCGCTGGAGGTCTCCAGTGCCATCGCGGCGATGCTCGGCCCCCTCACCGCGGTGGCGGACAGGATGGGGGCGCAGCTCGACCTCCGCTTCGCCAGCGGCACCGAGGGGCGGTTCGGGCCGTTCGATCTGGCGCTTCGGTTCAAGCCGCCAAGCGGCGTAGGGCTCTCCGTCGATGCGGGGCCGGTCCGCGGCGGCGGGTTCCTCACCTTCGACTTCGACCGCGGCGAGTACGGCGGGGCGATGCAGCTCACGTTCAGCGGGTTCCTCTCGCTGACCGCGTTCGGCCTGATCAACACCCGCAACCCGGACGGCTCGAGCGGCTTCTCGCTCATCATCGTGATCACCGCGGAGTTCGGGACGGGCATCCAGCTCGGCTTCGGCTTCACGCTCATCGGCGTCGGCGGCATCCTCGGCCTGAACCGGTCGGTGAACACCCAGCCGTTGCTGGAGGGAGCGCGCACCGGCTCGATCAACAACATCCTCTTCCCGCGCAACGTGGCGGCCAATGCGCCGCGCATCCTGAGCGACCTGCGCAGCTTCTTCCCGCAGCACCAGGGCTCCTTCCTGGTCGGGCCGCTGGCGAAGCTCGGCTGGGGAACGCCGCCGCTGATCACCGCCACGCTGGCCATCATCATCGAGATCCCGCCGGGCAACCTCTACATCCTCGGCGTCCTCAACGTGCTCCTGCCGACGGAGGAGACGGCCGTGCTGCGGCTGCGCGTCGCTTTCTTCGGCGGCATCGAGTTCGACAAGAAACGGCTCTTCTTCTTCGCCGGCATCTTCGACTCACGCATCCTGACCATCCCCATCGAAGGGGAGCTGGGGCTGGTGATCGCCTGGGGCGACGATCCGAGCTTCGTGGTCACCGTGGGCGGGTTCCATCCCTCCTTCCAGCCGCCGCCGCTGCCCATTCCCACACCGCGGCGCATCTCGGTGGAACTGATCAACACGCCGGTGGCGCACGTGCGGGTGGAGGGCTACTTCGCCGTCACCTCCAACACCGTGCAGTTCGGCGCGCGGGCGGAGCTCTTCTTCGGGCTCGACTCGGTCAACGTGCAGGGGCACATCGCCTTCGACGCGCTGTTCCAGTTCTCCCCCTTCCACTTCATCATCACCATCTCCGCCTCGTTCTCCCTCGAGGCGTTCGGGGTCGGCCTGTTCAGCGTCCGGATCCGGGGGACGCTGGAGGGGACCTCGCCCTGGCGGGCGGCGGGAGAGGGGTCGATCTCCCTCTTCTTCTTCGACATCTCGGCGGACTTCGACATCACCTGGGGTGAGCGGCGGGATACCTCCATCGCGCCGGTGGATGTGCTGCCGCTGCTCACCGGGGAGCTGAACAAGAAAGAGAACTGGCGGGCCGTCCTGCCGCCGGCGAACAACCTGCTCGTGGCGCTGCGCAAGCTGCCGGCGGAGGAGACGCTGGTGCTGCATCCGGTGGGCGTGCTGCAGGTCTCGCAGCGCCTCCTGCCGCTCGACCTGAAGCTGGACAAAGTGGGCAACCGGAAGCCGAAGGACTTCAACCGCCTCTCCATTCCCACCGTTAGCGGCGGGCTGGCCAAGAAGGGCGATACCGACGAGCAGTTCGCGCCGGCGCAATTCCAGGACTTCAGCGATGCCGACAAGCTCTCCCGCCCGGCCTACGGACCGCAGCATGGCGGCCTGGAGCTCTCCGCCGGCGGCGAGGACATGCGGTCGAGCCGCTGCGTCGAGCGCGTGGTCCGTTACGAGGAGATCATCCTCGACAACAACTTCAAGCGCTTCCAGCGGCGCTTCAAGGTCTTCACCGGCGCGCTCTTCCACTTCTTCGCCGCCGGCGGCGCGATGGCCGACTCGGAGCTCTCCAAGGCGAGGAAGAAGCAGTTCGTGCCGTTCCAGACCGTGATCCAGGTACAGCCCGACGCCTTCACCGTCGCGCTGCAGGCGAACAATCAGGCGTGGAAGCCGTCCGCGGCGTCGTTCCGGAGCGAGGCGAGTGCCCGCGACTTCATGAACCAGCAGGTGGCGAAGGACCCGAACCTCGCGGACGTCCTGCATGTGATCCCCAGCTCGGAGAGCGCGGCATGAGCACCGTCGGCACCTACTCCTTCCTTCCCTGGCTGCGGCACGGTCTGGCCAACCGCATCGCCGGCGGCGTGGAGAACGTCCGCGCGACCATCCACGTCGACCTCGAGCTGCACGGCACGCCGGTGGGCGGCGGTGACGACAGGATCGTCAACAACGTCCAGCGCGACGTGGCGCTGTTCGGGCCGGGCGACATCGTCGGCATCGAGCAGCGCGCCATCGTCCGCGTCGAGCCGCGCAACTGGATCACGAATTACGAGTCGAACTACCTCCCCTACATCGAGTTCTACGACGAGGATTTCGCCTGGCGCTACACCCCCGCGCCGCCCGACCCGGCGACCGGGCGCCTCCTGCCGTGGCTCGCCCTGGTGGTGCTCGAGGAGTCCGAGTTCACGGAGGGGAAGAACGTCAGGGACAAGCCGCTGCCGTTCCTCGACCTCGCCGTCGCGCCGGCGCTGGTGATGCCGAGCGCCGATCAGCTCTGGGCGTGGGCCCACGTGCACGTGAGCCGCCCCATCCTCGGCGCGCCGAACCTGATCTCCAACGATCCGGCGGTGTTCATCCCCGGCCTCGAAGCGGTGCTCGCGGAGAACCCTGACCTGGCCTGCTCGCGGGTGGTCTGTCCGCGCAAGCTGGAGCCGTCGAAGTCCTATCACGCGTTCCTCATCCCCAGCTTCGAGAGCGGCCGCCGCGCCGGCCTCGGCCTCGATCCGGCGCACGGGCAGAGCGTCACGCTCTCCGCCTGGGCGCAGTACGGCGGGCGGCCCGCGCCGGCGAGCTTCCCGTACTACTACCGCTGGCATTTCCAGACCGGCACCGCGGGCGATTTCGAGTCGCTCGTCCGCCTCCTCCAGCCGCGCGAAGTCGACCACCGCGTCGGCACCCGCGACATGGACGTGCAGAGCCCCGGCCTTGGCATCCGCGGCCTGGACAAGCCGGAGCTGGAGGGGGTGCTCAGGCTCGGCGGTGCGCTGCAGGTGCCGGAGAGCAGCTTCCAGGGCGATGAGAAGACGGAGCACGACCGCCATGAGCAGTGGGCCGCTCCCTTCCCCCGCCCCATCCAGGAGGACCTCGCCCGGCGCATCAATCTGGCTGATGACTACGACCGTCTCGCGCCGGACGTGGCGAACGGCATCGCCGGCATCGCCGACCGCGATCCGGTGATCACCCTGCCGCTGTACGGCCGGTGGCCCGCGCTGACGAAGCGCCTGCGGACGGATGCGCCGCCGAACTGGATCCACGAGCTGAACCTCGATCCGCGCTTCCGCGTGGCGGCCGGCTTCGGCACGCGCGTGGTGCAGGAGAATCAGGAAAAGTACATGGACGCGGCGTGGGAACAGGTCGGCCGCGTCGTGGAGGCGAACCGGCGCATCCGCTTCGGCCAGCTCGCCCGGGGCGTGACGCTCGTCTGGTACGACAAGCACCTCCAGCCGCTGGCCACGGTCGACCGGGAGAAGGGGATGCTCCTCCTCGCGCCGCTGAACAAGCGCGTCCTGCTGGGCGGTGCGACGGTCCATCAGCAGCTCCTGGAGAGCACGGTGCAGCCGGCCATGACCTCCGCCGCGCTGCGCCGCGCCATCCGGCCCAAGGGCCGGCTGGCCAGGCTCGTGCTGCCGGCGGCGGGCGGCCAGCGCCCGCGCGGGACGCTCCTGGAGAAGGTGAGCGGGGGGAAGGTCAGCGCGGCCCCGCCGCGGGTGACGCCGCCGGACATCGTCACGGTGGACAAGGTGGCGCGCGAGCTGGTGCCGTCCGACCTGCCCGGCTTCATCCTCTCCATGATCCGCAAGAATCCGAAGTCGCTGCTGCTGCGCATCCTCCTCTTCCTGCTCTCCCTCTTCCGCAAGCGCGAGCACGTCGTGGCCGCGGCCCGCGCCGCCGAGGGGCTGCGCGAGGAGAACCGCACGCCGCAGTCGGTCGACAAGCTGCCGAAGAGTCCCGACTTCACCATCTCCACGCCGGAATCGGGCGTGACGCCGAAACAGGGGGCGTCCGACAGCGCCGACGCGAAGAACTTCAAGGCCGGATTGAAAGATGCGTACACGCTGATCGAGGCCAGCGCCGCGGCCGCGTTCACCCCGCCGAAGAAGCCGCTGAACATCGCCGCGGTGGTGACCGGCACCGTGGCGGCGGTCGATCCGGCGGTCACCATCCCCCAGCGCATCCTCGGTTCGATCGTGCTGCCGGACCGCATCCGCGCCGAGATCGGCGAGCAGTTCGTGGAGGCGATGGCGTACCCGGAGATCGACGTGCCGATGTACGAGCCGCTGAAGGGCATCTCCTCCGAGCTCTTCCTGCCCCACATCGACCTCATCCCCCAGAACAGCATCACGCTGGTGGAGACGAACCAGAAGTTCATCGAGGCGTACATGGTCGGCCTCAATCACGAGTTCGCCCGCGAGCTGCTGTGGCGCGAATATCCGACCGATCAGCGCGGCAGCTACTTCCGCCAGTTCTGGGATGTGCGCGGCTACTTCGACACCGAGGGCCTCTCCCCCGAGGCGCTGAAGGAGAAGCTGCGCGATATCCCGCCCCTGCATCGCTGGTCGCTGGGCTCCGCTCTGGGCGAGCACGACCACCGCCAGGCGCCCGGACGGAAGAAGAACGAGAACGAGATCGTGCTCGTCATCCGCGGCGAGCTGCTCAAGAAGTACCCCACCGCGGTGATCTACGCCCACCGCGCGCGGTGGCAGACGAAGGCGGACGGCGTCACGATCGACAACACGGTCGAGCGCCGCCTGGTCGAGCTCACGCCGGCGCAGGAAGACAGCCCGCCGCGGGACATCGTCAAGACGCCGCTCTATCAGGCCAAGATCGATCCGGACATCTACTTCTTCGGCTTCGACCTCACGGCGCCGGTGGCCAGGGGCGGCACGGGCGAGAACCAGGCCGATGACGCGGGCTGGTTCTTCGTGATCAAGGAGCGGCCCGGCGAGGTGCACTTCGGCGCGGACCTGAGCCGCGCCGCGGGCGAAGGGCTGAACGTGTGGAACGACCTGGCGCTGGCGGACTTCCAGCCGGCCGGGATGTTCATCGACGTCGGCAACGCGGTGGTGGCGCGGGACGTGACCGAGCCGCCGGCCGCCGACGAGAAGCATCCCCAGTGGGTTGATGACCAGGCGCTGCACTGGAACCGCGACATGAGCGCCGCGGACGTGGCGTACATCCTCTTTCAAGCTCCCGTGCTGGTGGGAGTGCACGCCAGCGAGATGCTGCCGAGGTGAACGATGGCCGAATTCGATGATCTCCGCGACGCGCGGCAGCAGAAGGAACAGGCGTCCCAGTCGCTGGTGGCGGCGCGCGACCGCATCCGCCGCGCCGAGGCGCGCCGCACGGAGCTGCTGCGCACGTTCGATGTGAACAACCGCGAGCATACCGCCGAGCAGCAGCGCATCGACCGCGAGCTGGCGGCGGCGCAGAAGTCGCTCGGCGAGGCGCGCACCCTGCGCGCCGCGGGCGCCGCGCTCGAGTCGCGCCTGCTCGCCGCGCTGGAGCAGCAGACCGACCCGCGCAAGGCGATCGGCCGCCTCAATGACAACTATCCGATCCTCCTCTTCCCGGTCCGCCTGGAAACGCGCTTCAAAGGCGGCGAGCTGCTCGTGCGCGTCTATCCGGACGACTGCTCCATCGACACGTTCGAGCCGCGGCTCTCCCGCCCCGAGGTGCAGAGCGCGCAGCTCTATTGGTCGCACGTCTTCGCCGCCGGCAAGCGCGTCGAGGACGAGCGCGCGGCGTGGAAAGGGCTCGCATCGGCGCACGGCGAGGGGCGGGCGGAGTACCTCATCGCCAACTACCGGCCGCAGGACGTCGACGCGCGGCCGGTGAAGGACGTGGTCCTCGTGATCCCAACCGAGGCGCCGCTGGCGGATCCGGAGCGCGGCGCGGTGGCGGCGTACTGGAGCAGCGTCTGGCTCGCGGAGAGGAACCAGCTCGCCATCGATGCGGCGCGCGCGACGCTGGCCGGCATCGCCGGCCCGGACCGCGCGGCGCAGGTCATCGAGACGTACGCTCCGTTCAACATCAATGCAGAGGGGGCGAAGGACCCGGCGAAGGTGGCGGTCGCCTTCGCGGTCTTCCCCCGCAGCGAGACGCTCGACCTGCGCGAGCACTCCTGGTCCCGCCCCGCCCGCGTGACCACGATGCCGGACCGCTTCGCCTTCATCGGGATCAACCCCGGCCAGAACCCGTTCACCGCGCTCGGCGCGCCGGTCCCCTCCCCGCTCGTCACCGGGCCCGACCCTTCCGCGCCGCAGGACGAACAGCTCCAGCCCGATGCAAACGGCAACCTCACCGTGCCGGACGAGATGCGCTGGATGTTCGAGTTCGACCGCGCGCTCGCGGTCGGCATGGGCTTCCGCATCAACCTGGGCCAGGCGAACGCGCCGAACGGCTTTCAGCGCGTGCTCGTGGCCGGCGTGCGCGCCTTCGAGAACGAGCAGCAGTCGCAGCAACTGCTGGAAACGCTGATCGAGCACCACCGCTTCAGCCGCGGCGGCATCAGCCTCCTGCCGCAGGGGACGCCGACGAACAACACCGACACCTCGCCCTCCGGCTTCACCCGCGCGCCGGATGCGGAGGCGTCATTCGATGACCTCGGCCGCGACTCGCTCTTCGATCCGTCGCCGGACTGGCGGAAAAAGCAGGACGGCCAGTGGCTGGCCGACCTCCTCGGCATCAGGCCGGACGCGGTGCGCAAGCTCCGCCATGCCGATGGCCGCGATCAGGCCGACGCGCGGGCCATGAACGACGCGCTCTGGCCAGCCACGCTCGGCTACTGGATGGAGTCGATGATGACGCCGGTATTCGACGGCGAGGCCATCGACCGCACCCGCGACTTCTTCCGCCGCCACGTCGTGGCGCGCGGCGCGGTGCCGGCCATCCGCATCGGCAAGCAGCCGTACGGCATCCTCCCCGCCACGGCCCTCTCGAAGATGCAGTGGCTGAGCAACCGCCGGACACTGCAGGATCCGAGCTTCCGTTTTCTGCGGGAGCTCTATCGCATCCTCCTGTTGATGGACGCGGATTGGAAGGCGATGTCCGCCGCGGTGTCGTTCGCGGGGAAGCAGGGGGGCGATCCGCATCAGGTGCTGCTGGACATCCTGGGCCTCCATCCCGCCTCCGTCTCCTTCTCCCAGCGCTACGCCGAGACGCTCACCCAGCTCTACAACCGCTTCAACCTCTGGGGCTTCGGCGCGCTCGTCACCGCGCAGAGCGCGAGCCTGCAGGAGAGCGGCGCAAGCCTGCTGCGCCGCCTCGGGTACGCGGGCGAGAAGCCGCCCGAGATCCTGGAGCGCGTCTTCCACTCCGCTGACCAGGCGTTGAAAGGTCCGGTCGTCGACGACCGGCCGCTCTCCGAGACGGAGCCGATCCGCGGCTACACGGACGACGGCCGTAACTACATCCGCTGGCTGATCGACGCCGCGCAGAAGTCGCATGACGAGCTGTACGCGCAGCGCGGCTTCTCGCAGGACAAGCCGCCCCAGGCGCTCCTCTACCTCATGCTCCGCCACGCGCTGCAGCTCGGCTATCACGACGCGAGCACGAAGCTGCACGCCGCTGCCGGCCTGCTGGACGGCGACAAACTGCAGCGCGCCAAGCGCGACGACTCCTTCATGCACGTCGCCGCCGCCGAGCAGACGAGCGGGAGCCGCTACTTGCTGCTCTACGCGCGGGAGGCCGCGCTCACTGCCGGCGACCAGACGCTGCGCGTGGGCGACTTCATCGGCAAGCAGCTGGCCACGCTCATCCACGCCTCGCGCCTGCGCGAGCAGCTCGAGGCGTTGCAGTTGCTGGAGGACGCATCGACCGGCCGCCTGGAGCGCGCCTTCGTCGAGCACCTCGACCTCTGCTCCTACCGCCTCGATGCCTGGCTCCTCGGCCTCGTCAACTTCCAGCTCGCCGGCATGCGCGAGCTGGCCGACGGTCAGGACAAGCCGCCGCGGCAGGGCATCCACCTCGGCGCCTACGCCTGGCTGGAGGAGGTCCGCCCGCAGGCGCGCAGGCTCTCCCCCGTCCGCCTGGGGGGCGAGCTCGCCGCCGCGTTCGGTGCCGGCGCGCCGCTCAACACCGACAGCGCGAACGAGGGCTACATCCACGCGCCGTCGCTCAACCAGGCCGTCGCCGCGGCCGTGCTCCGCGCCGGCTTCAGCGAGAACGCCTCGCCGGCCAACCGGGAAACGATGGCCGTCAACATCACGTCGGAGCGGGTGCGGATGGCGCTGGCCATCATCGAAGGGATTCGCGGCGGTCAGAGCCTCGGCGCGCTGCTCGGCTACCAGTTCGAGCGCGGCCTGCACGACCGGCACAACGTGGCCGAGGTGGACAAGTTCATCTTCGACATCCGCGGCGCGTTCCCGCTGGCCGGCAAGCGGCTGCAGTCCACGAAGCCGCCGGATGGCACGAAGGTGGACCAGGTGGAGGCGCGCAACGTGGTGGACGGCGTGGCGCTGGTGAAGCACGTCCTGGCCACGGGCAACCGGCAGTATCCGTTCGGCCTCCCCGGGCTGGAGCCGGCGAACGCGCAAGCGGAGCGCGACGCGATCAATGCCGAGGTGGAGCGGCTGCTCGATGCCCATGACGCGGTGGCCGATCTCGCCCTCGCCGAGGGCGTGTATCAGGCGGTGATCGGGAATCAGGACCGCGCCGGGTCGACATACGACGCGTACGCCAAAGGGAACTTCCCGCCCGAGCCGCTCGTGGTGCAGACGCCCGTCAGCGGCGCGGGCCTGACCCATCGCGTGGCGCTGCACCTCGATCCGAACGCCGCCGCCGGCCCCACGCCGCGCGCGCAGGCGGAGCCGCCGCTCAACGCCTGGCTGGCCGGCGTGCTGCCGCCGCCGGCATCCGTCGGCTGCATCGTGACCTATCGCGATGCGGCAACGAACGCGCCCGCGACCGTCGAGGTGACCTTCGCCGACCTCGGCCTGGCGCCGCTCGACATCCTGCAGCTGGTGCACGGCGAGCGCGACCAGGCGATGGGCGAGCTCGATGACCGCATCGCGCGCTTCGTCGTGGAGAACCGTTCGCCCCGTCCGGACCAGCGGCTCGAGATCAGCTACATGAAGAAGCAGGCAGCGCCGCTCTCGGTGTTCGAGCTGCTGCCGCTCGTTCGCCAGTTGCGCCGCCTGCTCGAGACCGCCCGCCC
The DNA here is from genome assembly GCA_036009105.1 of Thermoanaerobaculia bacterium. Taxonomy (GTDB): domain Bacteria; phylum Acidobacteriota; class Thermoanaerobaculia; order Gp7-AA8; family Gp7-AA8; genus JAFAVZ01. Next base: position 5,172 of record DASYMJ010000225.1, on the reverse strand, counting down.
GCTCCGCCCAACGGACATGGCGCTGGCGAACGAGGCAAAGGAGGCGCAGGACGGGACGCTCCTCGTCGACGGCACGCGCCTGCAAGCGGTGCGCGACAATCTCCTCGCGCCGCTCGGCGCCACGCTCGATGCGGTGCTCGCCGCGCTCCAGCAGCCACCGGCGCAGCTGGTGGCCGCGATCGACGACCGGATCCGCGACCTCGTGGCGGCGCTTGCCGAGGCGGCCCGCTTCGGCATTCCGGAGAGCGGCTGGGGCTTCGCCTACGATTTCCGGGAGCGCTTCTTCCGCGCGATCCTGGCCAAGGCGGCGAAGGTGGTGCAGACGTGGACCGGCCGGCTGGACGAGCTCAATCGGCGCATTGCCGCCATCCCTCCCGCCGCCAGCGATGCGGAGAAGTTCGACCTCCTGTACGACGCGGAGCGCTTCATCTCCACCCAGCCGACCATGCCTCAGCCGGCGACCCCGGACGACCTCGTGGCGGCGGTGAACGCGAAGCGCGACACGTTCGTGGCGAAGCTCGGCGCGTTCGCCAACCTGCCGGCCACGCAGCGGACATCGGTGAAGGACTTCCTCGGCGATGCGCGCCTGCTCCTTCCCACCGACGCGTTCGATTCGACGCCGCTGACGTTCGACGACGAGGAGAAGCAGATCCTCTTCTTCGCCGAGGATGCGGCGCGCGTGGTCGCCGCGGTACGGGCAGAGGTGACGCGCCGGCTCGACGCGTCACAGGCCGCGCTCGACGCGGCCAAGGGGGACCAGGCGGCCAAGGCGCTCCTCGGCGACGACTTCCTGGTGCTCCCCACGTTCACCCTCGCCGCCGCGCAAGGCGACGAGCTGGAGAAGTCCCTCGGCGCCGACCTGCTCCGCTTCCTCACCGACACGAAGAAGATCCCGCTGCCGGTCGACACCTGGCTGTATGGCGTGGCCCGCGTGCGCGAGCCGATGCGCGCCTTCGAACAGATGGTGATGCTCAGCGGCGCGTTCGGCACGAGCGAGCCGCGGCTCACGCCGCTGCAGCTTCCTTTCGCCCCGGGCGAGTCGTGGATGGCCCTGGAGTTCCCGCCCGCCACGCCGCTCGATCGCGACCGCCTGCTCTACACCGCGTCCTTCGCCGCGCCGTTCGCGAAGGCGGCGCCGCAATGCGGGCTGCTGCTCGACGAATGGTCGGAGGTCATCCCTTCGGCCGACGTCACCTCCGGCATCGCTTTCCACTTCGACCGGCCGAACAACGAGGCGCCGCAAACGATGCTGCTCGTCACGCCGACCGACTTCCGCGGCGAGTGGCGCTGGGACGACCTGGTCGACGCCTTGAACGAGACGCTCGACCTTGCCAAGCGCCGCGCCGTCGAGCCCGACCACATCGACAGGACGGCGTACGCGCGCTTCATCCCGGCCACCATCGCCGTCACCCAGCGCTTCGAGCTGACCATCGCCATGAACCTCGCCTTGAACAACACGCTGACCCTTGCCGGAGCGAATCCATGACCACGTTCTCCGTCCTGCCGAACATCGCCACCGTCATCGCCGAGCGGTCGCTGCCCACGGTCACGCTGTGGAACCGGGTGGAGGGGCGGCCGCGCGCGGAGCGCTTCGACCGCGCGCTCCGTGCCGAAGTCCGCGACGCGCTCTGGATGCTCACCCGCCAATGGCAGATGGCCGAGTTCCAGGGCGACGACGCCGCCTCGCCGGTTTTCGCGAAGCTGCAGATCTCCGAGAGCCCGCTGCTCAAGTACCGTCCGGACACGCACGAGGTCGAGCCGTTCGACGACACGGTGCCGCTGGAGGCCAACGTCGAGCGCCGTCCGCTGCCGCTGACGCACGGCCGGCGCGAGGTCTCGCTGGACATCCGCCTCCTCGCCGGCCGGCAGTGGCTGAAGATGCTCGCGCCGCCGGCCGACGTCCGCGCCGCGTTCATCGCCAAGTACGCCATCCACGCGCCCGATCCCGATGATCCGGCCGATGCGATCTATTGCGCGCACCCGGAGGCCTGGAGCAGCTTCGCCGCCGTCGCCGGGCGGGCCATGGATGGAGTGAAGCTGCTCGATTACCTCGAAGACCCGGCGCATCACGCCGCCGATGGCATCGCCGGCCTGGACGTCGCGGCCACGGATGCCGTGGCCGCCGATTTCGTCGCCTGGTTCCGCTCCCTCTTCTATCAGCCGGCGAAGAACGACGCCTGGCTGCCGGAGCGGATGGAGTACCAGTTCGCCTGCTCCGCGCCGGAAGGGGGCGCCGAAAAAGTGCTCCTCGCCGAAGAGTACTTTCACGGGCACCTCGACTGGTACAACCTCGACGTCGACCCCACCGCACGCTTCCTCGGCGATGCGGCCGCGCCGGCGCCGCCCGCCCCGAAGCCGCAGACCGTCATCCCTACGTCCATTACTTTCGACGGCATGCCGAACACGCGCTGGTGGACGTTCGAGGACAGCCGCACGAACTTCGGCGGCATCCGTCCCGATACCACCGACCTGGCCAAGCTGATGCTCGCCGAGTTCGGCCTCACCTTCGCCAACGACTGGTTCCTCCTCCCCTACACAGTGAAAGCGGGCACCGTGGTGCGCATCCGCGGCATGGCCGTCACGGACGTCTTCGGCGACCGCACCTGGGTGGAGGCCGCCGGCCGCGGCCCGGACGACGCCTGGCAGCGCTGGGCCATGTTCCTCCTCAATACCCGGGGGCAGAACAATGAGCCCGCCGATACGAGCCTGCTCCTCCTTCCCACCGCGGCCGCGGTGCAGGAAGGGAAGCCGCTCGACGAGGTGATGCTCGTCCGCGATGAGGTAGCGAACATGGTGTGGGGCGTGGAGAAGACCATCCCCCTCCCCACCGGTGAAGGGAAGGCCGGCTTCGAGGCCGCGCGGGAGACCCGCGCCTTCTTCGAGCGCCGCGCCGCCGCCCTTCCCGAGCCGCTCCCGCCCGCCGCCCCTATCCGCTACGACGCGATGAGCACGGTGGCGGAGAACTGGATCCCGTTCATCCCCGTGCACGTGCCGGGCAGCATCCGCGACACCCAGCTCCAGCGCGCCGCCCTCCTGCGCATCATCGAGCGGCAGCTCGAGACGAAGGTGCACCCCCGCACCACGCTTCTGCGGGAAGGCCTCGACGCTCTCCCCGACGCCCTTCCGTACTTTCTGCACGAGGAGGAGGTCCCCCGCGCCGGCGTGGTGGTGCGGCAGACGTTCCAGCGCACGCGCTGGCGGGACGGGCGGGCGTGGGTGTGGGTGGGGGTGCGCAAACAGAGCGGCCGCGGCGGCGCATCGAGCGGACTGGCCTTCGATCGCCTGGTGGACGCCGAGGTGGATTGACGCCGGGCCGCGCCCCTCTCCCGCGCCCCCGGCCCGCCTTGTGCTAAGGTTCCTCCCCTTCCTGCGGGGCAGTGGAGAGGGAGTACATGATCAAGTTCGGCACATCGGGTTGGCGGGGCATCATCGGCGAGGATTTCACCTTCGAAAACGTTCGCGTGGCCACCCAGGGCGTCGCGAATTACTTGCGGAAATCGGGGCAGAAGGGGAGCGGCGTCGTCGTCGCCTACGACACCCGTTTCCTCTCCGAAAAGTTCGCTTCCGAGGCGGCCAAGATCCTGGCTTTCAACGGCATCCAGGCCTTCCTCTGCAACCGCGACGTCCCCACGCCCTGCGTCTCCTTCGAGACCGTCCGGCGCAAGGCGATGGGCGCCATCAACTTCACCGCCTCGCACAACCCGCCCGAGTACAACGGCCTCAAATTCTCCACCTCCAACGGCGCGCCCGCGCTCCCCGAGGTGACCAAGCAGATCGAGCGCGAGATCCACGCGGTGGCCGAGCGCAACGAGCGGCTGGACGTCTACGAGCGCCGCGAGCTGATCGAGACCATCGACCCGAAAGACCGGTACCTCGACGAGTTGCGCCAGAAGGTCGACATCGACGTCATCCGCAAGAGCGGCCTGCGCATCGCCATCGACTCGCTCTACGGCACCTCCCGCGACTACCTCGACTACTTCCTGCTCGAGGCCGGCGTCGAGGTCAAGATCATCCACAACTACCGCGATCCCTACTTCGGCGGCTTCTCCCCCGAATGCAACGAGAAGAACCTGGGCGAGCTGCGCAAGATCGTGGCGAACGAAAAGTACGACCTCGGCCTCGCCACCGACGGAGACGCCGACCGCTTCGGCATCATCGACGACCGCAACCGCTTCGTCTCGCCGAACATCGTCATCGCCCTGCTCGCCCTCTACCTCAAGCGCTACCGCAACATCCCCGGCGGCCTGGCCCGCTCGGTGGCGACGACGCATCTCATCGACGCCATCGCGCGCAAGCTCGGCGTGCCGATGTACGAGACGCCGGTCGGCTTCAAATACATCGGCGAGCTGATTCTGGAAGACAAGCTCGCCCTGGGCGGTGAGGAGTCCGCCGGCATGTCGATGTACCGCCATCTGCCGGAGAAGGACGGCGTGCTGGCCTGCCTGCTCGTGGCGGAGATGGTGGCGCGCACCGGCAAGAAGCTGCACGAGCTGACCGAGGAGATGTACGAGGAGTTCGGCTACTTCTACTCCAAGCGCATCGACATGAAGCTGACCCCGCAACTGAAGGAGACGCTCGCCTCGAAGCTGGCCAATCCGCCCTCCGAGCTCGATGACTGGAAGGTGCGCGAGGTGAATACCACCGACGGCGTGAAGCTGATCATCGACAGCTCGACCTGGCTCCTCTTCCGCCTCTCCGGCACCGAGCCGGTGGCGCGGCTCTACGCCGAGGCCTGCAGCCCCAAGGACCTCAAGAAACTGCTCGATGCAGGAAAGAAGTTCGTGGCCCCGGCGTGAAATACCCGTTCCAGAAACTGTTCCTCGTCTGCACCGGCGAACGGTGCAACAACCTCAATCGCGACGTCGAGCGCGGCGAGTACATCGCCGCCGACCTGAAGGACCTCAACAAGAACGCCGGCCGCAAGCCGACGGTGCGTGTCTGCCGCGTGTCGTGCCTCGACCTGTGCGATCACGGCCCGAACATGGTCGTCGAGCCGGGCGATACCGTGTATTCGCATCTCACCCGCGCGCTGGCCGCCGAGGTTTATCGCGGCGAGCTGGGCGATGGGCCGAAGCGGCCGGACCTCGAGCTGAGCGAGGATGAGTTCCGCGCCGGCACCAGCGCCGCCGCGCGCAAGTAAATGGAGGGCCGGCTCTCAGCCGGCCGCAGTCA
>DASYMJ010000224.1:0-8864 GCA_036009105.1 Thermoanaerobaculia bacterium | reverse complement strand
AGCTGCCCGACCCGAAGGACCGGGTGCGCAACTCGGCCGTCATCCGCCGCGCGTTCGCGTCGTATGACCGGGGCGACTATCCGGCCGCGCTCGCCGCCTGTCAGCAGCTGCTGCGCGAGAACGAACGGATGGTCGACATCTGGGACATCATGTCCCGCACCCTCGAGCAGCTCGGCCGCACCGACGAGGCCATCGCCGCGGCCAAGGAGGGGCTGAAGCTCTCTCCCCAGACCACGCATCTCGCGCTGATGGTCTCCAAGATGGCCATCGAGCGGAACGACCTCACCACCGCGGAGCAGCACGCCGAGCTCGCCTTGCGCGCCGAGCCCGGCGCGGCGCACGACCTGCTGGCCCGCATCGCGCTCGCCCGCCGCGACTACGATCGCGCCGTGGCGGAGGCGAAGCTGGCGTTGGATTCCCGGGAGCGGATTCTCGCCCTCATGACCCTGGCCCGGGTGGAGGTGGAGCGGAAGAACCTCCCCGCCGCGCTGGAGTACGCCGACCGGGCGGACGCCGCGCTGCGCCAGCGCAACAGCACGTCGGTGAAGGGCCTGAACTACCTGCGCGGCGACATCCTGGCGCGCATGGAGCGCAACGCCGACGCGGAGGCCGCCTTCCGGGAGGAGATCCGTCTCTTTCCGAAGGACGCGCAGCCGTACAAGAACCTGATCCTGCTGCTGGTCACCGAAGGGCGGACGGAGGAGGCGACCCGGCTGGTGTTCGCCCTGGAGAAGGCCTCGCCGACGGCGCCGTCCTATGTCGCCATCGCCACCACGTTGCGCACCGTGGGCGACTTCAACGGCGCGCGCTACTGGCAACGGCGCGGCCTGCAGCAGTTCCCGGACGATCAGGCGCTGCGGAGCCTGCGTTGAAGCGCTGCTTTCTGGTGCTGCTCGGGTTGCTCGCCGCCTGCGGCGAGAAGCCGGCCGCGCCCCGCTTCACGAACGAGCCGGACATCATCCTGGTCACCATCGACACCTGGCGGGCCGACTCGGCCGGCTTCTCCGGCAACAAGCGCGTCCGGACGCCGTTCCTCGACCGCATCGCGGCGGAAGGCGTGGTGTTCGAGAACGCGCACGCGCACAACGTCATCACCCTGCCGTCGCACGTCAACATCCTGACCGGCCTCTATCCCTTCCAGCACGGCGTGCGGGAGAACGCCGGCTACGTGCTCGATCCGAAGATCCCCACCGTCGCTGCGATGCTGCGCGCCAAGGGCTACGCCACCGCGGCCTTCGTCGGCGCCTTTCCTCTCGACTCCCGCTTCGGCCTCGGCCGCGGCTTCGACCTCTATGACGACAACTACGGCAAAGGGGAGACGCGCCAGCAGTTCGTGGTGCAGGAGCGCCCCGCGCGCGCGGTGCTCGAGTCGGCCCGGCAGTGGTGGGACGCGCAGAGCGGCCGCAAGCGCTTCCTGTGGGTGCATCTCTACGACGCGCACGCGCCCTACAAGCCGCCCGCGCCGTTCTTCGGCCAGTTCCGCGACGACGAATACCTCGGCGAGCTGTCGTACGTCGACGCCATGCTCGGCGAGCTCCTCGCCCCGCTGTTGCGCAACGACGCGCTGCTCATCGTCACCGGCGATCACGGCGAGGCGCGCGGCGATCACGGCGAGCTGACCCACGGCCTGTTCGCCTACGAATCGACGCTGAAGGTGCCGCTGCTCATGCGCGAGCCGGGCGTGATCCAGCCGCATCGGGAGCCCGGCTACGTGCGCCACATCGACATCGTGCCGACCATCCTCCAGCGCGTCGGCCTGCCGGCGGATGCGCGCCTGATGGGGGCCTCGCTCTTCGATGCGGTCGGCTCGCGGGACAGCTACTTCGAGTCGCTCTCCGGCGCGCTGAACCGCGGTTGGGCGCCGCTCACCGGCGTGATCCACGAGCAGCGCAAGTTCATCGACCTCCCCATCGCCGAGCTGTACGACCTGCCGCGCGATCCCGGCGAGCTGCGCAACCTGCGAGACGAGGCCCGCCGCGACGTGACTCTCGCTCGCTCCCTGCTCGCGAAGCTGAGCCTCTCCGCGTTGCCGCCGGCACAGCGGAAGGTGAGCGACGAGGAGGCGAAGCGCCTGCTGTCGCTGGGCTACATCAGCGGCTCGGCGCCGGAGAAGAAGAGCTTCGGCCCGGCCGACGATCCGAAGAACCTGGTCGGCGTGAACAACGACATGCACCTCATCATCGAGGCCTACGAGAGCGGCGACATGCCCAAAGCCCTGGCCCTCGCGCGCCGCGTGGTCGCCGAGCAGCCGGCCATGCCCGCCGGCCGCATCCTTCTGGCGTTCGTGCTCGAGCAGACCGACCAGACCGCGGACGCCGTCGCCAACCTCCGCTATCTGGTCGACAGCGGCAAGGCCTCGAACGAGACGAAGGTGCAGCTCGCGCTCCTGCTCAGCGAGAGCGGCCGCCCTGCCGATGCCGTGCAGATGCTCGCTCCCATCGTCGCCTCCGCCTACGACCCGGACGCCCTCAACGCGTACGGCATCGCCTTGGCCGACGAAGGCCGCTCCCGCGATGCCGTGCGGCAGTTCGAAACCGTCCTCGCCGCCGACCCCAACAATGCCCCCGCCCTGCAGAACCTCGGCATCGTGACGCTCCGCGCCGGCGACACCGCCGCCGCGCTCGGCTATCTCACCCGCGCCCTCGCCCTCAACCCCCGCCTGCCCCTGGCCCTGAACACGCTCGGCGTCGTCCACGCCCGCCGCGGCGACTTCCCTGCCGCCGTCGAGGCTTGGAGGCGCGCCGTCGCGCTCGACCCCCGCCAGTACGACGCCCTCTTCAACATCGGCCTGGTGGAAGGCCGCGCCGGCCACCGCCCCCAGGCCCGGGCCGCCCTCTCCCGCTTCGTGGCGACCGCGCCGCGCGCGCGGTATGCCCGGGAGGTGGAGGTGGCACGGCAGGCGCTCGCATCGCTGCAATGACCGAGGTACCATCTTTCCCATGACTGTCGACACGAGGCTCGTGACCGCGGAGGAGGTCGTCCTGCAGCCGGATGACGGCTACCGCTATGAGCTGGTGCAGGGGGAACTGAGAAAGATGTCACCGGGGGGCGCGAAGCACGGGAAAATCGGAATGCGGATCGGCGCACCGCTCGCCACATATGCGGTCGAACACCGACTCGGCGAAGTGTTCACCTCCGAGACACTGTTTGTGCTGTCTCGCAACCCCGACACGGCGCGGTGCCCCGATGTCGGCTTCGTGCGCACGGAGCGCCTCGTCGACACGGAAAGCGCATTCCCCGGCGCCCCCGACATTGCTGTCGAGGTGATGTCCCCCAACGATACGCACGCCGAGTTGCTGCGCAAGACTGCTGAATATCTGAGCGCCGGCGTGCAGGCCGTGATCATCGTCGACCCCCGCCGGAAAACGGTCGTCGTGCACCGGCCGTCCGGCGCCACCAGCATCGACGACGTGCTCACCATCGATGAGGTCGTGCCCGGCTGGCGACTCCCCCTGGCCGAGATCTTCGACTGACCTCCGAGGTAGGATGAATCCATGACCGTCGACACCAGACTCATGACCGCGGACGAGCTCCTCCAGATGCCGGAGGACGGCTACCGCTACGAGCTGGTGCAGGGGGAACTGAGGAAGATGTCACCGGCGAAGCGCAAGCATGGTCGTATTGCGGGCAGGATTCACGTCAGGCTGGGCGCGTGGGTCCTTGAACGCAGCCTTGGAGACGTTTACTCGTCTGACACGGGGTTTCTCCTGTCGCGCGACCCGGATACGGTCCGCTGTCCCGACGTCTCCTTCGTCCGGACGGAACGGCTGGAAGAGGCAGATGATTTTCCGTCCGCCCCCGACCTTGCCATCGAAGTCATTTCGCCCACGGACAGGTACAGCGACGTCGCCGAAAAAAAGGACGAATACCTCCGCGCCGGCGTGCAGGCCGTCGTCATCGTCGACCCCCGCCGCAAGACCGTCACCATCCACCGCGCGACGGGCACCACCGAAGTGGAAAGCGTCCTTACCGTGGATGACGTCGTGCCGGGTTGGCAGCTCCCTCTCTCCGACATCTTCGCCTGACCGCTATACTCACTCCCCGAGTGACACTCGACGACGACCTCGGCAGCTTCGAAGCGCGCATCGGGTACACCTTCGGGCGCCGCGACCTCCTCCGCCGCGCCCTCACCCACAAGTCCTACTCCCACGAGGCGAAAGCGGACGACGTCCGCCACAACGAGACCTTCGAATTCCTCGGCGACTCCGTCCTCGGCTTCGTCATCGGCGACCTCCTCTTCCGCCAGTTCCCCGAGCTCGATGAGGGCGCCCTCTCCAAGATGAAGGCTTACCTGGTCAGCGCCACCAGCCTCGCGGCCAAGGCGCGGCAGTACGGGATGGGGGATGTGATCCTCCTCGGCATCGGGGAGGAGAAGACCGGCGGGCGGAAGAAGGACTCGCTGCTGGCCAACCTCTTCGAGGCGATGATCGCCGCGGTGTATCTGGATGGCGGCGTCGAGCCGGTGCGGCGCGTCATCGAGCAGTCGTTCGCGGATGACCTGCGCGCCCTGGACGAGGACGACCTCCTCTTCCACGACTACAAGACCGCGCTGCAGGAGCTGGCCCAGGGGAGGGGCTGGCCGCTGCCCGAGTACCGCGTCGTCGACGAGGTGGGTCCCGATCACGACAAGATGTTCATCGTCGAGGTGAAGTTCGGCAGCAAGTCGGCTCGCGGCGAGGGGACCTCCAAGAAGGAAGCGCAGCAGCAGGCGGCGAGGCATGCCTTGCGCGATGCGAGCTAGGCTGATCGCGCTGGCCGTCGTCGCGGCGCTGAGCATCGCCACCGCGCACTCCCAGACCAGGCAGAACGCGGACCTCGACCGCATCCGCGGCGAGATCACCAGGCTCCGCGACCGGCTGGAAGACGTGAGGCGCCAGGCGCGCAGCGCGCGGCAGGAGCTGGAGGAAGTCGACCTCGAGCTCGGCATCCGCAGCCGCGAGCTGGAGATTGCCGTCGATCTGCAATCGCGGCTGGAGCAGGAACAGCACGCCGTCGAGCAGCAGATCACCTCCCTCACCCCGAAGATCGAGCGGCAGAAGAAGTACCTCTCCCGCCGCCTCGCCGTCCTCTACCGGTTCGGCGGGCTGAGCTACCTGCGCATGTTCCTCGCCATCGACCAGCGCCGCGATCCGATCGAAGCGATGTCGATGCTCAGCTATCTCGTCGCCCGCGACTCGCGCGCCGTCTCGCGCTTCCAGGCGGCCAGGAAGCAGCTCAGCCTGCGCTACTTCGATCTCGCCGACCGGCAGAAGCGGCTGGTCCAGATGCGCCGCCTCGTGGAAGACCGCCAGCGCGCTGTCGCCGCGGCCCACGATCAGAAGGAGCGGCTGGTCGCCTCGCTACGGACGGAGGAGACCACCTCCGCCCAGAGCCTGGCCGAGCTGGAGGAGAAAGCGCGGCGGTTGGAGCGCCTCATCACCAGCCTCTCCAAACAGCAGCGCGTCGGCGCGGCGAGCGACATCCGGGCCGTTCAGGGCGCGCTGGCCTGGCCGGTGGAGGGGAAGATCGTCGAACGTTTCGGTAAACAAAGGAACCCGAAATTTGACACGGTGACGTCGAACAACGGCCTTAAGATCGCGGCGGCCCCAGGCGTGGCGGTCCGCGCGGTGTTCGGGGGAACAGTTCTTTTTTCGCAGTGGTTCAAGGGATACGGAAACTTGATCGTACTGGATCACGGCAACCGCGTGTTCTCGCTCTATGGAAACCTCAAGGCGCCGGGCGTCATGGTCGGCGAGAAGGTGACCACGGGCCAGCCGATTGCAGGAGTCGGCGAAGCGGAGGACGCGAAGGCCGGCTATCTCTACTTCGAGATCCGCAACGACAATCACCCCGAAGATCCGCAGACATGGTTGCGCTGAGGTAACCAACAGACAATGAGCAAACGAAAGATCGCCTTCCTCTCCCTCTCCGTGTTCCTCATGATCTCCCTCCTCGGCGGCGCGCTCTTCGGGCAGGCGACGCAGAAGAACAACCTCTATCGCTACCTCAGCATCTTCTCCGAGGTTTATGACCTGGTGAGGAGCAACTACGTGGAGCAGGCGCCGCCGGAGCAGTTGATGGACGGCGCGTTTGCCGGCGTCACCGACGCCGTGGACGAGTTCAGCTACTACGTCCCCCCCGCCCAGATGGCGACGTACAAGCACTTCGAGGATGATGAGGACAACGGCATCGGCCTCGTGCTCAGCAAGCGGTTCGGCTACGCGTACGTCCTCTCCGCGGTGCCGGGCTCGCCCGCCGCGAAGGCGGGCATCGAGCGGGGCGACTTCATCGAGAAGGTCGACGGCAAGACGGCCCAGAAGATGGCCATCTGGGAAGTGCGCAACGCCCTGCACAGCGGCAAGCAGCTCAAGCTGCACGTCATCCGTGGCGGGCAGACCAAGCGCGAGGACTTCACCCTCCAGCAGGCGAGCTTCCATCCCCTCAACATCACCAGCGAGAACGTGCGCGGCGTGGCCGTCATCAAGATCCCGTATTTCGAGAAAGACACGGCGGCGCAGTTTCACAACGCGCTGGAACAGGTGCGCAAGAGCGGGAACCGCAAGCTGATCGTCGACCTGCGCGGCAACGCCGGCGGCGACGTCGAGCAGGCCATCACCGCGGCGGACGACCTGCTGACCAGCGGCCTCATCACCTCCATCGAGGGGCGCCGGGTCGAGCAGCGCCGCTGGCAGGCCGACCGGAACACGGCCTACGACGGCGACCTGCAGGTCCTCACCGACAACTCCACGGCGGCCGGCGCGGAAGTCTTCGCGGCGGCGATCCACGGCAACCAGCGCGGCAAGCTGGTCGGCGTGCCGACGTACGGCAAGGCCATCGTGCAGTCGTTCATCGGCCTCCCCAGCGGTGGCGGCGTGCAGATGACCGTCGGCCACTACACCACGCCCGACCTCAAGCCGATCAAGGAGCAGGGCATCCGTCCGGACGTGCTGGTCGATTTGAGCGCGAACGCCGCGCCGGAGCCAGGCTCGAAGGAAGCGGGGAAGAAGCAGGTGCAGCCGGACGCGATCCTGGAGAAGGCGCTGTCGCTCTTCACCGAGCCGCAGCAGGCCGCGGCGCCGGCGAAGTCCGCCGCATAGCGTAGGGCCGGCTCTCCAGCCGGCCCGCGGTACAATAGCTCCTCCATGGCAGGTCGGGAGGGGAGAAAGCCGGTGCCGCGTCGTGCGAGCTCGTTTCGCAGCGTCGCGGTGCTGATGCTCATCCCCATCGCCGGCCTCGTCGTGTTTCTGGGCTCCCGCTTCCTGCGCGATGTCCGCCCGGCCGCTCCTCGGCCCAGGCAGCCCGCGCTCGAAGCGGCGGTCATCGCGCCGAAGCCGGCCGCGAAGCGCAAGGGCCAGATCGTCCTCATCCTGGATGACATCGGCTTCGCCCATCAGCCGCTCGCGGACGCGATGCAAATCGATCCCAACCTCAACTTCGCCGTGCTCCCCAACGGCGCGCACGCCGGCGAGTACGCGCGCACGCTCCACGCGCGCGGCTTCGAGGTGCTCTGCCATCTGCCGATGGAGCCGGTCGGCTATCCGCGCATGTCCCCCGGCGAGAACGCCGTGCTCACGTCGATGAGCGACAACGAGGTGGCGCGCATCACGCGGGAGAACGTCGGCGCCGTGCCGTTCGCGGTCGGCATGAACAACCACATGGGCTCCCGCGCCACCGCCGACCGCCGGGTGATGACCAGCGTCCTCGGCGCGCTGCCGAAGGGGATGTACTTCATCGACTCGAAGACGACCGGCGGCTCGGTGGCCGGCTCGCTGGCCAGGGAGATGAACATCCGCACCGCCTCGCGCAACGTCTTCCTCGATGACGAGCAGAGCGAGGCCGCGGTCCGCCATCAGCTCGCGCAACTGGCCGACGAGGCGGAGTCGCGCGGCGTGGCGGTCGGCATCGGCCATCCCTATCCTGTGACGATGAAGGTGCTGGCCGAGGAGATCCCCAAGCTCCGCACGCGCGGCTTCCGCCTCCTGCGCGCGAGCGCGGTCGTGGAGTAGCGGTTGCTCCTCGCGCTCTTCCTCATCGACCTCGCCGCCGGCCTCTTCGTGTTTCTGCCGCTGGTCGGCCGCCGCAACGCGGGCGTGAAGTTCTACCGCCTGGTGCTCCTCTGCTCCGCCGCGCTCGCGCTCTGCGCCGCTGGCGCCCACTTCCTCGCTCGCCGCCACGAGCTCGCCCTGGGCGACCTCGCCCCGGTCGTGCTGACGGTCCTGTTATGGATCGCCATGCCGTACCCGAAGCGCCTGATCTATCGCGCTTCGTCCGTCGCCGTCACCATCGCCTACCTCGGCGCCGGCATCTTCTCCTTCGACGCCGCGATGAACCCGGCCTCGTTCGCCTGGAGCATCGCCGGCGCCATCAGCAGCATCGCCCTCCTCGGCAGCGTGACGTTGGCCATGACGCTCGGCCACTGGTACCTGGTGGTGCGCGGTATGCCCATCGATCCGCTCAAGCGGTTGACCATCGCCACGCTCTTCGCCGCCGCCTTGCGCGTGCTCGTCGTGATTGCGGCGCTCATCGGCGGCGCGCACGTGTACACCGACATCTTCTGGTGGATGCGCGCCGGCTGGGGCCTCGCCGGCCCGCTGGCGCTCTACCCGATGGTGTGGGGCACGGTACGCATCCGCTCCACGATGGCGGCGACTGGCATCCTTTATGTGGATGTGGTGGCGGTGGTGATCGGAGAGGTGTTGGGCGGGTGGCTGGCCAGCGGGGCGCACTTGCCGGTCTAGTGCGGTCTAGAGCCAATGGCCTTAAGTTAAGCGATCATTGACGCGGCCGAAGGGAGGGTGTGATGGGAGTGTCGGCGCGGAGGTTCGACATCGGGAAGGCGGGCATCGGGGTACTGTCGGAGGCATTTCCGCTCGAGACGGTGCGGG
>DASYMJ010000223.1:0-4171 GCA_036009105.1 Thermoanaerobaculia bacterium | reverse complement strand
CTGGCCCTCCTGGGCGCCGGCGCGTTCCTGTTTCGGCGCGCGCAGCGCTGACGCGCGGCTACCGCGCCGGCACTTCCTGGTTGTAATAGAACATGCACGTCACCCGCTCGCTCTCCTTCGGGAAATCCTTCGGCAGCGGGTTGAGGGGTGTCGACAGCTCGATGGCTTTCTTCGCCGCGAAGTCGTAGGGCGGCACGCCGGAGCTGTCCAGCATCTCGATGTCGGAGATGCGGCCGCTGCGCTGGATGGTGAAGCGGATGGTCACCACGCCCTTCATCCCCGTCTTGATCAGCGGCGGCATCTGGGCGTACCAGTTCACCCGGATGCGGCTGACCATCGACTGCGCGTAGTCGCCCCAGTCGTACCACTGCGTCTCGAAGGAGAGCGGCCCGTTCTCGGCGAAGCCTTTCTCGCCGCCGCCCGCCTTGTTCAGGTCGATCCCTTCCGGCCCGCTGCCGGGGCTCGACGCGCTGCCGACGCTGCGGATCGCATTGCGCCAGTCCACCGCGCCCGCGTTCGCCTGCACGGGCTTCTGCTCTTGTTGCCGCTGCTCTTGTTGCCGGTAGATGAGCTGCGACTGCCCGTTCGGCTGCGGCGGCGTGGCATCGGACGGCTGCGCTGCGGCGGCCGTCTGGGCCGGAGCGACCTGCGGCTGGTTGATCTCGGGCCGGGTCTGCTCGGGACGGCGCCCCTCGCCGGCCGGCATCGGCGGGGTGAAGAGGCCGTTGTTCTCGCCCGGCCGGGTGGCCGGCGTGTTGCCGGTCGGGTCGGGCATGCTGGCGCGGCGGTTCTCGTCCGAGAACGGCGCGTTGAGCGGCGCCTTCTCCACCTTCTGCCCCGGCGCCTCGGTGAAATCCTTCGGCGCCTGACGCATGAGCTCGACGTAGTGGAGGCTCTGCGCCGGCTGCGCGTCGGAGGTGACGGGGTGGTAGTGGCGCGCGATCCAGAAGGCGATGACGACGTGGAGGACGAGCGAAACGGCGATCGCGCCCGACGCGCCGGTCCCGCGTGGCTTCGCTTCAACGATCAGTTCGAGATGCTCTTCCACGCCGTGCCGTACAAAGGTGAGACGGCATTCTTTTCTTCCAAGTTTCGATACACTGGCAGGCACCGTGTCAGAGATGGGTAACGTTCCGCCGACGCCTCCGCCGCCACCCCCTCCACCTCTCTCCGGACCGCTGCCTCCGGCGCCATCCGCGCAGCCTCCCACCTTCGACTTCGTCCGCCCCTTCGCCTTCGTCTTCGAAGACCCGCGCTGGATGTCGAAGATCGCCATCGGCGGGCTCTTCTATCTCGCCGCCTTCTTCGTGGTGGGCATCTTCTTCATCCTCGGCTATTGCGCGCGCCTCACCCGCAACGTGATCGCCGGCGAAACGCACCCCCTCCCCGAATGGGACGACCTGGGCGGCTACTTCTCCGAGGGGCTGATGCTGTTCGGCGTGGGGCTGGTCTACATGCTGCCCGTGCTGGCCATCTTCGGCTTCTTCTTCGTGCCGGCCATCATCATGGCCGCGGCCGCCGGGGAGAACGAGGTGATGCAGACCATGAGCGGCGGCTTCATGACCATGATCTGGTGCCTCACCGTGCCGGTCAGCCTCGCGCTCAGCCTCTGGCTTCCCGGCGCGCTGCTCTTCGCCGTGGTCGACCGCCGCTTCGGGGCCGCCTTCGAGTTCAAGCGCATCTGGACCTTCATCCGCGCCAACCTCGGCAATTACCTGCTGGCCTATGTCGTCTACCTCGTCGCGCGCATGGCCGGCGGGCTTGGTTTCATCCTCTGCTGCATCGGCGTGATCTTCAGCGCGTTCTGGGCGATGGTGGTGGCCACGTACGGTTTCGCCATGACCTATCGTTTCTCGCGCCCGCAATGACCCGCGACACGAAGATCGCCGGCTCGGTCTTCGCCGGCATCCCGCTCTTCATGCTCGGCACCTCGACGCTCTGCACCTGGCTCATCGCGCAGGGCGCGCCGCGCTGGCTGCGCCTGGCCTTCCGCGTGGCATGCCACGGCATCGAGTCGCGCTGCCTCTGGCTATGGGGCGTGCCGATGCCGATCTGCGCCCGCTGCGTGGCGCTCTATGCGTCGTTTTTCGCCGGTCTGCTCGCCTTCACCGTGCTGCCGGCGATCGAGGAGCGGCTGCTGCGCATCGCGGCCTGGATGGCCGTGACGCCGCTGGCCATCGATGGAGTCACCCAGGCGCTGCGGTTGCGGGAGAGCACCAACGGGCTGCGCATCGCCACCGGATCGATCGCCGGTTTCGCCTTTGGATTGTGGATTTTGAGCGCAATCGAGCAGCGTGCGGCGAGCCGTTCGGCTCGGCTTGACGCGTTGTGAGCGCTGGGTTACGCTTCCGCGAATTCCATGGCATTTCAGGGATCTCTCAAAGAGCTGCCTCTCCCCGACATCATCCAACTCGTGAGTGTTTCCGGGAAGACGGGGAAGTTCACGCTCTCCAGGGAACACGACCGCGGCTTCATCTTCCTGAAAAACGGGCAGATGGTGCACGCCACGGTGGGTGATCTCGTGGGGGAGGAGGCCATCTATTTCCTGGCCATCTGGAACCAGGGCGAGTTCCAGTTCAGCCCGAACGAGGAGCCCGACCGGCAGACCATCACCAAGTCGAACACGAACCTGCTGATGGAAGCGGCCCGCCGCCTCGACGAGTGGCGCGTGCTCTCCAAGAAGATCCCCTCGGTCGAGTACGTCCCCGAGCTGATGATGCGGGAGAACCGCCACGAGCAGATCACGCTCAACCCGCAGGAGTGGATGCTCATCACCCGCATCAACGGCCAGCGCTCCATCTCCGACATCGGCCGGGCCCTGAACGTCTCGTCGTTCGACGTGGCCAAGATCCTCTACGGGATGATCACCGGCGAGCTGGTCCAGCTAAAAAAAAAAATTGATGCCGGAGCAGATGGCCAGAGCGGCGAGCTAGTCGACCTCGCCTCCCGCATCCGCGACGTGGCCGAGGAGTACATCGGCGACTCCGCGCACAAAACGATCGAGAAGCATTTCCTCCACGCCCTCGACCGCATCATGAGCGGCGAAGGCCCCCACGCCGTCGACACCATGATCGCCGAGTTCGAGAAGACCGCTTCGCTGCTGCGCGGTCTGGCGGTGACGGAGCAGCTGCGGTCGCGGATCAGCCAGTTGCGCGCGGCGAGCTAGCGGCACGCCTCAGGATGACACCTTCCCCCGCACCACCACCCGCCCCGGTTTCGCGCCGGTGTGCGTTCCCTCCCGCACCACCTGCACGCCGTTCACGAACACGTGCGCCACGCCGGTCGCGTACTGGTGGGGCGACTCGAACGTCGCGTGGTCGGCGATGGTGGCGGGGTCGAAGATCGTGATGTCGGCGAAGTTGCCGGCCGCCAGCGAGCCGCGGGAGGGGAGGTGGAGGTTGGAGGCGGGGAGGGCAGTCAGGCGGTGGATGGCCTCGGAGAGAGGGATCAGGCGCTCGTCGCGCACGTAGCGGCCGAGGAGTCTTGCGAAGTTGCCGTAGGTGCGCGGATGCGCGCTGGAGCGCAGGAACACGCCCTCCGCGGCCGGCGCGGTGGCGTCGGAGCCGAACGAGATCCAGGGCAGCCGGATCTGCTTCCGCACGTTGTCCTCCGACATCAGGAAGTAGATGGTCTCGATGCGGCTGCCGTCCTCGATGACCAGGTCAATCGCCGCATCCTCCGGCGACACGCCGCGCAGCGCGGCGATCTGGGCCAGCGTCTTGCCCGTCAGCGGCTTGAGCTTCTCCGACTTGAAGCCGACCGTCACCACGCGCTCCGGCGAGCCGGCCAGCAGCATCAGGTTCTCCCACGCGTTCGACGGCGTGCGCATCTCGGCGATCACCTTCGCCCGGGTGGCCGGATCCTGCAGGCGCACGCGCCACTGCTCGTAGCCGCCGGCCTGCACCCACGGCGGCATCGCCGCGTCGAGGCCGGTCGCGCCGGCGGTGTAGGTGTACATGTCCGCCGTGATGCGCAGCCCCTGCGCGCGGGCCGCCTCCACGTGGGCAATCGCCTCGTCCATCTTCGGCCAGTTGGCGGAGCCGGCGGCCTTGAGGTGATAGATCTCCGCGGGCAGGCCGGCATCGCGGGAGATGGAGATCAGCTCGTCCACCGCCTCGACCAGCTTGTTGCCTTCGCTGCGCAGGTGGGAGATGTAGATGCCGCCCCGCTG
>DASYMJ010000222.1:0-15639 GCA_036009105.1 Thermoanaerobaculia bacterium | reverse complement strand
CGACGGCGAGCCGGGTCCGGATCGACGAAGGCGTGAAGAAGGCCAAGCGGCGCAATAGTGCCACAGCGTCCCTTACTCACACGTGCCACCCGGCTATAATTCCGAAACTCGTCATGGCCGATCAACTCCAGATCCATTACGTCGACCTCGGCGTCCCGCGCGTGGCCGACCTCAAGGTCGACATGGCGGTGGGGCGGACGGAAGGCAACGACCTGGTGCTCAACCACCCGTCGGTCTCCCGCAAGCACGCGCGGTTCGAGTCGCGGAACAACCACTGGTTCATCGTCGACCTCAAGTCGACGAACGGCGTCAAGATCAACGGCAACCTCATCACCGAGACGCAGGTCGCGGCGGGCGACAAGATCCTGATCGGCTCGGTGCAGCTGGAGCTCAAGGCCCAGCCCTCCGTCGAGTTCACCGGCAACTCGATGTTCGACAACCCCTCCGGCACGGTCATCCGCCGCATCGCCGACTTCAACTCCGAGTTCGGCCTCGACCTGGGCGAGCTCGCGCAGGCGCCGCCCACCGCCCGCCCGCCCTCGCAGCCGGGCGCGAAGGAGCCGTCCGTCACGCGGGAGAAGATCTTCCAGGTGCTGGTGCAGGTCGCCCGCGCGCTGCTGCAGAGCGAGGAGCTCAACGCGCTGCTCAACACCGTGATGGACATGATCTTCAAGTACCTCCCGGTCGAGCGCGGCCTCATCCTCCTCTTTGATGAGGAAGGCACGCCGGTGCCGAAGCTGACCAAGTTCATCGAGGGGGCGGACCAGCAGGACATCCCCATCTCCCGCACCATCCTGAAGATGGTGGCCGAGCAGCAGATCGCCCTCATGACCTCCAACGCGCTGGAAGATGCGCGCCTCCTGGGCGGCAAGTCGATCGCCATCCACGGCATCCGCTCCGCCATGTGCGTCCCGCTGTGGAACCGGCAGCGCGTGATCGGTGCGGTGCAGGTCGACTCGCCGATCCACATCGGCCGCTTCACCGAGGAGGACCTCGACCTGCTCACGGCGCTGGCGAACTTCGCCGCGGTGGCCATCGAGCGGGCCCAGATGGCGGAGAAGATCGAGCAGGAGCGGAAGATCCGCACGAAGATGGAGCGCTACCACTCGCCGGCCGTCATCGACGAGATCGTGAAGGGCGTCATCTCCGCGGACGAAACCGCGGTGCGCCTGGCCGAGGTTTCGATTCTCTTCGCGGACATCTCCGGCTTCACCACCATCTCCGAGACGAAGAAGCCGGAAGAGGTCTCGGAGTTCCTCTCGCACTTTTTCTCCTTCGCCGTGGAGGCGATCTTCGCGTACGGCGGCACGCTCGACAAATTCATCGGCGACGCGGTGATGGCGTTCTTCGGCGCGCCCATCCCGCAGGACGATCACGCCGACCGCGCCGTGCTGGCCGGCATCATGCTCCAGCGCCTGGTGGGCGACTGGAACGCGGAGCGCGAGCGCGCCGGCCTCCCCTCGGTGCGCGTGCGCATCGGCATCAACAGCGGACCGGCGGTGGTCGGCAACGTCGGCACCGAGAAGCGCGTCGACTACACGGTGCTGGGCAGCTCGGTGAACATCGCCTCGCGCCTGGAGAGCGGCGTGGCCAAGCCCGGCCAGGTGGTGATCTCCAAGAACACGCTGGAGCGCATCATCGGCAGCTTCCAGACCGAGCCCCTCGGCGAGTTCGCGCTCAAGGGGCTGCAGCAGAAGATGCCCGTCTACGCCGTGCTCGGCGCGTCCGCCTCGCCGCGGCATGCTTCTGACACGATGCATGCAACACGGGCATAGCGGGCGGCGGGCTCGCTGCCCGCCATGCCGGAACTTTCGGCCTCCCTCGTTCGTTTCAGGCTCAGATGCAGAAATCGACCGCACGCGTGATCCTCGAGCCGCTGGCCATCGCCATCGCGCTGGCGCTGCTCGTGCGCCACGCGTTCTTCCGCATCTACTCCATCCCCACCGAGTCGATGGTCCCCACGCTCGAGGTCGGCGACCACATCGTGGTGACGCCGTACCGTTTCGGCGACAAGCCGCGGCCGGGTGACGTGATCGTGTTCCGCGCGCCTTCCGGCTCGGATGAGCTGCTGGTCAAGCGCGTCATTGCCGTGCCGGGCGACCTCATCGATTCCCGTTCCGGACGGGTCCGCATCGGCGGCCATGCGCTGGCGGAGCCGTACGTGCTCCAGTCAGCCGCGAGCGGCGCGATCCCGGCTCAGATCGTCCCCGGCGACAGCTACTTCGTGATGGGCGACAACCGCGCGAACTCGGCGGACAGCCGCAGCTGGGGCGTCGTCCCGGCGGCGCTCGTCGCCGGCCGCGCCCGCCTCGTGCTGTGGTCGTCCGGCGACGGCGACTCCGCTCCCACCGCCCGCGCCGCCACCCGCCGCACCCCCACCCGCCTTGGCGGCACCATCCCCAGCGGCCGCTTCTTCACCGTCATCGACAGCCAGCGTTGACTCCGCCATACCCTTTCCTTACTCTCACGCGGGAACTGGAGGAAGGTTTATGCGCCGCAATCGCCGTGAAGCAGGTGAGGGGAACTTCGGATGCCTGATCGGACTGATCATCCTGCTTATCGGCGTCTTCATCGCCTTCAAGATGATCCCGGTGAAGGTGCGCGCCGCCGAGTTGCGCCAGACCATCCAGGACGAGGCCAAGTCCGCCGGCTCGCATAACGACGAGCGGATCATGAAGGCGATCCTGGCCAAAGCGGAGGAGCAGGACCTGCCGGTGACGGAAGACAATGTCACCATCGAGCGCCGCAACAATCAAATCTATATCGACGTGGAGTACACGGTGCCGATCAAGTTTCCCGGCTACCTGTATCAGTGGAAACAGCACCACCATTACGAGAACCCGATCTTCTGAGGAGCCAAATGGCCATCACCATCACCATCAAAGACAACGGCCCGTACGTCATCGACGGCGAGTTCCGCCTGGTCGACGCCCAAGGCAACGAAGTGCCCGCCAGGAAGCGCGCTCTCTGCCGCTGCGGCGGCTCCACCACGAAGCCGTTCTGCGACGGCACGCACTCGAAGATCGGCTTCCAGGGCGCCATGGCCGCCGTGGAAGAAACCGAGCCGAAGCCCTAGCCGTCCTCCTCATCCGCCACCACGAAGATGACCGTCTCCCACCCCGTCTTCTCGACGGAGGGAGCGGTCTTCGCCGGCTCGTCGTCGTGCTCGATGATGATGAATTCGCAGTCCGGCCAGTTCGTCATGCCGCCGCATCATTCGAAGGGCGTTCCCTGGGTCGTGTTGCCGCTAAGCCATTGTGGGTGCGACGTTTAGGCCGCGCGCCGGCGAAGACGGCACGTCAAGAACTTCTGCCTGACGGCATCACGACACGGCGGTCGCGGCCTGCTGCGCGCCATGGACGCGCTCCCACTCCTCGGCTTCCGGCGAGAAGTAGCTGATGCGCGCCTTCTTGTACTCGCGTGTCGGGTAGAGCGCCTGCTTCTCGGTGAGGCCGGTGTCGATGGCCAGGTCGTTGATGATCGACTCGCACTCGTCGACCGAGCGGCCGTGCACGATGGTGTAGAGGTTGTACGGCCAGTCGTTGTAGATCGGGCGGAGGTAGCAGTGCGAGACGGCCTTGTTCTGGGACATCTTCGCGCCGTATTCGTCGACCCGGTCCGCGGGGACGACCCACACGCCCATCGCGCTGGCGGAGAAGCCCGGCTTGCGCGCCGTGACGTGGGCGCCGAAGCGACGCATCTGGCCGCGCCGGAGCAGGGTGCGGGCCGCGTCGAGGATCTCGTCCGCGCCGAGGGTGGTGTTCTTGGCCATGGCGTCGAAGGGGCGCGGCTGAAGCGGCAGGTCGCGCTGCAGCTGGCGGACGGCTTCCATCTCCGCGGGCGTGAGCGGGGTGTAGTCGGGATGCGGGTCGGCGTCTCCGGCGAGCACCTCGTGGCCGTCGGAGCTGCTGCTCTTGAAGAGCTTCAGGGTCGGCAGCGGCCGCACCACATCGCACTCCGCCTCCTCGGCCAGCGTCTCGATCGTCTTCTCCAGCCCGAGGTGGGAGGTAGGGGAGACGGCGAGGGTGAACCAGAGGTTGAAATCGTGATTGCGGCGGTAGTTCTGGGTGACGCCGGGATGGGCGTTGATCACGTTCGCCGCTTCATCGATCCGCTCGGGGTTGACGCGGGCGGCGACGAGGCAGGAGCGGTAGCCGAGGGCTCGCATGTCGAACTGCGCGGCGAGCGCGCGCACGAGGCCATCCCGTTTGAGCCGTTCCGTCCGCTTGATGACCTCTTTCTCCGACATGTCGATCATCTGGCCGACGACCGCATAAGGCGTGGAGGACAGCGGAATTTCGCCTTGCAGAGCACCCAGGAGCTCCCGGTCCCGTTGATCGATTTCCTGCATACGATCCCTCGCCCGAATTAGAGGTCTGCTGTTGGAGAGCTCGGATTGTAACGCATCACCACGGTTGGCGCGGCGGCATTTCCGAAGCTGTGCGAATGAGTTTCGGGTATTGACTTTCGTCCAGACGTTCTTCCGGAATTTCGGAAGAAAAGAGCTCCCGGTGCTCTCGGGCCGCCGCCTCCGCCGCGGTGCGGTCGACGCCGGAGAAATCGCGCGGGAAAGCGTCGAGGCGGCGCAGCGCCGCATCGAACAGCCGCACCCCCCCGCGATAGGTCCCGCGCTTCAGATGGTGGTACGCCGCGGCGAGCTGAATCATCCCCTGCAGGAACTGCTCGACGTCCGTCTGCGCCTGGAGCCACAGCTCCTCCCACGACTCATGGGCGTGCCAGAACTCGAGGGCGTTGAAGTGGGCGACGCCCTCCAGGAACTTTTCGGCGTACGGTGGCAGTGTCATCCTGAGGCCCGCGGAGGCCGAAGCATCTCCCGGCAAGCACGAGGAGATCCTTCGCCGTCTTCGCGGCTTCAGGATGACACAACACGGCTAATCATCCGCGCGGGTGCCCCGGCGCAGCGTCTCGCACATGGCGGCGGTGAAATCGGCCGTCGTGCCGGTGCCGCCGATGTCGCGCGTGCGGTGCTCCGGCCCGGAGGCGAGCACTTTCTCGATGGCGTCCTTGATGCGCCTGGCCGGACCCATCTCGCCGAGGTGCTGCAGCATCAGCACCGCGGACTGCAGCAGCGCGAGCGGGTTCGCCTTGTTCTGGCCGGCGATGTCCGGCGCGCTGCCGTGCACGGCCTCGAACACCGCGCCCGCCTCGCCGATGTTCGCGCCGGCCACCACACCGAGGCCGCCCACCAGGCCCGCGGTGAGGTCGGAGACGATGTCGCCGTAGAGGTTCTCCAGCAGCAGGATGTCGAACTGGTTCGGATCGACCACCAGCTGCATGCAGAGGTTGTCGACGATCCGGTCGTCCGCCTGGATGTTCGGGTAATCGGCCGCCACCTCGCGGAAGCATTGCAGGAAGAGCCCGTCGGACATCTTCATGATGTTCGCCTTGTGCACGGCGGTGACCCGGCGCCGGCCGTGGGTCATGGCGTAGTCGAAGGCGAACCTGGCGATGCGGGTCGAGGCGCGCCGGGTGATGATCTTGATCGACTCGACCACGCCCGGCACCACCTCGTGCTCCAGGCCGCTGTAGAGGTCCTCCGTGTTCTCGCGCACCACGACGAGATCGATGTCCTCGTAGCGGGTGACGATGTTCGGCATCGACTTCACCGGCCGCAGGTTCGCGTAGAGGTCGAGCGTCTTGCGCAGGCGGACGTTGATGGAGGAGAAGCCGGTGCCGACCGGCGTCGTGACCGGGCCCTTGAGCGCGACCTTGTTGCTCAGGATGGAGTCGAGCACTTCCTGCGGCAGCGGATCGCCGGAGCGGCTGATCGCCTCCGCGCCGACGAAGTACTTGTCCCATTCGACGTCGACCCCGGCGCATTCGACGATGGAGACGACGGCGGCCGTCACTTCGGGGCCGATGCCGTCACCGGGCAGGAGCGTGATCTTGTGCTTGGCCATGGCTGTGAATCCTTTCCAGAGTCTGGCGGGAGCGCTCGAGGTCGAAGTCCATCGGCAGCAGCGACGCCAGCGGGGCGAACTGAGGCAGCTCGTCCAGGCAGCGCCGCACGCTCTCGAGCGTGGGCGGGATGAAGTCGAGGTAGTGCAGCTTCCCGCGCTGGATGGGCTGGCGGGAGAAGGTGCCGAGGATCTTGATGGAGCGCTGGAGGAGGGTCTCGAAGTAGTGGCGGCGGAGCTCGGGGCCGGCTCCGCCCGCATGAGCGTATTCGGCGGCTCTGCGCCCGTAGTACTCGACCAGCTCCATCTCCGTCTCGTCGCCCAGGACGCGCCCCACGCCGCGGTCTCGCAACAGCGAGGCGAGGTCGTACGTAGCCGGCCCCATTCTCATGTCCTGATAATCGATCAGGAAAAGATGATCATTAACGACATGGATATTCTGGCCGTGATAATCGCGGTGGGTTAAAACGAACGGCTGCGATGCCACGTTTTCGGCCAGTGTTTTGAAGAGCGGTTTCAATGCATCCGCATCCTCCTCCCGCGCCCCCATCAGCTTCCCGACGTAGAACTCGCGCGTCATCTCCAGCTCATTTGCAAAAAAGCCGGCGGTGAACGGCGGGTTGATGTCGCGGCCCGGCGCGCGCTGGAAGTCGACCAGCAGGTCGACCGCGGCGCGGTAGAGCCGCAGGCCGGCCACCCGGTCCTCGTGCAGGACGGCGAAGAGCGTGCGGTCGCCCGCGTCCTGCTGCAGCGCGGAGGAGTGGTCCTGGGCGATCAGCTCCGGCACGCGGGCGTGCGGCGAGACGGCGCGGTAGGCCGCGAGGAAGCGGGTCAGCTGATCGGCGACCTCCGGCGGGTACCAGGCCAGGATGTACGTCTGGCCGTCGGGCGTCGCCACGCGGTAGTAGGCGCGCACCGAGGCGTCGCCAGCCAGGGGGCGGGCCACCCACGACTCCCCCAGGCGGCCGCGGACGAACGCCGCGGCGTCGGGGGGAAGCGCGTCGGTGGAGGTCATGGCCGCTTGCTTTTTCCGGCGGATCAGCCGCGGGGCTTCGATTCTTCGGCCGTGGCGGGGCGGATGGTGATGGATTCGATGGTGACCGGCTCGTCGGGGCGGTCGTTCCGATCGCGCTTGCCGTTCACGATCTTGTCCGCCACCTCCATCCCCTTCGTCACCTCGCCGAAGACGGTGTAGTTCCGGTCGAGGAAGTTGGAGTCCTTGACCACGATGAAGAACTGGGAGGAGGCGCTGTCCGGGCTGTTGGAGCGGGCCATGGAGACGATGCCCCGCTTGTGCGGGATGGCGTTGAACTCCGCCTTCAGCTTGTTCGGCGAGCCGCCGGTGCCCCAGGTGTTCGCCTCGCCCTGGATCGTGTTCGGATCGCCGCCCTGGATCATGAAACCGGGGATCACGCGGTGGAACTTCGTGCCGTTGTAGAAACCCTGCCCGGCCAGGGTGAGGAAGTTCTTCACATGGTTCGGGGCGAGGTCCGGAAAGAAGCGGATGTCGATCTCCCCGGCGGAGGTATGGAGCTCGGCCACCTTCGGCTCGTTGTCACTCATTGCACTCGTCTCCTTGTTGGCTGCTGGTGCTGCTGGTGCTTTCCGTCTTCGTGCCACGTGCCGGGCGGGCGGCGGGGGCGAATCCTAGCCCGCTGCAGACGAACGTGCAATGGCCGCGGCGCGGGCGCGGCGCGATCCGGACCGGCAGAAGCGAACGCTGCTACGGCCCGACCAGCATCACCGGCCGCATCGGCTGCGCGGTGAGGAGGATGTCGCCCTCTTCCGCGTAAAGCTCGACCCGCTCGCCGCCGCCGTTGATCTTGCCGGTGGCGTGGATGCGCATGCGGTTGTTGCCGGCCGGCTCGCGGCGGATCTGCAGGCCGGCGAAGTCGCTGCGGATGGTGTGGGCGTCGGCGTCGCTGGTGACGAGCGTCGCGTCGATGTCCGCGCTGAACTTCGGCGCCACGTTCAGCACGATGCTGCCCTGGCTCGTCTTCGCCGTCACGGACGTGGTGAGCAGGCCGGCATCGACGTTGATCGTGATGTCGCCCGAACGCGTGTCGGCGTTCACCGGGCCGGAGGCCTGGCGCACGATGATGTCGCCGCCGCCGGAGTGGAGGCGCGTGCCGGGAGCGCCGGCGTAGAGCACGCGAATCAGGCCGCCGTCGGTGGAGATCTCGCCGCCGCCGCGCGCCGCCTGGACCAGCACGTCGCCCGCCTTGGTGTACGCGTTCACCGCGCCGATGACGTCGCCGATCTCCAGCGGGCCGCCGCCGGAGCGGACTGTCGCGCCGCCGAGGATGCGGCCGAGGTGCACCTCGCCGGCGCCGGTTTCGACCTTGGCGTTGCCGCGGACCTGGCCGACCCGGATGTTGCCGACGTTCGTCGAATACGCGAAGTTGCCATCGAAGCTGGCCAAGTCGATGGTGCGGGCCACGGTGACCGGGCCGATCGTCCCTTCCACGGCGCGCACGGAGCGCGCGTCGTTGGGGCGCGAGCCCTTGCGCAGCAGCGTCACGTTGCCGGTCATCGCCGCGGTGGCGAGGATCGGGCCGCCCGCGTTGAGCGCGCCGCGGTAGCCGGTGCCGACCACCCGGCCGCGGATGGGAAGGTTGGTCAGGAAGTCGCCCTTGATCGTCTCCGCCACCCACTGGAAGCGGGCGTCCGGCATCACCGCGACCTGGATCTGGCCGTTGACGGTGGTCAGGCTCACGTTCGCGGAAGGGTTGCCGTTCGGGTCGTACACGATGGTGCCGTTGACGCTGTCCACCGTCACCGGGCCGGTGGCGTTGTCGAGGAAGATGGCGCCGTTGAGGTTCTTCACGCTGATGGAGCCGCGCACGTTGGAGATGCGGATGTGGTCGCTGGAGCTCGACTCGATGCGGAGGTTCGCCGTGGTCGGCACGCGCACCGAGTAGTTGACGTTCGTGGTCCAGCGGACGCTGTGCACCATCGGCACGAGCGTGCGGATGGTGCGGTTGCGCTCGTCGCCGGCCACGTAGATCGCCGTCTGCTCCTTCGCCTCGTCCACCGCCGCCGCGTCCGCGCCGCGGGTGAGCCGCTCGGCGAGGATGGAGACGGTGCTGCCTTCCACGCCGATGACGTCGATGTTCCCCGTCGGGTTGGCAATCCAGACGATGCCTCCCTCGGCCAGGGAAACCTCCTTGATCCACTCCTGCCGGAAGGCGAACGGGGCTCCGAGGAGCGCGCCGCCGCTGGCCAGGAAGAGGATGAGTGTGGCGCTGAATCGGGCGGCGAGTCTCATGGCTTTACGGCTTGATGCTGCTCAGGACTTCCGCGGCCTTCACGCGGACGTAGAGGTTCTCGGTGTCTTCGGACGCCTTCTGGCGGAGGGTGTCGACCGTCTGCGCATCGAGCTGCTCGCCGTTGCGGGCCATGGTGGCCAGCGCCTCGACGGCCTTGATGCGCACGGCCGGGTTCGGATCGTTCTTGAGCGCCGCGATCAGCGCGTCGCGCGTGGAGGAGGCCATCTTCTGGGGCATCGTCTTGAGCGTGTCGACGGCCTTGATGCGGACGCCTTCATGCTCTTCGCTGCGCAGCACCTTGGCCAGCGCGCTGGCGATCTCCGGGTTCGCGTTCTGCGGATCGGAGTACGTCTCGCGCACCCAGTCGAGGGCGCGGGAACGGGTCGGGGAGATCTTGTCCTGGCTCTCCAGCACGTACGCCAGCAGGCGGACCATGCTCTTGTCGTTCGGGCTGCCGGTGACGGTGAGGTGGGAGGTCATGTCGAAGGAGACGCCGATCTTGCCGTCGCGCGGGTCGGCATCCACGAACTGGACGTTATCGATGTTCGGGCGGCCTTCGAAGTCGGGATTGACGGCGTCCGCCGGCAGCACCCGCGTCTCGGCCAGCGAGAACTTCGCCGGCTGGATGCTCGACACCACGGCCGGCGTCTGGGGCAGCTGCGCGGTCATGGGGGCATTCGGCGTCTGCACGAGGTGGCCGGCGTAGAACGCGCCGCCGGCGATCAGCACCACGGCGGCGGCCTGGGAGAGCCAGCGCGTCGCGGTGCGGCGATGGAAGGGCACGACGTTGCCGTGCCCGGCCGGCGCCGCCGCGGGCTGGATCTGCTGCAGGAAGCGCTGCTTCACGCGCGCCGGCACCTCGAGCTCGGGCAGCTCGCCCATCATCCGCCACGCATCCTTGTATCCGCTCCACTCCGCGGAACAGGAGGCGCAGGCCTCGATGTGCAGGTGCGTACGCTCGCGGCTGGCGGGGTCGAGCGACTCCGTCAGCAGCAGGGGGATGCTTTCTCTCATCGACTCACAGTCGCCCATCGGTCACCTCCGCGTGCCTCGCCGGTCAGGGCCTTCTTCAGCGTCTCCATCGCGCGGAACACGCGCGTCTTGACCGCCCCCTCCGAACATCCCGCAATCTGCGCAATCTCGGCGTACGACAGCCCCTGGTAGCGCGAGAGCAGGATCGCCTCGCGCTGCTCCGGCGTCAGCGCCGAAAGCGCGCGCTGCACACGCGCCTCGTTTTCTCTCTGTTCCAGCGTCCGGTCCGGCGCCAGCTCGGGAGGGGTCGGAAGGGACATGAGCACGTCTTCCGCTTCCTTCGCCTTGTTGTCCGCTTTCCTCAGGTAGTCCCGGCACCAGTTGGCCGTGATGGAGAAGAGCCAGGTCGATAACTTCGCGTCGCCGTGAAACTGATTTGCGTGCTTGAGCATCTTGACGAAAACTTCCTGAGCCGCGTCCTCCGCCGCTTCCGAGTTCTTCAGGAACCGGAACGCGAAGTTGTAAATCCGACCGCTGTACCGGTCGTAAATCTCGGACGCCGGGGAGAGGTCGCCCGCCTGAACGATGCGCATCAACTCCTGATCGCTCAGGTGTTTCATCTCCCCTTCTCTGGTTCGTTCGACGCGTAGCATGGTGAAAGGTTACGGAGCGGGAACACGGGGGTTCTCCTGTTCATTCGCAGCCGGCTCAGCCGTGGGCGATCCGTGCTCAGCGATCAGCGATCAGCGATCAGCCGAGGAGATCCGTTCTCCTGATCGCTGACGACCAATCGCCGATCGCTCGTGAAGGCGATCACCAGAGCGAACACATCCAGCATGAGGAACAGCACCTCGGTGTCCCCGAAGTTGAACTCGAACAGGCCGGCCATGGTCAGAGCCACGCAGACCGCCACCCCGATCTCGGCGAACTTCCGCCGCTCCCCCCCCCACGCCCGCGCGCACTCCCTGAGGAAAAGCGCCAGGAAGATGAGGTACGCGGCGAGCGCGACGACGCCCCGCTCGGCCCAGATCTGCACCACGTTGTTGTGCAGGTGGGGGATGCGGAAGCGCGGCGCGTCCGGCCGGCGGTAGAGCGGATAGACCTCCTTGATGTTCGCCGGTCCGACGCCGAGGAGGGGGTAGTCGCGGATGATCTCCACGCCGGCCTCGACCATGCGGATGCGATCGAGGTTGGAGGACTGCCGCGTGTCGAAGGTCGACATCAAGCGGGTGAAGAGCGGCATCGGCATGAGGATGAGGAACCAGACGATGGCCGGCGCCAGCCAGGCCAGCAGCTTCGGCCGGCGGAGGATGATCAGCACGGTGATGGCCATCAGCCAGCCGATCCAGACGCTGCGGGTGAAGGTCAGCAGCAGCGCGAGCGTGGTCACGCCGGTTCCGAAGATGAGCCATACGTTGCGCCGGTCATGAAGCCAGAGCACGGCGAAGACGAGGGCCACCGGCAGGATCAGGCCGGAGAACGTCATCACGTGCACGGCCGGCCCGGTGATGCGGTGCTCCAGGTCGCGCTGCCCCAGGCCGAAGTACTGCCACAGGCCCCAGATGCTGGTGCCGACGCCGAAGAAGAGGAGCACGCCGAGAGCGGCTTCCTTCGCGCCGCGCACCTCGCGGAAGATCATCAGAGCCAGCGGCAGGAGGAGGAACTTGAGCCAGGTGATCAGGTCCGCGCCGAGGTGGATGGAGCGCGGCGCGGCGATGGCGGAGAGGCTGGAGGCGAGGGCATAGAGGGCGAGCGGGTAATAGAGGATGTGCCAGTGGGGACGGATCAGGCCGCGGCTGAAAGCGGAGAGGCTGAAGATGATGGCCCAGGCGACGGCGCCTTCCGAGGTGGCGATGAAGGGGGCGCAGAGGAGGTGGACCAGGTAGCAGCCGACCAGCCACTGGACCTGGGGCGGCGTGTCGTCAGGCAGGCGGAAGCGGCGCGTGAAGGCCGACACGGCGCGTCACGCCTCGTCGAACGCTTCTTCGACGAGCATGACCGGGATGTCGCTGACCACCGGGTACACGCGCTTGCACTTCACGCACTGCAGGCCCTGCTCGACCACCGGTTCCTCGCCGCGGAACTTCTCGCGGTACTTGTCGCGGACCGCCGCCCGCCGCGCCTCCGAGAGAGGCACCGGCGCGACCTCCTCCTTGCAGAGAGGACAGGCGAGGATTTCGAGGAGCTCCGCGTCGACCGCCATGGCGGCGGCACTATAGCAAAGTTGCTGGTTGCTAGTTGCTGGTAGAACGCCGAGGCGCAAGTAACCAGCACCAGCCACCAGCAACTGCTCTGAGAGATATCCTCCCCGCCACCATGCCCCTCAAAATCCTCCACCTCGCCGCCGGGAACCGCTGGACGGGCGCCGCGGCGCCGGCCTTCGCGGAGGTCGAGGCGCTGCGGGCGGCGGGCGTGGACGCGCATTACGCCTACGTCGGCGGCTACAAGCTGGAGGCGAAGCTGCGGCATCACGACTTCGCCCATCCGCTCATCGGGAAGGCGCAGAACCCGGTCTCCTTCCTGCGCACGGTGCAGACGCTGCGGCGCCTCATCGATCACCACGGCTTCGACGTCGTGCACGCTCATCTCACCTACGACCACTGGCTGGCCCGCTTCGCCGTGAGCGGCACCGCCACGCGCCTCGGCCGCACGTTCCACGCCCGCCGCGTCCTCCGCTCCGATCCGTTCACGCTGTCGCTCCTTCACCGCACGGAGCACCTCTTCGTGATCAATCGCGGCTTCCACATCGAAGGACGGCAGGTCGTGTTCACGCCGCCGCCGCTCGATCGCCGCCAGTTCCATCCCGACGGTCCCGACGTGCGCGCGGCCTACGGCATTGGCAACGAGGAGAAGCTGCTCGTGGCGATCGGGAAGCTGGCCAAGGGGCGCGGCTTCGAGCTCGCGCTGGACACGCTGGCCGAGGTGCCCGAGGCGCGGCTGATGATCATCGGCCACGGCGAGCATCGCTCCGCGCTCGAAGCACACGCCGCGCGCCACGGCGTGGAGAAGCGCGTGATCTGGGCCGGCTATCACGAGGACGACCTCGCCGAGCATTACCGCGCCGCCGATGCGCTCCTCTTCACCGCGCGCGGCTCGGACGAAGGCCACCGCGCCGTGCTGGAGGCGATGGCCTGCGGCGTGATGCCGGTCGTCGCGCCGCTGGAAGGGATCGACGCCCTCGTGCCGGCAGACTCGATTGCCCGCGCGCACAGCGCGGCGGCACTTGCCGAAACTGCTCGGCGGGCACTCCATTCACGCTCCGTTGACGCGCGCCGCCACATTACGGAACATACGCTCCAGTTCAGCTACGAAGCCGCCGCCGAACGGCTCATCGCCGCATACTCTCTCTGAGGATACAATCCGCTCCGGTCCCTACTGGTCCCCACATAAGGTCTCCCTATGCCCGAGTTCCACATCGGCGTTCTCGCTACCTTTGCTGCACAGATCATTGGTGCAGCAGTAATGGCCTTGCTGCTCTACGGCTTCAATCGCCAGTACGAGAAGTCGTACCTGCAGCACTGGACGCGCGGCTGGGCCGTGCTCGCCCTCTATCACCTCTCCGGCGCGCTCTCCTTCCTGCTGGCCATCTACCTCCGCCTGGCCGGCAGCCACCCCGCCCGCATCGCGGTGATGATCGTGGATGGTGTAACCGGTTACCTGATGATCGGCTGGTTCCTCTTCGGGATTTACGAGTTCGTCCGCCGCCGGCCGATCCGGATGCGCAACGTGCAGCGCATCCTCGCCGGCCTGAGCCTCTTCGGCCTGGCCGCCTCGCTGCTTTTCATCAACAGCGTGCCGGTCTCCGAGGTGCGGTTCCTGGTGCGGGTCGGGCTGCGCGCGCTCGTGGCGGCGGCCGCGTTCGGCGGCATCGCCGTCGCGCTCTGGCGCGTGCGCCGCAACCGCCCCGGCCTCGGCTTCTCCATTCTTGCGGCAGCGTTCTTCTGCTACGCCCTCGAGCAGGTGCATTACGTCGCCATCGGCGTCTACTGGCTGATCTCCGGCGAGTTCCTCGACACCATGACGTGGGCCGGCATCGCCGACTTCCTGATCCAGGCCGTGATCGGCATCGGCATGATCGCCTGCCTGCTGGAGGACGAGCGCGAGGCGGCGGAGCTCGCGGCGGCGCAGATCGAGCACGTCGCCTATCACGACGCGCTGACCGGCCTGCCGAACCGGCCGTTGTACATGGACCGGCTGATCGTCGCCCTCGCCCAGGCCGACCGCGCGCGGCAGCGCCTGGCCGTCCTCTTCCTCGACCTCGACCGCTTCAAGGACATCAACGACTCGCTGGGTCATTCGGTGGGCGACGCCTTGCTCAAGGCCGTGGCGGACCGCATCCGCAGCTGCGTCCGGGAAGGCGACACCGTGGCCCGCCTCGGCGGCGACGAGTTCACGCTGCTCATCCCCCGCATGGACAACGTGGAGGACGTGGCCAAGATCGCCCAGAAGATCCTGGAGACGCTCAAGATCCCGTTCCACATCCAGGAGCGGGAGCTCTTCGTCTCCACCAGCATCGGCATCAGCGTCTATCCGAACGACGGCCTCGATCCGGAGACGCTGCTGCGCAACGCGGACAGCGCGATGTACCGCGCCAAGGACCAGGGCCGCGACAATTACCAGCTCTACGCGCCGGCCATGAACGCCCGCGCCCTGGAGCGCCTCGCCCTGGAGAACATGCTGCGCAAGGCGCTCAGCCAGGACGAGCTGGTGGTGCACTACCAGCCGCTGGTCGACCTGCAGACGCGGCAGATCATCGGCCTGGAGGCTCTGGTGCGCTGGGAGCATCCGCAGCTCGGCCTCCTCTCGCCGGCCCACTTCATCTCCGTGGCGGAGATCTCGGGCCTCATCATCCCCATCGGCCATTGGGTGCTGCGCACCGCCTGCCGCCAGCTCCGCGCGTGGCAGAAGAAGATCGACTACGACCTCACCATGTCGGTCAATCTCTCCGCCCGCCAGTTCCAGCAGCCGGACCTGGTGGAGCAGATCCGCGCCGCGGTAAACGAGAGCGGCATCCATCCTTCGTCGCTGGAGCTGGAGATCACCGAGAGCAACGCCATGCAGAACGCGGACAACACCACCTACACGCTCCGCGAGCTCAAAGCGCTCGGCGTCAGCATCGCCATGGACGATTTCGGGACCGGCTACTCGTCGCTCAATTACCTCAAGCGCTTTCCCATCGATACGCTCAAGCTCGACCAGAGCTTCGTGAAGGAAGTGACGACGGACGCCAGCGACGCGGCAATCGTCAGCGCCGTGATCTCCATGGCGCACAGCCTCAACCTCGCCGTGGTGGCGGAAGGGGTGGAGACGGAGGGGCAGCTCGCCTTCCTGCGCCGCCAGCGCTGCGATCGCATTCAGGGCAACCTGTTTTGCCCCGCGGTGCCGGCGGACGTGCTGGAGCCGCTGCTGGCCGAGCGCAAAGCCATGGTCGTGTAGGGCCGGCTCTCAGCCGGCCCAATGGTGGCCGATCCGGTATGCTG
>DASYMJ010000221.1:0-4018 GCA_036009105.1 Thermoanaerobaculia bacterium | reverse complement strand
GGGCCGGCTCTCCAGCCGGCCCAATATTGATGCTGGGCCGGCTGGAGAGCCGGCCCCACGTTTTCTGTCAGGTGTTCGTGGGCGGACTGGTGTTCGTCGACGGCTGCGGCTCGCTCGTGTTCGTGCTCGGTTGTGGCTGCGTATCCGTCTGCGGCTCCGGCTCGGGCGGGGGCAATGGCTGCGGCACGGGAGGTGGCGGCGGCGAGGCGGTATCCGTGCGGAACACGCCGCCGGTCAGCGTCGAATCGGGCGGCGGCGCGACTGACCCTTCCGTCGAAGTCGCCCCCACCGTATCCAGCGCGATCGGGTTGCCGAACTGGTCCAGCGCGCCGGCCGGCGGCGCGACGGCTTGCGGCGAATGCAGCGGGCAAGGATTGCCCGGCTGCGTGCCGGCCTTGAACGCCTGGTTCACCACGGCGCGGGACGGGCACTGCGGCACGGCCAGGCCGCCGCTCGTCTCGTCCATCTCCGCGAAGGCGATGCCGGCCGGCGCGGGGAAGTCGGCGTTCGGCTGGCCGGCCGTCGCGCCGAGCATGTAGCGGGTCCAGATCGGCACCGCCCCTTCGCCGCCGGAGATGCCGACCGGCGCGTTGTCGTCGAAGCCGACCCAGACCAGCCCCAGCGTCTGCGGCGTGAAGCCGATGAACCACGCGTCGCGCTTGTCGTTCGTCGTGCCCGTCTTCCCCGCGGCGATCTTCCTCATCCCCAGGGAGCGGGAGGCGGCGGCGGTGCCGCGGTCGACCACGCCCTTCATGCAGTCGGTGAGGACGAACACATCGCGCGCGGGGAACACCTGCACGCCCTTGATCTCCTCCGCGCCGGCCATCACCCGGCCGCGGTCGTCCGTCACGAAGCGGATGGTGCGCAGCGGCAGGCGCGAGCCCTGGCGGGCGATGGTCGAATAGGCGTCCGCCATCTGGATCGGCGGGATGCCCACCGCGCCGAGCATCACCGCCGGGTTCTCCTCGATCGGCTCATCGATGCCCAGCGTCTTGGCCGTCTTCAGGATCGCTTCCAGGCCGCTGGCCAGACCGATGCGTACCGAGGCGGAGTTGAGCGACTGCTCCAGCGCCTCGCGGACGGTGATCGTGCCGTGATAGCTGTCGTCGTAGTTGCGCGGCGACCAGTCGTCGGAGAAGCGGCGCTTGAGGATGAAGCGCGTGTCGCTGACCAGGGTGGCCGGCGTGATGTTCTGGTGGGAGAGGCTCGGCTCGAAGGCGGTCAGGTAGACGAACGGCTTGAACAGCGAGCCGACCAGGCGCCTGGCATTGAGCGCGCGGTTGAACTGCGAGCGGTCGTAGTTGCGCCCGCCGACCAGCGCGCGGATCTCGCCCGTCGGCACATCGACGTGAATGAGCACCCCTTCCAGCGGATTGCCGCTCCGGCGCAGGCGGCGGCTGCTCTTCTCCAGGCCGCGCAGGCCCGCTTCCAGCGCCTGGGTGGCGTTGTCCTGGGCGGCCAGATCGATGGCCGTGTAGATCTGCAGCCCGCGGCCCTTCACGTCCTTGATGCCGTAGTCGCGGCCGATCTCCTGCAGCACGCGGTCGACATAGAACGGGATGGAGGTCAGGCCGCTGCGGTCGCGGAACGGCTTCTTCGGCAGCGGCGCCGCCATGGCCTGGTCGTACTGCGCCCGATCGATCTTCTTGTTGTCGAGCATCAGCTTGAGCACCGTCCCGCGGCGCTCCAGCGCGCGCTGCGGGTTGGCGAACGGCGAGTTGTTGTTCGGGCTGCGGATGATGCCCGCCAGCAGGGCGGACTCGGCCACGTTGATCTCGGCCACCGGCTTGCCGAAGTAGAAGCGCGAGGCCTCGCCCACGCCGATGATGGAGATCGACCGGTTGCGGCCGAGGTAGATGTCGTTGAGGTAGGCCTCCAGGATCTCCGGCTTGGAGTACTTCGCGTCGAGGATCACGGCCATGAAGGCCTCGACGATCTTGCGCTTCCAGGTCCGCTCGCTGGTCAGGTAGTAGTTCTTCACCAGCTGCTGGGTCAGCGTCGACGCGCCCTCGGAGACGCCGCCCGCCCGGACGTTGCGGAACAGCGCGCGGAAGATGCCGATCGGATCGACGCCCGGATGGTGCCAGAAGCGGACGTCTTCCGTGACCACGACCGCATCCTGCAGCGTCTTGGGGATGGTGCTCAGTTGCGCGGGGCGGCGGTTCTCCAGCTGGTCGCTGAGGATGGACGTCAGCAGCTCCGGCTCCAGCGCGGCCGTCTCCACGTTGTTGTCGCCCTGCAGCGCCGTGACGCCGGCGATGGCCGCGCCCTGGAACGCGACGCGGATCTGCTGCGCCTCGTACTTGCCGCTGGGGTGAGTAAAGGCGCGGGTGAAGATGGCCACCGCCCCTTTGCCGGCCACGTAATCGCCTTCCTGGCCCAGCTTGTCGACGTTGCGGTAGCCGAGCCGGTCGAGCTTGGCGAGCAGGTCGTCCGGGGCCATGGAGACGCCGGCGCGGAGCGGCGTGTAGTCCGCGAAGATGCGCGTGGGAAGGGAGAGGCGGCGCAGCTCGAACTTGCCGACCGACTGCTTGTAGACGTAGAGCCCCAGCGCCACGCAGGCGACGAAGAAGACGAGCACGGAGATGGTGAGGACGCGGAAGACCGTGCGGCGCCTGGGCAGTCGCGGCGTGAAGTTGATGGCCATTTATTGAGCGATCACGGCGAGGTTGCGGCCGCCTGTTTTGCCGTCCCGCCGGAAGGAGTGGAAGATCGAGCCGTCGCAGCGCGTGCAAAGCCCGCTGTCGACGACCTGTCGGATGCCGCGCGCTTCGAGGATGTCTTTCGTGAACGCGACCAGATCGACGTGCGGCTTCGCCTTGCTCCGCTCCACGAACTGCCGGGGGAACCGCGTGGCCACCTCTTCGCCCACTTCGAAGCAGCAGACGCGGATGCTCGGCCCGAGAAACGCGCGCGCTTCGGCGGCTTCGAAGGCGGTCTCGC
This sequence comes from Thermoanaerobaculia bacterium, assembly GCA_036009105.1. Taxonomy (GTDB): domain Bacteria; phylum Acidobacteriota; class Thermoanaerobaculia; order Gp7-AA8; family Gp7-AA8; genus JAFAVZ01. Next base: position 1,075 of record DASYMJ010000221.1, on the reverse strand, counting down.
GCTGGAGCGCATCGAGCGTGGCGGCGGTGATCTGCTGCACGGCGCCCCGCCAGCCGGAGTGGATGTTTGCAATGACGGAATGCGCGGAATCGACCATCGTGACCGGGAGGCAATCTGCAACCTTAATGCCGAGCGCGACGTTTTTTTGGTCGGCAATCAGCGCGTCGCAACTGTCACATTCGCGCCACTGCCGGGCCTTCGTTCCGCGCGCGATCGTGGCGCCGTGCACCTGCGTGCAGGTGTTGAGCGTCGCCTCGATCCCGAACCGCTCGCGGATCACATCCATGAGCTGCCCGGGCTTGTCGCCGTCGAGGCGGCCATCGATGTCGATGGTCGTGTAGAAGAGGGCGACGCCGCGCGGCACATCCGGCGGGATGACGATGCGGCCCGCTGTCGTATGCTCGACCGATGAAGCGACTGCTGCCCTTGCTGCCACTCCTGCTCCTCCTCCCCTCCTGCGCGACGACAACATACGACACCGTTATCCGCAACGGGATGCTCTACGACGGCAGCGGAGGCCCGCCCGTGCGCGGCGACCTCGCCATCCGCGGTGACCGCATCGCCGCCGCCGGCAACGTGCATGGACGAGGCCGGACCGAGCTGGACGCGCACGGCCTGGCCGTCGCGCCCGGCTTCATCAACGTGATGAGCCAGGCCCAGGAGACGCTGCTCATCGACGGCCGCGCCATGTCCGACACGCTGCAGGGCGTCACCACCGAGATCTTCGGCGAGGGGGAATCGATGGGGCCGGTCACGCCGGCCATGAAGAAGGAACTGCTCGACTCGCAGGGCGACATCAAATACGACGTCGACTGGACCACGCTGCGCGAGTATCTCGACTCGCTCACCCGCCGCGGCGTCACCCCCAACGTCGGCTCCTTCCTCGGCGCCGCCACGCCCCGCGTCTACGTGATCGGCCGGGAGAACCGCGCGCCGGGCGAGGCGGAGCTGGAGCAGATGCGCGCCGTGGTCCGCCGGGCGATGGACGACGGCGCGTTCGGCCTCGCCTCGGCGCTCATCTATGCGCCCGGCGCCTACGCGACCACCTCCGAGCTGACCGAGCTCTCGAAGGTTG
>DASYMJ010000220.1:0-16471 GCA_036009105.1 Thermoanaerobaculia bacterium | reverse complement strand
TCCGCCTTGCGGGCCCGGATGGCGGCGATCCGTTCGTGGATGGGGATCTCCAGCTTCTCCGTCGGCCGGCGCGTGTAGTCGAAATCGGGAACGGTCACCCGCGGCAGGCGCTTGCCGATGGCGCGCTCGATGGCGCGGAGGTCGTTCTCTTCCTCGGGGGCCACGAACGTGATCGCGTCGCCGGTCAGCTCCGCGCGCGCGGTGCGGCCGACGCGGTGGATGTAATCCTCCGGCAGGTTCGGCACGTCGAAGTTGACCACGTGCGAGAGCGCCTCCACGTCGATGCCGCGCGCGGCGATGTCCGTCGCCACCAGGATGCGGTACTTCCCCGACTTGAACCCGGCCAGCGCCTCGGTCCGCTGCTGCTGGCTGCGGTTGCCGTGGATGCGCGCCGCGTTGACCCGGCTCCGCTCCAACTGCTCGAAGACCCGGTTGGCCCGGTGCTTGGTGCGGGTGAAGACGATCGCGCTGCGGATCTCGCCGCGGGCGAGCAGCGTCTCCAGCAGGGCGATCTTCAGCTCCTGCGAGACCGGGAACACCGACTGGGCAATGCCCGCCGCCGGCGCGGCCTTCCGCTCGATGGAGATCATGGCCGGGCTCTTCAGCATCTCCCGGGAGAGCTCCACGATCGGCGGCGGCAGCGTGGCCGAGAAGAACAGCGTCTGGCGCTTGACCGGCAGGTGGCGCAGCACGCGGCGGATGTCGGGGAGGAAGCCCATGTCCAGCATCCGGTCCGCCTCATCGAGCACGAGGATCTCCAGCCCGTCGAGCTTGGCGTAGGGGCGCTGGAAGTGATCGAGCAGCCGGCCGGGCGTGGCGACGAGCACGTCCACGCCGCTGCGGAAGGCGTGCTCCTGGGGGCCCATGCCGACGCCGCCGTAGACCGCGGCGCCGGAGAGCGGCGTGTGCACGGCGAGCTCGCGCAGGTGCTCGTCGATCTGCGCGGCGAGCTCGCGCGTGGGGGTGAGGATCAACGCGCGCGTCGTGCCTCGCTTCTTTCCGATCAGCCTGTGCATGATGGGAAGCAGAAACGCGGCCGTCTTGCCGCTGCCGGTCGCCGCGGCGGCCAGCACGTCCTTCCCCAGCATGGCCGGAGGGATCGCATCAGTCTGGATGGGAGTGGGGCGGGTGAAGCCGAGCTCCTTGATCCCGCGCAGCAGATCGGGATGAAGCCCGAAAGTCGAGAATGGCATCGGGCGGATCGTCTCACATCAGCGCCCGAATTGCCCCCTTTCTTGCACTGGATGCAGGCATGGACAAGAACGACAAACCACTCGCTCTCATCACCGGAGCCAGCAGCGGCATCGGCCTCGAGCTGGCGAAGCAATTCGCGCGGAACGGCCACGACCTGGTCCTGGTGGCGGAAGACGGTTCCGGATTGGCCAGCGCGGCTTCGACGGTGCGCGAGCTCGGCGGCGCGCGCGTCGACACCATCGAAGCCGACCTCTCCCGTGCCGAAGGCGCCCAGCGCGTCTTCGAGGAAGTGCAGCGCCTCGGCCGCGAGCCGGACGTGCTCGTCAACAACGCCGGCGTCGGCGTCTACGGCAAGTTCATCGAGACCGACCTGGAGGAAGAGATCTCGATGATCAACCTCAACACGGCCGCCTATGTGCGGCTGACCAAGTTCTTCGCGCCGCGCATGGCCCAGACGTCGCCAGGGCCGGCTTCGAGGCGCTGATGAAGGGCCAGGACAAGGTCATCGTCCCGCTCAAGTACAAGGTGCAGACCACGGTCAACCAGGTCGTGCCGGACAGCGTGCTGACCCGGCAGTCCCGCAAGATGCACGAGCCGCACGGCGAGGAGGATGAGCGGCGCGCCGGGCGCTAGTCCTGCCGATCACCGCGGCGCGAGCTTTCGCGCCGCGGCCACGGTCAGATCGTTGTTGTACACCGCGGCCCCGGGCTGCTGCTCCTGACTGGCCGCCAGCGATCCCAGGTCATACGGCCCGAAGCCGATGCTCTCGATGAGCTCGGAGACGGTGCGCTTCGCCTCGGCGTCGTCGCCGGAGACGAAGATCACGCGCCGCTCATCGACCGGCGCATCCTTGCGGCCCTGCGTCTTGAGGTGCTCGAACCAGATGGTGTTGAAGGCCTTCACCACGCGGGCTCCCCCGAGGTGGGAGGCGAGGAGTTGGGAGGAGGTGGCGGCGCCGGAATCGAGGGACTCGAATTGGCCGTCGCGGTTCGGGTAGTAGTTCATCGCGTCGACGACGATTTTGCCGCGCAGGTCGGGCAGCGACGGGTAGTCCTTGAAGGGGATGGCCACCAGCACCAGGTCGCCGAACTGCGCCGCCTCCTCGATCGCCGCGGCGTGGGCGCGGGGGCCGAGCTCGGCAACGAGCTCCGTCAAAGTAGCAGGCCCTCGCGAGTTCGCGATGGCCACCTCGTGCCCGGCATCGACGAACAGCTTTGCCGTCGTCCCGCCGATGTGTCCCGCGCCGATGATCCCGATCTTCATGGTTGTGCTCCTCCGAAGCGCGATCCTACTGCGATACTGGAGCGATGGAAGTATTCGAGATCGTGATCGCGCTGCTGCTGGCCGGCGCCGGCCTGGCCGCGATCGCGCGAAAGGTGGCCACCCCCTACCCCGCGCTGGTCGCCATGGCAGGCGCCGCCCTCGCGCTCGTCCCGCGCGTGCCGACGCTCGTCCTCGATCCGGAGCTGGCCCTGGCCCTCTTCGTGGCGCCCGTCCTGCTCGACGCCGCATTCGACGCCTCGCCGCGCGACCTGCGAGCGAACTGGCGAGCGGTCACCAGCCTCGCCCTCGGCGCGGTAGCGCTCACCATCGTCATCGTGGCGCTGGTCGCCCACGCGCTGGTCCCCGGCATCCCCTGGGCGGCAGCCATCGCCCTCGGCGCCATCGTCGCGCCGCCCGACGCCGCGGCGGCCACCGCGGTGCTCAAGCAGTTGCGGCCGCCCCACCGGCTGCTCGTCATCCTGGAAGGGGAGAGCCTCTTCAACGATGCCAGCGCGCTGCTCGTCTACCGCATCGCCGTCGGCGCCACCGCGGCGGGCTTTCTCTCCGGCTGGCGCGTGCTGCCGATGCTGCTCTTCGTCACCGGCGGCAGCGTGATCCTGGCCCTGGTGCTCTCCCGCCTGATGATGCTGGTCACCTCGCGCATCGAAGACGTGGCCACGGCGGTCATCGTCCAGTTCTGCGGCACGTTCGCCGTCTGGATGCTCGCCGAACGGCTGCACCTCTCCGGCATCCTGACCATGGTCGTCTTCGCCATGGCCACCTCGCGCCGCGCGGCGAACGTCGTCCCGGCGCGCATCCGCATCCCATCCTACGCGGTGTGGGAAGTCGCCGTCTTCGTGCTCAACGTGCTGGCCTTCATCCTGGTCGGATTCCAGCTGCGGATGATCGTGGCCCGCCTCGACCGCGCCACGCTGCTCAACTACACCTGGGTGGCGGCGGCGGTCTGCGCGGCGACGATCATCGCGCGCATCCTCTGGGTCACCGCCGCCGCCGCGCTGAGCAGGCGGCGGAATGACTCGGTCAACCTCTCGGCCGGCGAGGCGGCGGTGGTCGGCTGGTGCGGCATGCGCGGCACGGTGACCCTCGCCGCCGCGCTGGCCCTTCCCGCCCCCTTCCCCTACCGCGACGCCATCCTCTTCACCGCCTTCGCCGTCGTCCTCGGCACGCTCGTGGTGCAGGGGATGACGCTGCGGCCGCTGATGACGCGCCTCCGCCTGCAAGACGACGGCGAGGTGGAGCGCGAGGTGCGGCTGGCCCGGGTGGAGACGCTGCGCGCCGCGCTGGCGGCGAGCGCCGAGTGCCCCGGAGCGGAGACCGCGGAGCTGGTGCGGCGGCGGTACGAGCTGCTGCTCCGCCGCGCCGAGGCGGAGCAGGCGGGGCGGGATGGAGAAGCGGTGGAGGGTGCGGATGGCATCTGGCGCGCGCTGGAGACCGATGCCGAAGTGATCCGCACCGCGACGGCGGCGGAGCGGCAGCGGCTGACCGCGTTGCGCGCGGACGGCACCATCGGCGACGCCGCGTTCCAGCTCATCGAGCAGGAGCTGGACTGGGAAGAGCTCGACCTGCAGCAATTGGTGCGCGCTTCCTGAGCCTCACTGCTCCTGCTCGCTGCTCGCCATCACGCGGCCGGCTTCAGCATCACCTTCACCCACCCCTCCTCCCGCTGATCGAACGCCTCGTACGCGGCGATGACATCGTTCAGCGCCGTGGACTGGGTCAGCAGCGAGGCCGGGTCGAACACGCCGCTCTGCACGTACGGCAGCAGGTGCGGGATGTACTTGCGGTGGTGGCAGTTCCCCATCTGGATGGTCAGGTTCTTGTTCATCGCCTTGCCGATGGGGAAGGTCTTCGCCGTGAGCGGATAGACGCCGATGATGGAGAGCGTGCCGGCCTTGGCCAGCGCGTCGACGGCCCAGTTGAGCACCTGCGACGGCGCATCGCCCGGTTGCCACAGATTCCCGTCCGGATTCTGCTTCGGCGCGATCTCGTCCTTCTCCTTCTCGAACTCCGCCTCCTCCTTCTTCGCCTTCTTCGCCGCCGGGCCGCCGTGCGCGTGCTCGGCGTCGACGCCCACCGCGTCGATGGCCCGGTCGACCCCGATCTTGTCCGTGAGGCGCTTGATCGTCTCCAGCGGATCCTCCTCGTCGAAGTTGATGGTCTCCGCGCCGAGCTGCCGCGCGAGGTCGAGGCGGGAGGGGTGATGGTCGACCGCCAGCACGCGGCCCGCGCCGAGGAGGCGGGCGCTGACGATGGCGAAGAGGCCGACCGGGCCGCAGCCGAAGACCGCGACCGTATCGCCGTCCTGGATCTCGGCGATGTCCGCCGCCATGTAGCCGGTGGGGAAGATGTCCGACATCAGGATGGCCTGATCGTCCTCCACTTCATCGGGCAGCTTGATCAGGTTGACGTGCGCGTACGGGGTGCGGACGTACTCCGCCTGCATGCCGTCGAACGGCCCGCTCGAAGCCGGCCCGCCATAGAACGCCGTCCCCGCCTCGGCGCCGTTCGGGTTCGCGTTGTCGCATTGCGAGAAGTAGCCGGCCCGGCAGTAGGAGCAGGTGCCGCAGGCGATGGTGGAGGGGATGACCACGCGGTCGCCCTTCCGCAGATTGCGCACGTCCTTGCCGATCTCCTCCACGATGCCGACCCCTTCGTGCCCCAGGATCGTGCCCGGCTTCATGTCCGGCATCGTGCCCCGGATCATGTGCAGGTCGGTACCGCAGATGGCGCTGGCGGTGAGGCGGACCATGGCGTCCGTGTCCTTCTCGAGCTTCGGTTCCTTCACGTCATCGAGCCGGATGTCGCCGACTCCATGGAAAACGACTGCTTTCATTCGGTGCACCTCCGCTTTGCGTGAGGTGCAAAATCGAGGCTCAGAGCTCGACCAGCTCCAGGTTCTCGATCTCCTGCTCCAGGAAGTCGCCGGCGATCCTGCGGAAGCGCTCGGCGGCGTCGGTCACGAGGAAGTGATGCACCGGTTCTTCCCCTTCCGGCGGCTGCTCGCCGAGCGCCTCGCGCACGGCCAGCGCGGTCGTTTCCGCCGAGTCGACGATGCGCACGGAATCGCCTACCACCTGCTCGATGGTGCCGCGCAGGATGGGGTAATGCGTGCAGCCGAGGACGAGGGTGTCGATGCCGGCATCGATGAGCGGCTCGAGGTAGATCCCCGCCACCTCGAGGGCGACATGCGTGTTGGCCCACCCCTCCTCCGCCAGCGGCACGAAAAGCGGCGCCGCCGACTCGATCACCTCCGCGTCCGGCTTCAGCCGCTTGATGGCCTTCGTATACGCCAGCGCCCGCACCGTCCCCTCCGTGGCAATGACGCCGATGCGCCCCTTCGTGCCATCCACCGCCGCCTTCGCCCCCGGCTCGACGACCCCGATCACCGGAATGCGCAGCTCGGCCTGGAGGGTGGGGAGGGCGGCGGAGGTGGCGGTGTTGCAGGCCACCACGAGCATGCGCACGTCGCGCGCGAGCAGATGCCTCGCCGCCTCCAGCGAATACCTGGTCACCGTCTCCGGCGACTTGGTCCCATACGGCACCCTCGCACAATCCCCCAGGTAGACGAGCGGCTGCCGCGGAAGCACGCGGGCGATCTCCCGAAAGACGGTGAGGCCGCCGACGCCGGAGTCGAAAACGCCGATCGGGCCGGTGGGCCGAATTGAAAATTGAAAATTGAAAATTGAAAGCGGCTCGCGCTCGGCGTCAGTCACGTTCCCATCGCGCCCTTTCATACTTTTTTTTCAATTTTCAATTTTCAATTTTCAATTCGTCTCGCTATCAGGCGAGGCACTCACGCCTTCCCTCTTGATCCCATACTGCTCGATCTTCTTATACAGATTCGATCTCGGCGTATCGATCGCCTCGGCGGTCTTCGAGACGTTCCAGCCGTGCTCGCGGAGCTTGGCCAGGATGAAGGCTTTCTCCGCCTCGTCCTTGAACTCCTGCAGGGTGGCCAGGCGCATGGCGGAGGAGATGATGTCGGCCGCGGCGCGGAAGAACTCGGCGGGAAGGTCGGTGATGTCGATCGAGTCGCTGGGGATCATGATGACCAGCCGTTCGATCATGTTCCGCAGCTCGCGCACGTTGCCGCGCCACGGCGCGTCCTGCAGCGCCTTCAGCGCCGCCGGCGTGAACTTCTTGGGATGCTTGTTGTGCTCCTGCGCGAAGAGGTCGGCGAAGTGCTGGGCCAGGACGCCGATGTCCTCCTTCCGCTCCCGCAGCGGCGGCGTGCGGATGGGGATCACGTTCAGCCGGTAATAGAGATCCTCGCGGAACCGCCCGTTGCGGATCTCCTCGGTCAGGTCCTTGTTCGTGGCGGCGATCACGCGCACGTCGACTTTGACCACCGTGGCGGAGCCGACCGGCTCGACATCGCCCTCCTGCAGCACGCGCAGGACCTTGGCCTGGGTGCGCAGCGACATGTCGGCGATCTCGTCGAGGAAGATCGTGCCGCTGTCCGCCGCCACGAACTTGCCGGTCTGCTTGCGCACCGCGCCGGTGAAGGAGCCCTTCTCGTGGCCGAAGAGCTCCGACTCGATCAGCTCCTCCGGGATGGCCGCGCAGTTGACCTGGATGAACGGCATGTTCGACCGGGCCGAGCTGCGGTGGATCTCCCGCGCCACCAGTTCCTTGCCCGTGCCCGACTCGCCGGTGATGAGCACCGTCGCTTTCGTCGGCGCGGCCCGCTCGATCTGCGATTTGAGGTCGCGCATCTGCGGCGCGTCGCCGACCAGCTGGTACTCTTTCTCCTGCTTTTCCTTGAGCTCGGTGTTCTCCTCTTCCAGCGAGCGCTGGCGCACCGCGTTGCGGACGGTGAGCAGCAGTTTGTCCCGATTGAGCGGCTTCTCCAGGAAGTCGTATGCGCCGCGCTTGGTGCATTCGACGGCGGTGTGCACGTCGCCGTGGCCGGAGACCATGATCACCGGCGCGGTGATGCGCTGGATCTTGAGGTTCTCCAGCACCTCGATGCCGTCCAGGATGGGCATCTTGATGTCGAGGAGGATGGCGTCGTACGGGGTGCGCCCCGCTTTGTCGAGGCCTTCCTGCCCCGAGCGGGCCTCGTCGATGCGATACCCCTCGTATTCGAGCGTCATCCGGATCGCCTCCCGGATGCCCGTCTCATCATCAATGACTAGAACGCGATACGCCATACGGCTCCGATCCCGTGCATGAGGCCGGCCAATTGTATGTTGACGCTGCGGTAGCGCCGAGGGAGACTCGGGGGGCGATGCAGTTCGACGAGGTGCTGCGGACGTTCAGCGCGTTCTTCGAGAGGGAGGGGGTGCGGTACGCGGTGGCGGAAGGCTGGCGTTAGTGGCCTGGGGTCACACGGACTGTTGAAGATTTACGATGAGCTCGAAAGCGACCGCACTGGACGTTGACTTTGAACGCGACCTCCCGACGACGCAGGCGGACAGCGACGCTCTGTGGCGCGCCAGGCAGCTCGCGCCGCTCTCGCCAGAGGCATATCAGAAATGGACGGAGCTCTTCGCGCAGGAAGCATCCTGGCGTCGGCACAACGTCCCCGAGGACGAGCCATTCACCCTCTGAAGGCGCAGTAGAATGCGCCCGCCATGAACGTCGAGATCAACCGCGAACCGAAGCTGCCCAGGATCGATCACCTCTTTCTCCTCCTTGCGGAGAAGCCGCGAGAGGCCAACCTGCCGCCGCACATTGCTGAGCTGGCGAAGAAGGCGACGGTCGACGCCCGCTTCGAGGGGCGCTCGGACGAGCAGATCACCATCCTCGCCGGCCAGCCGCGCAAGATCACCCTCCTCGGCCTGGGCAAGGAAGAGGCGCTGACCATCCGCGGCGTGCGGGCGGCGTTGTACGCGGTGGCGAAGATCGCCCGGCGCAACCGCGACGCGCGCATCGCCGTCCACCTCCCCTACCTCCTCCCCACCCTCGACGCCAGCCGCACCACGCGCCTCCTGGCCGACTACCTCGGCGCGGCCGACTACAAGTACGACCTCTACCAGACGAAAAAGAAGGACGAGAACCGCCCCACGGTCGAGGCGGTGCTCATCCCGCACGCCGAGGCGGATGCAAGGCGCCTCAAAGAGCTGCAGGCCGAGGCGAAAGCCATCGCCGAGGGCATCAGGACGGTGAGGGATCTCGGCAATGGGCCGGGCAACCTGGTCACGCCGGCCTTCATCGCCGACCGGGCCAGCGAAGTGGCCAAGAGCGTCGGCGTGAAGATTACCGTCCACGACAAAAAAGAGATCGAGAAGCTGAAGATGGGCGGCCTGCTGGCGGTCAACCGCGGCTCGGCCCAGGAGCCGCGCTTCATCGTCCTCGAGTACGCGCCGAAGAAAGCGAAGAAGCACGTCGTGCTGGTCGGCAAGGGCATCACCTTCGACTCCGGCGGCATCTCCATCAAGCCGGCGGAGAAGATGGAGGAGATGAAGTTCGACATGTGCGGCGCCGCGGCGGTCCTCGGCACGATCGAGGCCGCGGCGAAGCTGGAGCTGCCCGTCCGCGTGACCGGCCTCATCGTCTCGACGGAGAACATGCCGGACGGCGGCGCCTACAAGCCGGGCGACATCATCACCACCATGTCCGGCAAGACGGTGGAGATCGTCAATACGGACGCCGAGGGGCGGATGATCCTCTGCGACGCGCTGCATTACGCGTCGGATCTGAAGCCGGACCACATCATCGACTACGCCACCCTGACCGGCGCCTGCGTGGTGGCGCTGGGCAGCGAGGCGGCGGGGCTTTTCTGCAACGATGATGAGCTGGCTCGGAAGTTGATTGAAAGCGGAGAGCGCGTCGGCGAGCGGCTCTGGCGCCTCCCGGAGTGGGACGAGTACAAAGAGCTCATTCGCAGCGAGTGGGCGGACATGAAGAACTCCGGCGGGCGGTGGGGCGGCGCGATCTCGGCCGCAGTCTTCCTCAAGGAGTTCGTGAATTGTCCATCCTGGGCCCATCTGGATATCGCCGGCACGGCGTACGCGGAACACGAGACGGCGCGCGAGGCGCGGGGCGCGACGGGCGCCGGCGTGCGCGTGACGCTCGCCTTCCTGGAATCGCTCTCCTCGTAGCGCTCGCGCTGCTTTGCGGCGCGTGCGACGGGCGCAAAGGGGTCACCCGCGCGGCGGTCGTGCCGCCGCAGCCGGAGGAGAACTACACCTCCTACGACTCCCCCTCCCTGCAGTTCCTCCCCCGCCAGCAGGAAGCGCCCGGCTGGCAACTGGAGGAAGACCCGATCGTCGTCCCCGGCAACCGGCTGGTCCGCTATCTCGACCGCGACGGCGAGCATTTCACCCGCTACGAGGCCATCGACCTCACCGTCGGCAAGTACAAGTCGACGGCGTCGCCGTCCGGCTTCGCCACCATCGAGATCTTCCGCTTCCCCGATTTCGTCAAGGCCTTCGGCGCCTACTCCACGCGCAAGCTCGGCCAGGTGCAGTTCCTCGACCTGGCCAACGAATCGTTCCAGAGCCGCCACTCGGTGCACCTCTGGCGCGGCCCGTTCTACGTGCGGGTGACGGGCGGGGGGACGGCGGACGGCAATGAGTCGCTCAAGCGGCTGATGGCCTTCGTCGCGGAGAAGATGCCCGCCGCGCCGTCGAAGCCGGCGGTGTTCAACTTCTTCCCGGCCACCAACCGCATCGTGAACAGCGAGCGCTTCGACGCCGAGCAGGGCTTCGGCCAGCCGTTCCTGGCCAGCTCGTTCCAGGTTTCATTCACCGTGGATGGCGAGCCGGTGGACGGCCTGATCATCCCCGCGGCGAACAAGCCCGCCGCGGCGAAGATCCTGGAGTCGTACCGCCGCCTCTACATCCGCAACGGCAAGCTCCTCGACCCCATCCCCAACCTCGGCGAAGACAACTTCACGGCCGAGGACAAGTATCTGGGGCGGGCGGTGGCCTTCCGCCTGGACCGCTTCGTGATCGCCTTCACCGGCTTCAAGGAGCGCCAGCACCTGGTCGACCTCGCCATCGCCACCGACCAGCGCATCCTGGGCGGCATCCGCAAGCAGCTGGTGACGGAGGAGAAGGCCGCGGACGCCGCGCGCAACGGCAACACCGACACGCAGCAGCCGGCGTGGATGAGGAGGTAGTTATCGGTTGTCAGTTGTCGGTTGTCAGTAGAACGACCTACCGACAACGGATAACTGACAACCGACACAACCGACAACTGCTTCTCTCACCTCTCCCACAACCCACTCTTCCCCCCGCTCTTCCTCACCAACTGCAGCCCGTCGATGACGATGCCTTTCTCGGCGCTCTTGCACATGTCGTAGATGGTGAGGGAGGCGACGGCGCAGGCGGTCATCGCTTCCATCTCCACGCCGGTCTTGCCGTCGCAGCGGACGATGGCCCGCACTTCGATCGTGCCCGCGTCGCGGTCGATGTCGAAGGTGACATCGATGGTGTTGAGGATGATGGGATGCGCGAGCGGGATGAGGGACGGCGTCTGCTTCGCGGCGAGCACGCCGGCCACCTTGGCGGTGGTCAGGACGTCGCCCTTCGGCAGCGCGCGGTCGACCAGTTTGCCGAGGGTCTCGGGCTTCATGCGGACGGTGGCGGCGGCGACCGCCTCGCGCGAGGTAGGGCGCTTGGAGCCGACGTCCACCATGGAGATGCCGCCTGTCTCATCGAGATGCGAAAAATCGTTGGCCATGGATCCTCTCCGCCTCCTCCAGCTCCTGGGGGGTATTCACGTTCATCAGCGGCTCGCCCGCGAACCGCGCGCGCAACTCCGCCTCGGCGATCATCTCCGCACCGGCCTCGTCAATCAAGCCGCGCAGGTCGAGCCGCCCTTCGCCGATGCGCCTCTCGATGTTGCCTGCAAGATGCGGTTCGTACGCGGCGCAGAGCACCTGCGGCCTCCCCCGCCACATCGGCACACCGCCGCGCTCCCGCAGATAGGCAAGCACCTCGGCGGTGATCAGCGGGTAGTCGACGGCGAGGATGAAGCAGCGCTCCTTCGCCCGCCGCAGCGCGGCGAGGACGCCGAAGACCGGCGCCGTATCTTGGTGCGGCGGGTCGTCTTGCCGATGGATGACGATCACGTTCTCGAACGCCCCACCCGCCGCGGCGAGGACGCGCGGCAGGAAGAGCGCCTCCTTGGGGAACCCCATCCGCCGCGACTTGCCGCCCGTTAGGATGTAGCAGTCCATGACAGCGCGGACATCCTACCCGGTGAGCGTCATCATCCCTTCCCTGAACGAGGAGGCGCGGATCGGCGCCGCCATCGCTTCGGCGTTGGCCGCGGGCGCGGAGGAGGTCATCGTTTGCGATGGCGGGAGCAGCGACCGCACGCTGGCGGTGGCCGAGGCACACGGCGGGCGGGTGATGGCGTGCTCGCCGCCGCGGGGCCGGCAGCTCAATGAAGGCGCGAAGGCGGCGACGGGCGAGTACCTCATCTTTCTGCACGCCGATACGACGCTGCCGGAGCAGGCCGGCGAAGCGGTGACCAATAGCGGCGCCGACTGTGGCGGCTTCCGCCTCGCCTTCACCGAGCCCGCGCTGAAACTGCGCATCGCGGCGATGATGATCAACCTGCGGACGTTCTTCACCCGCTGCCCGTGGGGCGACCAGGCGCAGTTCATCCGCCGCGACCGCTTCCTGGCCATGGGCGGCTACCGCGAGATCGCCATCATGGAGGACTACGAATTCGCGCGGCGCATGCGCCGGCACAGCGTCATCCTGCCGCAGCACGTGATCACCTCCGGGCGGAGGTTTCTGGAGAAGGGAGTTTGGAAGACCGCGCTCATCAACTGGCAGGTCGTCCTCCGCTTCCGCCGCGGTGCCGATCCGGAGGAGCTGGCGAAGCGCTACCGCTCGTGAAAGAACTTCGCGTAGAGCGGGCGCTCGATGAATGCGGCCACCTGATGATGGGTCGTCCAGCCGTTGCCGTCGTGCAATGACTGCGGGCTGTAGACCAGATGCACGCTCACCCGCGACCGGTAGTCGTGCCAGAACGCCTCGACCAGCGGATTGACGACATTGATCCCGCTCGCACCGCGGTCGGTGATCGCCCCGAAGGTCAGCGCCGTCCGGAGCAGCACGCCTTTGGGGAGGGGGAGGACGGGAAAGCGGTTCGTGTACACGAGCTCGTTCTGCGTGCGGTTGTCGGTCGTCCCCGACCGCGCGGTGCGGGCGAGGTAAAGCGTCCCGACCAGCCCGCGGAAGTTCACGTCGCCGTCGATGGCGAACGTCTGCTCCCGCCCCGAGCGCCGAACCGCGGGACCGTCCTGCACGCTGATCTCGGTGCCGATGCGCTGCGACGTCAAAAGGAAGCGGTAGCGAAGAGCCGGCCCGCTGGCGGACGCATGGTAGAACGCAAACGAGGCCGTGTCGCGCGACCCCGGCAGCGGAGCGGCCGGCACGGCGCCGGGAGGCGGCGGGGTGGGGAAATAGACCTCCGTGTTGCATCCGCAACGCTGCACCCGGACGGTGCCGCCGGCCACCTCCCCGCGCGTTTCGCTGTGGTTGTATCCGGCTTCGAATCGCGACCAGTAAAACGTGTTCGCGATCTGCAGAAGCCCCACATCCTGATGCAGCGGCCGGAACGCGTCAGTGACACCGCGTCCGGCGCCCAGGAGCAGGAAAGACATGAACACCGGCCCGCTCCTCTGCCGCGGATCGAGGAAATTGTCCGGCTGGAAGATGGGAGCCTGCGCCGCGGCGGCGCCGGCGAGCAGCAGGGCGGCAACGCACGGCAGCCATTTCATTTGGGCGGCTCCAGGGTCATGCCGAACTTCCCCAGCTCCTTCGCGTCGTTCTGCATCGCGGCGGGCGAGATCCGGTAACCCGCTTCCGCGCTTCCGCCACGCTTTCGGGCAATGGCACGCAGGATCGTCTCGGTCGGGATCTTGTGGGTGGCGCTGTCGTCATCGAACGACTCCTTCAGAGCAAAGCTGATGGCCCCCTGCAATGAAGGCTTCATCAGAGAGAACTCCAGCGTCTCCGTCTCGAACATGACATCTCTGATCGTCCGTTGACGCTGGAGCAGACCTTTTTCCCGGCAGGCGAACGTTCCCTGCGGACGGTCCAGGTCGGGTTCGACGATCCGGACATAGGCGACCCTTCCGGGGAAGGGCCAGCCTGCGATCTGAAGATCGCCGGCGGTCGGGGGCGGATACGGGAGGCGCAGGATGGCGACCGATTTGTTCGGGTTCGTTGGGTTCCTCCCCTCGATGGCGAGCCGGCAGCCGGTCCGCGCGCCGCGGAGGCGCAGACTGACCGTGGTCTGCCCGATCGTGACGTGCTCCGGAGCACCGATGACGCCCCGCCAACGGCACTCGGTGCCGACCCGGTCGAGATCGACCGTCGCCTCCTCGTCTCCCCTCAACACCGCAAAAATCTTCGACGGAGCGCTGGCACAATCGACAGAAGTGATCGTGACTTCCAGCTCGTCCGCGTTCACGAGCCGCTCCGGCTCGCCCAGCAGCAGAAGAATCAGCAAGGCAGTCATTGGCAGGGCTCACTCGTGCTCAGTTTGTTCGCCGTGATGATGGGTAGCAGGACGTTCCCGGCGAATTGTTCCGACTTCGTCGACTCGCCGTCCGACTCCCGCACCACGTAGCGCAGCGTCACCTGGTTTTTGTTCAACCACTGCGTCACTTCCTCCGGTGTGTACCGCTTCCGCGGGATCGGTCCGTAACAGCGCGACTGGAGTCCTTCCACGAGCAGGCCGATCCAGGCCTGTCCCCGTCCCGGAAGCAGCCGCAAGCCGGCCTTTTTGTGCTCGGACATGACGTCGATCCTCACGTCGATGAGCTTGTCCGCGAAGAGCAGGTCGAACGTTCGCAGCGACGACGGCGCTTGTCCGGAGTTGGCGACGGCGACGTAGAGCACGTTGCCGTCCGCGGTCGCGTCGATGACTCTGGTGTTGGAGTCGCGATACCTCACCGATGAATACGTCTGCATGAACAGCGTCCCGATCGCAAGTAAGGCGGTCATCGTGGTCAGGATCGCCGGCGGGATGGCGAGGACACGGCGCCATCCGCGGTATGACTGGCACGTGGCGCAGCGGACCGCCCCTTTCAGCATGCGGCCACGGCAGATGCGGCACTGCTCGGGATCCCGCGCGCCTTCCCACGCATTGCATTTCGTGCAGCGCTTCCCCCCCGGCTCGAACTTCGTGCCGCAGTCCTCGCATCGGTGCTCTTCCGCGGGAGCCTCGCTCATCCTCCCTCCGGCAAGGGAAAGATCGTGATGCTGTACGTGATGCGGTGCGGGATGCAGGAGCCGGAACTGGTGACGTCGACGTTGAACCGGTAGCTGCCGCCCTTGGTGGGCGTTCCGGAGAGGAGGCCGCTCGGCGAGACGGTCAGGCCGGGAGGGAGGCCGATGGGGAGGGGCGGATCCGACGCGGTCAGGACCTTGAACTCGTACGGCGGCGTGCCGCCGACCACGGGCAGTTGCAGCGACTGGTACGGAATGCCCGCCATGCCGGCGGGAAGGGTGGTCGAGGCGCCGGTGATCGGCGAGGTCCCACCCCTGATCGCGGGGCAGACCACGTTGATCTCGTACTCCTGGGTGCCTGAGCAACCTTCGCCGTTCGTCGCGGTCAGCGTGAAGCGGTAGCGGCCGGTCGTGGTCGGCGTGCCGGAGACCGCCGGCGTCAAGCCCTCCGGCAGCATGCCCGAGGTGACGGTCGCGCCGGCGGGCGTGATCGTCTGCTCATAGGCGGCCCCGACCACCGCATCAGCAAGCGCCGGCGGCGAGAGCGCGACGAGAGGGCAGCACATGGAGACGAAGGCCTCGCCGAGCGTCACCGCCCCCTTCTGCGCGAGCGCGCGGCCGGAGAGGCGGGCGCCGGATGGAACGTCGATGTTGCCGACGGCGAGGAGGTTGCCGGCGAAGAGCGTGTTGCTGCCGAGCGTCGCCGAGCCGGGCACCTGCCAGAAGATGTTGTCGCGCGAGGCGCCGTTCAGCAGGAGCACCTTGGTGTCGGGAGCCGCCGCGAAGTCGCCCGCGGCTTGAAAGATCCAGACGGCGGCCTGATCCCCATCGAGGATCAGCGTTCCGGAGAAGGCCGGAACGATGCAATAGACGCCGGGCGGCGGACGCACGTTCGGCAGCGGCTTGCACGAGAGCGCGGCGAGCTTGCCATACGCATCCCCGGCATCGCGCTGCGCGGCGCGCGCGGTCACGTCATTGCGGAACTTCCCGCCGACGGTGAAGGTGATCGGGCCGGAGATCGCCTCGCCGGGGCTGACGCCGACATTGCCTCCCACCCGCGCGCCGCTGCCGGTCACCGAGGAGCCGCCCAGGACGGCGAAGCTCGCCGCTGCGCCCAGCGGCGGCGCGGCAACCTGCGCCGACACGACGGCCGTCCAGCTGAAAAGGGCAATCGCCAGGAGGGACCGCATCCTGACCTCCTCTCCTATAGAGAGTTGTGGGGGGCGGAAATCCCTACCGTTTCTTTTTGTCTTCCGTCGCCACCTTCTTCGCGTGCCGCGACTGGCCGAGGGTCACGTTGATGGGATGGCTGCGGTCGAGGAAGGGGAGCGACGGCCGCGCGCGGACGCCGATGGCGGTGCGGGTGGCGAGCAGCCCCTCGTGGTCGGGGAGCAGCTTGAGGCCCGCCTCCACCGTCTCCAGCGCCTTCTTCCGGTTGCCGGCGGCGACGTAGACCCTGGTCAGGTTCGCGTAGTGATCGCCGTTGTAGAACTCCAGCTCGATGGCGCGTTTGCAGAGGTCGATGGCGAGCTTGAACTTGCGCTGCACCAGCGCCAGGGCGAGGCCGAAGAACGAGAGGCCGGTCGCATCGCGCGGCGTCTGGATGGGCGGCGCATCCTCGGTCTGGTAGATGTCGTGGAAGAGGGTCACCGCGCGGAGGTAGTCCTCCTCGCGTACGGCCTGGATGGCAGCCTCGATGTCCTGGGGCGTTCTGGGCATCAGATCAGTTCGCGCGAGCGGATGCGGTGCACGTATTTTTCGATGCGCTCGCGTTCCTCCGGGGTGGGATTCATGAAGCGGAGTCCGTACTTGGCCATCGTCCCGGCAAACTCCGCGCGCAGGATCTCGGC
>DASYMJ010000219.1:0-8541 GCA_036009105.1 Thermoanaerobaculia bacterium | reverse complement strand
CAGCCGGCCGCAGTAAGCACGATGAGCAGGCTGAGAGCCGGCCCTGCATTTTCAATGCGCCGCCGCCTGCTGCGCTTCCTTCGCCTTCTTCGACTCGGCGATGATCTTCTCCTGCAGGTTGCGAGGCACTTCCTCGTAGTGGCTGTACTCCATGTGGAAGCTGCCCCGGCCCTGGGTGATGGAGCGCAGCGTCGAGCCGTAGGTCAGCATCTCCGCGAGCGGCACGCGAGCGTGCACGGTCTGCTGGTCCTCTTCCGCATCGACGCCTTCCACCCGGCCCCGGCGCGAGTTCAGGTCGCCCATCAGGTCGCCCACGTACTCGCTCGGCGCGTTGATGTCGACGTGCATGATCGGCTCGAGCAGCGTGGGGCGCGCGGCCTCCATCCCCTGCTGGAACGCCATCGAGCCGGCGATCTTGAACGCCATCTCCGAGGAGTCGACGTCGTGATACTGGCCGTCCTTCAGCCGCACCCGGAAGTCGACCACCGGGAAGCCGGCCAGGAACCCTTTGCGCCGCGCGTCCTGGATGCCCTTCTCCACCGCCGGGATGTACTGCCGGGGGATGGAGCCGCCGAAGATCTCGTCCACGAACTCGAAGTCGCCGCCGCGCGGCAGCGGCTCGATGGTGATCTTGCAGTCGGCGAACTGGCCGTGGCCGCCGGACTGCTTCTTGTGCCGCCCGTGCGCGTCGGCCGGCTTGGTGATCGTCTCGCGGTACGGCACCTTGGGCGGATGGAGGATCACGTCGACGCCGTACTTTTTCTTCAGCTTCGAGACCACGATCTCCACGTGCAACTGCCCCTGGCCGCTGATGAGGAACTCCTTCGTCTGCTCGTCGCGGGCGAAGCGGATGGTCGGATCCTCTTCGATGATGCGGGCGATGGCGGTGGAGAGCTTGTCCTCGTCGCCTCGCGTCTTCGCCTCGATGGCGAAGGAGATGGCCGCCTCCGGATAGGAGATGTGCCGCAGCACGATCTGATGTTCTTTCGCCGACAGGGTCTCGCCGGTGTGCACGTCCTTGAGCTTCGCCACCGCGCCGATGTCGCCGGCGCGCAGCTCCGGCACCGCGATCTGCTGCTTGCCCTGGATCAGTTGCAGCTTGCCGATGCGCTCCTCGTGGTCCCGGGAGGTGTTCCAGTACGTGGAGTCCGACTTGAACGTGCCGCTGAACACGCGGAAGAGCGAGACGCGGCCGGAGAACGGATCGGAGAACGTCTTGAACACCAGCGCCGCGGGGAAGGCCTCCGGGCGGCGGTCGAAGGTGAGCGGCTGGCCGTTGCGGTCGGCCCCCTCGATCTGCTTGATCTCGTCGGGCGACGGCAGCAGGCTGACGAATGCGTCGGCGATGAGGTGCCCGCCGATGTTGTGGGAGGACGAGGCGATGAGCACCGGGTAGATCTGATGATGGGAGACCTCGCGGTGCAGGCCGTCCATCAGCTCTTCCTGGGAGAGGCCGCCCTGTTCGAAGAAGCGCTCCATCAGCGTGTCATCGCCCTCGGCTACCTTCTCGATCAGCTTCTCCCGCCAGTCGTCCGCTTCGGTCTTGAGGTCCGCCGGAATGTCC
Organism: Thermoanaerobaculia bacterium; assembly: GCA_036009105.1. Taxonomy (GTDB): domain Bacteria; phylum Acidobacteriota; class Thermoanaerobaculia; order Gp7-AA8; family Gp7-AA8; genus JAFAVZ01. The sequence continues at coordinate 6,977 of DASYMJ010000219.1, read as the reverse complement.
GACATCTCGTACTTGCCCGAGCCGTCCGCCGGATACACGAAGGCCTTCATCGACACGAGATCGATCACGCCACGGAAGTCCTTCTCCTCGCCGATGGGCAGCTGGATGGGGACCACGTTCTTGCCGAACTTCTTCTGCAGCGCGTCGAGGGTGCGGCTGAAGGAGGCGCGCTCGCGGTCCAGCTTGTTCACGATGATCACGCGCGGGAGGTGGAACTCCTCCGCGAACTTCCACACCTTCTCGGTCGTGACCTCGACCCCGGTGACGCCGCTGACGACGACCGCCGCGGAGTCGGCGATGCGCATCGCGCTGCGCGATTCCATGAGGAAGATGCCGAAGCCGGGCGTGTCGATGAGGTTGATCTTCGTGTTCTTCCACTCCACGTAGGCGACCGCGGCGGAGATCGAATGCTTGCGCTCGATCTCGTCCTGATCGAAGTCGGTGGTGGTGGTGCCGTCTTCGATTTTTCCGAGGCGCGTGGTGGCTCCCGAGTTGAAGAGGAGTTGCGAGACGAGCGTCGTCTTGCCCGTGTCGTTGTGACCCACAACGGCCACGTTGCGGATTTCCGAACCGGTGTAGACCTTCATGGTTTGACCTCGCAGGGAATTGAAAACAGGGCGTTGATCATAAATTAAAATTCCCTCCATCCGCAGGAGTTATGATTGGCCGTCTATGGGGCTCCAGTGGGTTCCCGCGGAGATCAGCAGCAGGTGAAGCTTGGCCGATATGAGATCGTCCGAGAGCTTGGCAAAGGTGCGATGGGAATCGTTTACCTGGCCAAGGACCCTCTGATCGGCCGCCTCGTCGCGCTCAAGACCATCCGCCCCGTGGCGCACGCGGACGACGACGAGACCAAGGAGTTCCAGCAGCGCTTCATCCGCGAGGCGCAGGCGGCCGGCATCCTCAACCATCCCGCCATCGTCACCGTGCACGACATCGGGCAGGACGAAGCCTCCGGCATGTCGTTCATCGCCATGGAGTACGTCGAAGGCTCGAACCTCAAGGAGATGCTCTCCCAGGGCCGGACCATGACGTACGAGCAGATCGGCGACATCGTGGCCCAGATCGCCGACGCGCTCGACTTCGCCCACTCCAAAGGCATCGTCCACCGCGACGTCAAGCCGGCGAACATCATCCTGCTGGAAGGCTACCGGGCGAAGATCACCGACTTCGGCATCGCCAAGATCGCCTCGGGCGTGGCGAACCTCACCACCACCGGCCAGTTCCTCGGCACGCCGAACTACATGGCCCCCGAGCAGATCAAGGGCGCGCCGGTCGACGGACGCACGGACATCTTCTCCCTCGGCATCTGTCTCTACGAATGCCTGACCCGCCGCAAGCCGTTCGGCGGCGACTCGCTGACCTCGATCTCCTACAAGATCGTCCACGAGTCGTTCCCCGCGCTGCACGAGATCAACCCGCAGATCCCGGAGGCGTTCGAGGAAGTCGTCGCGCAGTGCCTGGCCAAGGACCCTTCCAAGCGCTACCAGCGCGGCAAGGAGCTGGCCGCGGCGCTGCGCGCGGTCATGCGCGGCGAGCGCCCCGCGCCGCGCGTCGAGACCTTTCTCGCCGACGAGACGGTCGTCACCCGCGCCGAAGCGCATGACCGCCTGCCGACGGTCGAGATTCCGTTCCCGCAGGCGGATGAGCTGCCGCGGGACGCCGGCGTCTCCACCAATCGCGTCTCGCAGAAGACCCCTCAGCCGGCCGCCGGCGTCCCTCTCGCCGCGCGGCGGGGGGAGGGGCCGGCGGTGAGGCCTCCGTCCAGGGTGCGCAACACGCTGACGAACGTCCGCGCGCTGCCGGTGTGGCGCCAGCGCATCCATCCGGCGGTCTTTCTCGGCATCATCGCCGTCCTCGTGGCGGGCCTGCTCGGAGCGGTCGTGATCATCCAGGCGCGGCAGCCGAAGGTGCCGCCGGTCAACAAGCAGGAGGAGGCGCGGCGCGCGAAGGAGCGGCAGCTGCGGATGGAAGGCAACGAGCTGCTGCGGCAGGGACGCGTCACCGATGCGGCGGTGAAATTCGACGAGCTGAAGAAGCTCGCGCCCGCCTCGCCCGCGGTGACGACGATGGTCGAGCGCCTCAGCGCCATGCGCCAGCGCGAGGAGGTCAACAAGCTCCAGCTCGCGCAGGCCCAGCAGAAGTTCGACGAGGCGATGGCCCTCTACAACGCGCGTAAGTTCGAGGAGTCGATCCCGGTGTTCGAGGCGGCGTTCCAGCTCAACCCGAACAACCAGGAGGCCTCGACCTATCTGCAACTGGCCAAAACCGAACAGGAGAAGGTCGACCAGGCGCGCGCAAAGACGCGGCAGCAGCAGGTCGCGCTGCGGCAGCAGACCGCGACCACGACGCAGGCCGTGCATCCCGGCGGCACGGGCGGCGACGGCGGGCACCAGCCGCCGGTTCCGGTGACGCCGGCGAAGCTGACCACGATCGTGAACTCGCCCATCGCGGACGGCTACGTGCAGGTGAAGGTGGGCGGGACGGTGATCGTGCACGAGAACCTGTTCGAGGAGCGCCGGGGCCTGTTCCGCCGGAACGCGCCGCGGCTGGTGAACGTGACGCGCGAGGTGACGCCGGCCGATACCGAGATCGACATCTGGCTGGTCGTGCCGTCGCAGAAGATCAACGATCACCGCGTCGTGCGCCAGAACCTTCGCCCCGGCGGCGAGCACAAGCTGTACGTCCGCTACGATCCGAAGACCAGACAGGTCGACGTCCGCTTCGAGTGACTTCCGAGCGCTTCTCCATCGCCGCACGCGACGAGCTCTGGGCGCACGGCGTCCTGCTCGAGTCGCGCCTGGAGCACGGCACGGCCGTGCTTTCCGCCGATGGGATCGAAGCCACCGACGTGGCCGATCCCTCCCTGATTGCCGCTTGCGATGAGGAGATGGCGCGCCTCCGCGCCGCCGTTGCGTCGCTCGCTGACGCTCGCATCCGCGCCGTGGCCCGCGCCGCGTCCGACGGCGAGCGCTCCGCCACGCTGACCATCACCATGCGCGGCGTCTCCATCGTGACCACCCCCGCCGCGGCCGCCCGCGACACGGCGATGCTGCGCGCGCTCGTCGCGCGCGAGGCGGAGGAGGAGCTGCGCGAGCCGCTGCCGATGGTGTGGCGCAACGGCTCCGCGGCCGTGCTGCTGCACGAGGCCTTCGGCCATCCCGCGGAGCATGGACCCCTCACCCCGGCCTTCTCCCCGCGGGGCGGGGAGAAGGTGCTCGAAGAGCGGGAGAAGGGCTGGCTGCGCGTAGAAGATGTCTCTCCTCTTGGCACCGCCGACCTGCTCGCCGGCGAACGCCCGCTCGCTTTGCGCCGCGCCTCCTTTCGCGACGTTCCCCTGCACCGCATGACCGCCCTCGTGGCGCGGCAGGTCGGTGCGCCGTTCGAGGTGCCGGAGCGGCATGTGGAGATCCACCTCGTCGCGGGCGGCACGTACGATCCGCTCACCGGCGTCCTCACCGTCGACGTCTCCATCGCCAACCTCGGCAACGCGCGGCTCGCGCCGTTCACCATCACCGCAACGCGCGACCAGCTCGCCTTCCTCGGCGCCTCCGGCGAGCCGGTGCGCTATCCGGGCGTGGTCTGCTCGCGCGAGGGGCAGGAGCTCGTCGTCGGCTCCTTCGCCCCGGTGCTGATCACGGGGGCGCTGTGATCTATCGCAAGCGCGGGCGGGTGGTGCGTCACGAGAACGGCGCGCTGCTGCGCATCGCCGAGGCGGGGGAAGCGGTGGAGCGCGGCGTCGCGTTCGAGTGCCGGCCGTTGCGCGAAGAGGTGACGCTGCCCGAGATCGACGCGGCGCGCCTGATCGAAACCGCGCAGGCGATCCGACAGCTGCCGAACATCGAGCGGGTCATCATCAGCGAAGGCATCGCCGAGCACGAGTACGGCGATGCGCGATGGACGGATGAGACGCGCCGCATGCATGTCGCCGTGGCGGCGCACCGCGTCCGCGCGGTGCTCGACTTCGCGTCCTTCGACGTCGCGCCGGTCGCGCGCGTGGCGGAGGTGCTCGCGCGCGGCGTGCGCGAAGCGGCGGCCCCGGAACGGATCCGCCTCGCGCCGAATGTGGCCGCGTCGCTGCTCCCGTCACTCATCGGGCTCATCGAGATCGAGCAGGTGGCGGAGGGGGTGGACGGCAACGGCGAGCCGGTCGAAGCGATCGAGCTGACCAACGGCATGCAGTGGCCGAACTGGTTCCGGCCGAGTTACCGCATCCGTCCCTTGCCCATGCCGTTTCACCTGCGCGCGCGGCCGTTCGGCGCCATCGACGACGCGGCGCCGGAAGCGATCGGCCTGGTCGGAGCGCGGCGTGTGCTGCTGGAGGACGGCTCGCTGGTGCCCATCCGGTTGGACCGCATTCATGGAGTGGGAAAACCGGATGGCTGGTATCCCTATGGAGCCGGATCGTTCGGCGCGTACGTGATGCTTTAGAATCGCGCTGGCTCACATGGCCACCTCCATCAAACAGATCGAGTTTCTGGCGCGGGCGATCGTGAATCGGCTCGAGGACCGGGGGCTCGTGGAGTTCGGCGATGCCGAGGCCGGGATCCAGATCGTGGCTCGTACGCTGGGGGAGAGCTTTGCCGCGGTGGATGCCGTCGAGCAGGAAGCGCGCGTGCGGCTGGCCCGGGTGAACGGCGACCGCGATCCGTCCGACGGCGAGCTGGCCGAGGAGATGCGGCGGGTGGCGGCGGAGCGCAACGTGATGCTTTAGCCGATGACACCGAGGCTCACCGCCCTGTGGTAGCGTTTCGCGCAAAATGGCCCTTCTCGACCAGCATCTCGAAGAGCTCGAGCGCCGCAAGCGGGAGAGCGAGCTCGGTGGCGGGCAGCAGCGGATCGACCGGCAGCACAACGAGGGCAAGCTCACCGCCCGCGAGCGCGTCTCCCTCCTCTTCGATCCCGGCTCGTTCCAGGAGCTCGACCAGCTCGTCGTCCACCGCTCCACCGACTTCGGGATGGAGAAGCAGCGCGTGCCGGGCGACGGCGTCGTCACCGGCTACGGCACCATCAACGGCCGGCTCGTCTACGCCTTCGCCCAGGACTTCACCGTCTTCGGCGGCTCGCTCTCCGAAACGCACGCCGCCAAGATCGTGAAGATCATGGACATGGCCGTGAAGAACGGCGCGCCGCTGGTCGGCCTCAACGACTCCGGCGGCGCCCGCATCCAGGAAGGCGTCGTCTCCCTCGGCGGCTACGCGGACATCTTCCTGCGCAACACGCTGGCCTCGGGCGTCGTGCCGCAGATCTCCGCCATCATGGGCCCTTGCGCCGGCGGCGCCGTCTACTCCCCCGCCATCACCGACTTCATCCTCATGGTGAAGAAGACGAGCTACATGTTCGTCACCGGCCCGGACGTCATCAAGACCGTGACCCACGAGGAAGTGACGAAGGAGAAGCTCGGCGGCGCGGACACGCACAACCAGATCTCCGGCGTGGCGCACTTTGCGGCGGACTCGGATGAGGACTGCCTCGCCACCATCCGCGAGCTGCTCTCCTACATGCCCTCGAACAACATGGAGGATCCGCCGCGGGCCAGCACGCGCGACGACATCAACCGCGTCGACGCGAACCTGGACGGCTTCATCCCCGAGAACCCGAACCAGCCGTACGACATCCGGGAGCTGATCCAGACCGTGGCGGACGAGGCCCACTTCCTGGAAGTGCACCAGCAGTACGCGCGCAACCTCGTGGTCGGGTTCATCCGCTTGAACGGCTATCCGGTGGGCGTCGTCGCGAACCAGCCGGCGTTCCTGGCCGGCGTGCTCGACATCAACGCCTCGCGCAAAGGCGCGCGCTTCGTCCGCTTCTGCGATGCGTTCAACATCCCGCTGCTCGTGCTGGAAGACGTGCCGGGCTTCCTGCCGGGGACGGATCAGGAGCTGGGCGGCATCATCATTCACGGCGCGAAGCTGCTCTACGCCCTGGCCGAGGCGACGGTGCCGAAGATCACGGTGATCACGCGCAAGGCCTACGGCGGCGCGTACTGCGTGATGAACTCCAAGCACATCCGCGCCGACATGAACTACGCGTATCCAACCGCGGAGATCGCCGTGATGGGCGCCGAAGGGGCGGTGAACATCCTTTATCGCGGCGCCGACAACCGGGCGGAGAAGGTGGCGGAGTACAAGGAAAAGTTCGCCAATCCCTACATCGCCGCCGAGCGCGGCTACGTGGACGAGATCATCGAGCCCCGCTTCACCCGCCGGAAGCTGATCACCGCCTTCGCCATGCTCCGCAACAAACGGGACAAGAACCCGCCGAAGAAGCATGGAAACATTCCGCTCTGAGGCTGGGCGGAAATTGAAAATGGAAAATTGAAAATTGAAAACGATCCACTCGCGCCGCGCGTTTTCAATTTTCAATTTTCAATTTTCAATTCCGTTCCTCATCCTGATCGCGCTCCTCACCGCCTGTCACCGCGCACCGAAGCAGCACTACAACGTCCTCCTCATCACCCTCGACACCTTCCGCGCCGATCGCCTCGGCGCTGCCACTCCCAATCTGTCGAAGCTCGCCAGTGACGGTGTCCGCTTCGCGAACGCCGAGTCGCCGGTGCCGCTGACCATGCCCGCGCATGCGTCGTTGCTTTCGGGCGAGCTGCCGGTGCGGCATGGCGTGCGCAACAACGGCGTCGCGGCGTTTCCGGCGGACAAGGAGACGCTGGCCACGGTGCTGGCGCGCGGCGGGTATCGCACCGGCGCGTTCGTCAGCGCGTTCGTGCTCGATCACCGCTTCGGGCTCAATCGCGGCTTCGATACGTACGACGACGCGATCGTGCGCGATCCGAATGCGGCCTCGTCCTTCGATGCCGAGCGCCGCGGCGGCGACACCGTCGATCGCGCGCTCGCCTGGCTGCGCAACAGCGGCGACGGCCGCCCGTTCTTCGCCTGGGTCCACCTCTACGATCCGCATACGCCCTACGACCCGCCGCCGGCCTTCCTCGAACGAGCGCACGGTCACGCCTACGACGGAGA
>DASYMJ010000218.1:0-4267 GCA_036009105.1 Thermoanaerobaculia bacterium | reverse complement strand
AACGCGGATCGCCTCCCGGATCCGCTCGATCCCGCCGATGGCCTGGCGGAGATGGGTTGCCGCGGCGGCCTCGTCTCCACCCAGCGTTTCGCAGCGGGCCAGGCCGTAGAGCGCCTTCCACTGCTCCTCCACCGTGTCGAGCTCCACCGCCGCCTTGTAAGCGGCATGAAAATCGCGCGCTGCCGGCCCGACCTCTCCCAGCCGTAGCGCGGTCTCCGCACCGTAGAGCCGCGCCTGCAACGCCTCCCGATGGCTCCCCGCCGCGGTGGCCCGCGCGAGCGCATCGGCGAACGTCGCGCGCGCCTCGCCCAGCTGCCCGAGATCGAGCGCGAGCACGATGCCGCGGTTCTTCAGCACCCCGAGCTCGCCATCGAGCAGCTCGTTGCGCGCGAAGAGGTCGAGCGCCTGGTCGTACGCCGCGAGCGCTTTGTACGGATCGCCCAGGCGCCGGTAAACCACGCCGAGGTTGACCAGCATCTGCGCATGCTCCTCCGGACGCACCGCGGCCGCGTCGTCGAGCGCGAGCCGGTACGCGGCCAGCGCCTCGTCATAGCGACCGAGCCGCTGATCGAGCGTGGCGCGATTGGCCAGCAGGATGCGCCGGCGGCGCTTCGTCCAATCCTCGGAACGATGCTCCTCGATGGTGCGTCCGGCCGCGTCGTAGTTCGCCGCGGCTTCGCTGTAGCGGCCGGTGAAGAAATCGACGCTGGCCAGGTTGAGCAGCTCTTCGACGCGCGCCTCCGCGTCGCCGGCCGTGGTGGCCAGCCGCAGTGCCAGGGCGAGCGATGTCCGCGCGCTCGGATAGTCGCCGGCGTACATCTGGGCCAGGCCGACCTGGTTGAGCGACGAGGCGCGGCTCCGCACGTCGCCGAGCGCGGCGTAGAGGTCGGCCGCTTCCCGCGCATCGCGGATCGCCGCCGCGTAGTCGCCGGAGTCGGTCTCGACCGCGGAGCGATCATCGAGGGCCTGCGCACGCGCGCGAGGGTCGGGCCCCGCCGCAGAGGCCGGCAGCGCGCACAGGAAAAGGAGGACGAGCAGCAGATTTCTGTTCCGCCGAGGCTTCGACGGTTGTCTCAGTTCAGCGAGACCGAGGCTCATGCGCACCGCTCACTATAATGACTCGAATGGATCAGACGCCCCCGGGCGCGGACGACAAACTCCTCGCCGCGTACCGGGAAGAGGCTCCCCACGAGCGGCGCGCGGCGGCGGATCGGCTCTTCTCTCGCTACTACGAGCGGGTGGGCCGCTGGTGCCAGCGTTTCACCGGCGACCGCGAGTCGGCGGCGGACCTGGCCCAGGAAGTCTTCCTCAAAGCCTATCGGCATCTGGACTCGTTCCAGGGCGACTCCCAATTCGGGACCTGGCTGTACAGCATCGCCCGGAACGAATCGATCAACCGCTCGAAGCGCAGCGGGCCGCCAGCGACCGAGTCCGAGGAGGCGTTGATTCAGGTGCCGGCCCTGGAGCCGGATCCGGAAGCGCTGGCCGCGCAGAGCAGCAGCTCCCGCCAACTGCATCGGTTCCTGACCGCGACTCTCGACGAAACGGAGCGTACCGTGTTCACTCTGCACTATGGCGACGACTTGCCGCTGGACGCGATCACGCGGCTGCTGAGGCTGGACAACAGCAGCGGCGCGAAGGCGTACATCGTGAGCGCGAAACGGAAGCTGGCCCGGGCCGTGGCGAAGCTGTCCATGCGGGGAGAGCGGTTGTGAGCGAGCAGTGGCGCCAGGAGCTGCAGCCGACGCCGGACTGCATCGCCATCGAGAACCTCGGTTCTGCGCGGACCGAGGCGGAACAGCAGCATGTGGCGAGCTGCCCCCGTTGCCAGGCCGAGCTCGCGCTCTTCGAATCGTTCCATCGTGATGAGAGCACGGCGGACAGCCAGTGGATCGCCGCCGAACTGCAGCGCCGGCTCGCGCCGCCGTCGAACGTGAAGCCGTTCCGGCCGCGCCGCGTCTTCTCCAGCCTGGCCGCCGCGGCCGCGGCGGTCGTCGTGATCGGCGCCGCCGTCTGGATGCAGAACCGCGAGCCCTCCATCGACACCAAAGGCACCACCCAGACCGTCTATCGCACCTCGCGGCTCGAGGCGATTGCGCCGGCCGGCGACGTCGCGGCAGCGCCGCGGTCGCTGCAGTGGACGGCCGTGCCCGAGGCGACGAGCTATACGGTTCAGCTGTTCGAAGTGGACCGGACTGTACTGTGGAAAGGCGAGACGCAGGCGGCGGCCGTCGCCCTGCCGGCGGAGGTCGTCGCGCGCTTTGCGCCGGGCAAGACGCTGTTGTGGGAAGTGACGGCCCGGCGCGGCACAGAAGTGTTGGCAACATCGGGCATGCAACGCTTCCGCGTTTCGTTCTCCGGGAGCACTCACTCATGAACAGGCGCTCTGTTTGGTCCGTCCTCGCTGTCACTCTGCTCGCTTCGCACGCCCTGGCGGACGGCTTCCCCGGCCTCTCCCTCCGGGTGAGCGATGAGGCCGCTCCGGCGGGCAGCATCGTCCAGATCAAGATCGATGTGACCGAGCCGAAGCCGATCTCGACCGGCAAAGGGAAGGTCAAGACCAAGGGCCTGACCGCGATCGAAGGCATCGCCCTGATGAACCACGATCAGGACACCTTCGGCCTCGCCCTGGTCGACGGCGACGAGATCTCCTTCTTCATCCACTCCCCCTCCAACCTCTTCGGCACTCCCACCGACTATCCGATCGTGGCCATCGCCGGCCGCGTCGCCCCCGACGCCTCCCTTGGCAAGACGTTCCCGCTGCAGCTCGATCCGGGCGCGCTCCGCTTCGTCAATCCGGCGGGCGCCGACTATCCGCTCGAGATTACCGACGGACAGCTCACCGTGGCCAACAGCGTGGTGATCGGCGACGTCTCGCCGGGAAGCTCGGTCGTCCCCGCCGGCACCACCATCCACATCAGCGGCACGAACTTCACTCCCAATACGCGGCTGCAATTGTCGGAGACGACCGTTGCCGCAACGCAATACATCAGCAGCAACCGCATCGACGTCGTGCTCGGACAGACGACGGACATGCACGGCCTGCGAATCCGCGCGCGCAATGACGACAAGTCGAACAAATCGGAGTCGGAGTATTTCTCCTACGAGCGGACGCGCTCCATGACTCCGAGCAATGACCGGGTGCTGAGCCGCACGGTTCCGCTCTTTGCGCCCACCACCTTCACGACCGCGACCGTCGCTCTTCCGAAGCAGGCCACCACGAAGAAGCGGCGCGCCATCGGCCGTTCCGGGACGGGCAATCCGTCCCTCGTCTCCGGCTTCGCATTGCAGAACCTCGGCACTGCCGACGTCTCCGCATCCATCGAGCTCCTCGACTCTTCTGGTCAACCTTATGCCGTGAACACGGTGACGATCGGGCCCGATCGCTACCTCGTTCGCGAGCTCGGCGAAGTCTTCGGACTCGTCGCTGCTCCATCGTTCGTGCGCGTGAAGAGCACCGCTCCATTGCAGGTGCTCGGCATCGTCGCCGATCACTCCGCTGATACCGCCACCGCAGTCCCACCTGGTTAACCACCGTCCATAGCAGTCGAAACCCAACGTCCACTTCGAGGTCGTCTACCGGAGGTCCATTCAAATGAAACCCAGAACCTACGCACTTGTCTCTTTCATGATGTGGCTGGCTTCGGCCCTGACGCTGAGCGCCGGCACCCGGGTGATCCCCATCGCCGGCCACCTGCCCGGCGCCAACGGCAGCTCGTGGAAGACGGATGTCAGCCTCACCAACAACGACTCCACGTCCAATGAAGCGCAGCTCGTGTTTCACAGCGATGCCGGGGTGACGGTCAGCCGCACTGTCGCTCTCCCCGCGGGGAGCTCGCTGCTGCTCGACGATGCGGTGCGCCCGGAGAACTTTCCCGGCGCGAATGCGGGCAGCTGGATCGGCCAGCTGGAGATCCGCTCGGCCGGCAACATCAGCGCCTCGGCGCGCACGTTCACCACGGCCGCATCGGGGGGCACGTACGGCAGCGCGTACGAGTCGTACGATCCGGCCGTGCTGTCGTCCGAGGGGGCGATCGGCGGCCTGATCCAGAGCACCCGCTATCGCTCCAACGTCGCTTATGCGAACGCGACCGACGGGCAGGCCGTCGTCTCCTACAACCTGCGCGGCGAGACCGGCGAGCTGCTCGCGAACAATCTGCTGCTGGTGCCGGCGCACTCCACCGTGCAGCTCGCGCTGGCCCGCGACCTCCCCACGAGCGCTGCCAATGCGCGCATCCTGGTGGAGTGGTCGTCCACGACGCCGCTC
>DASYMJ010000217.1:0-12647 GCA_036009105.1 Thermoanaerobaculia bacterium | reverse complement strand
GCCATGGCCAGCAGCTCGCAGATGGCGATGCCTTTCATGTCCAGCGTGCCGCGGCCGAGCATCACGTTGCGGTAGATGCGGCCGCTGAACGCCGGCTCGCTCCACTGCGACTGGGTGACCGGCACGACGTCGATGTGGCTGAGCAGGAGCAGCGCGCCGCCCGGCTGCTTCCCGCGGATGCGCGCGTAGACGCTGGCCCGCCCGGGCGCCGCCTCGATGATCTCCGCCCCGATGCCGCGCTTCCGCAGCTGCGCGGCGAGCCATTGCGCGCCGGGCAGCTCCTTGCCCGGCGGGTTGGAGGTGTCGATGCGGACGTACTCCTGCAGCAGGAGCATCTCCGCGGTGATGGCGATCTCCTTCGGCACGTACAGGCCGCCGGCCCGCTTCGACGCCTCGCGCTGGTTGTAGAGGCGCAGCGCCAGCACGGCCGCGGCGAGGAGGGCGAGCAGGATGACGAGGAGGACGCGGCGGCGGGTGGCGGTCATGATGGCGATTCGATGGGGAGCGGCTCTTCCGGCTCCGCGGGCTCGACATGCAGCCCGGCGTCATCGGCCACCACGTGCACCGGCTCCTCGTAGGCCGCCAGCTCCGCGCGCGGCCGCGGGCGGCGCAGTGCGATGCCGCCCAGCAGCACGAAGGCGAGCGCCGAGACGAGGCCCCCCACCCGCACCAGCTCGTTCACGTACTGCATCTCCACGCGGTGCCGGCCGGGCGTGATGGTGACGCCCTGATAGCCGATGTTGGTCACTACCGGCGTCACCGCCTGGCCGTCCATGGTGACCCGCCAGTACTTGTGCGGCGTGATGCTCATGACCAGGAAGCCCTGGCCGAAGCTCTCCACGTCGATCGTGGCGTGGTTCGCCGTCTCCCGCACGCCGTGCACCACGCCCCGCGCCGGCACGAAGGAGGGCTGGGAAAGGAAGGCGACCGCATCGCTGTAGCTGCCGTTGGAGAGCTTCTTCACGAAGTCGTTGCGGTCCTTGATCGTCACCAGCTGGTCGGCGAAGTAGTAGCGCGGGTAGTGCTTCCCTTCCTCGAAGCGCAGCGGCAGCGACTCCTTGAAGTTGTTCCGGTTGCGCTTCTTCTCCACCTCGAAGTTGCGGTAGAGCGCGCGGTACCAGGCGTTGGACATGGCCATGAACGGGCGGTACCAGTCGGCCCGGCCGGAGCGCTTCACGTCCCACACCGAGTCGGTCAGGTCGATGGTCGGCAAAAGGGCCGTCTTGTCGTAGTCGCGCTCCAGCACGGTGCGCAGCCGCGAGCCGGCGGGCGTCATCGGAAAGAGGCCGTTGCGCACCACCCAATAGACGGCGTTGCCGGTGGAGAAGTACTGCTTGGCGATCTCCTCCTGCCCATACCAGTCGGCCTCGTGGAAGATGCGGAACGGCTCGCGGTTAGTGGGGAACTGCGCGGCGACGGGCGGCGGCTGGAAGAAGCGCCGCGGCATGCGCGGGTTCAGCTCGTTGCCGGCGTAGAAGAGGTCCGCGATCACCAGGACGCCGACGATGGTCACCCACACCGGCCGGCGGATGCGGCGGATGAGCAGCAGCAGCGCGAGCAGCGCGCCGGCCCGCGCGCAGGCCACGATCCAGTCGATGCGCGTGACCTTCATCATGTAGTCGAGCGCCGCGCCGGGCGTCCAGCCCCAGATCTTCATCATCCCCCTGGCGTAGATGGGGAACCACGACAGCACGGCGAGGATGACCGCCACGAGCAGCACGGCGAGGAGGAAGCCGATCGTCCCCTCCCGCACCCCCTCGTCGCCGTGCACGATCCGGTCGAGCATCTGCGCGCCGAAGATCACCGCCGCGAAGGCGGCGATGAGGATGAATTTCTCCGGATAGCGGATCGACATGGCGATGTGATGGTCGTACAGCCACTCGAGCACCGGCGTGTGCCCGCCCAGCGCCATCAGCACGGAGAAGAGGGTGAGGATGAGGACGAAGCGGCCGCCGCGCGGCCGGACGAACGCACCGCCGATGGCGCACGCGGTGAGGAGGAGGCCGAAGTAGATGCTGAAGACGAACGGCGAGCCCATCCCCGGATAGAGGCCGCTCCCCCAGTACCACATCACCTGCTTGATGGAGATGTGCCCCAGGATGTGCGGATAGATGACCTCGGACAGCTTCGCCCACGGCATGCTCCAGGCGCTGACCAGGTCGAAGCCGAACGGCCGCGAGCGGGCCGAGTCGCGCACGTGGTCCAGGGCGGGGAGCACCTGCGCCGCGCCGATGGCCAGCCCGCCCGCGCTGATCAACCCGATCCAGAGCACGCCGGTCAGCATCTTGGTGATGCGCGGCCGGGCGTACCAGCCGCGGTAGAGCGCGTACATGCCGATGAGGAAGCCGGTCTGGAGGATGGTGGTCGGCTCGCCGACGAGGAACTGCATGCCGAGGAAGAGCGCGGCGAGGGCGAAGTCGCGGGCGCGGTGCTGCAGGAGGAAGCGGCGCACGAAGAGACAGGTCAGGGGCAGCCACGCCGCGCAGAAGAGGATGGGCAGCAGGTTGATGTACGAGAGATAGCAGCCGCCCACGCCGAAGCCGAGGGCGCCGATGAAGGCTGCGAACGGGCGCAGCTCCATCGAGCGCAGCAGCGCATACATGCCGAACAGGCCGATGTAGATGTGGATGAGGATGTGCAGCCGGTAGCCGAAGTCGTAGCTCGGCAGCAGGATCAGCCAGGTGAAGGGGTAGAAGACCTCGTGCTCGGGGTTCGCCGCGATCGGCTGGCCGGCGGAGAAGTAGCGGTTCCAGTAGGGGAACTCGCCGTGCAGGACGATCTCCCGCAGGATCTGCTTGGTGGGGTAGTAGTAGCGGGTGAGGTCGCGGATGAAGAAGTTGTTGATGCCGGCCAGCACGTCGGCGAAGAAGAGGGTGGCGACGAGTGCCAGCAGCACCACCGCCCAGACATCCTGCCGCCGAGCGGTCGGGCCCCCGGTCATCAGGAAATGGGCGCCGGGCCGGCCGGCGCGTCGCCATTGCGCATCGCCGGCGGCCGGTTGCTCACCGCCCGGTCGCGGAAGATGCGGTGCGACCAGACGCGCTTCTTGTGCAGCTTGTACGTCACCATCGTCTTGAGGATGGCCAGGCCATACCGCACCGAGCGCCAGAAGCCGATCTGCGAGGCCTCGTCGAAGTAGCGCGTCCGGATCGGCACCTCCCGGATCAGCATCCCCTTGGCCACGCCCTGGGCGATGATCTCCGTGTCGAACACGAAGTCATCGGAGTTCGCCTCGAAGTTGACGCTCTCCAGGTACCGCCGCGAATAGGCCCGGAAGCCGGAGTGGTACTCGGAGAGGAAGACGTAGAAGGTGGCGTTCTCCACCATGGTCAGGAAGAGGTTGGCCCAGTACTTCCACTTCGGCATGCCCCCTTCGATGGGCCGCCCGCCGAGCATGCGCGAGCCGAAGACGGCGTCGCAGTCGCCGCGCAGGAGCGGCTTGACCAGCTCGGGGACGATCTTGGGGTCGTACTGGTGGTCGGGATGGACCATGACCATGATCTCGCCGCCCAGCTCGTCCATGGCAGTGCGGTAGCAGGTCTTCTGGTTGCCGCCGTAGCCGCGGTTCTTCTGATGGACGATGGTCCTGATGCCGAGCCTGCGGGAGAGCTCCACGGTGTGGTCGCGCGAGCAGTCGTCCACCAGGAGGATCTCGTCCACCCAGTCTTTGGGGATGTCGTCGAAGGTCGCCTCGAGCGTCTTTTCGGCGTTGTACGCCGGCAGGACGGCGATGACTTTCTTCTCGTGGAGAGGCATGGGCGGGGGAGGATAGCACAGCCACCTACCGCCCTCGGACTGCCTCCTCCAGGCGGGCCGCCTCGGCCGCGGTGACGTCCGCCGCCTCCTCCTTCCCCTGCCGGCGCAGGTACCGCTCCTCGGCGCGCAACAGGCCGATGTCGGAGAGGGTCTGCCCGAGCTGCGCGCGGTTCTTCTCGATCAGGTCCCGGTACAGCGCTTTGCGCGATCCGTCCCTCACGCCGCAGACCGCGAAGAAGAGGCTCACCGCTCCGAGGTACGTTGCGGCGATGGCCGCTCGCACGTGCGGACGCGCTCTTCGCAGAAGGGCCGCGATGGCAAAGATCAGGAGCAGGGTGAAGACGGCCAATGCGGCCACGTGCGCTTTCGCCGCCGGCGGCACGAAGGCGAGAGGCGCCAGCTTCGGCGGCCCCATGGCGGCGATGAGCTCGGATGGCGTTTGGTCGAAGTTGAGGTCCAGGCGGCCGGCGGCGAAGAAGAGGGCCATGGTCCAGGCGCAGCAGAGCGCGGCGGCGGCCGCGCCGCTCCTGGGGAAGCGCGCGAGGAGCGCGGCCAGGCCGATGATGAAGAAGATCGTGCAGCTGTCGAAGCGCCGGTTGCCGAAGGAGACGCCGCTCCAGAACGCCCGCTCCAGCGTGGCGTTGAGCAGCCACTGGATGAGGAACGCGTAGAGGCCGGCGATTGCGAGGCGGCGATCGCTCCGGAGCACGAGCAGCAGCCCGCAGACCGCGAGCGCCACGAGCGGCGTCCACGGAAAGGCGCCGTGGAACCAGGAGAAGAGCGTCTCGGAAAACCAGAAGCGGCGGAAGACGCCGAGCGTCACCCGCGCGCCGAAGCCGGCGAAGGCGATGGGCGAGCCGTACAGCACCTGGCTGGCGATGACCTCCGGCAGCACGCCGAGCAGCCCGCCCGCGATCAGCCAATGCGCTCTTCGCAGCACCTCGCGGCGCGCTGCGGGCTCGAGCACGATCAGTACGACGGGCGCGAGCGCCACGTTCTGCACCCGCACCGCGGCGGCGAAGCCGAGCGCCAGGCCCACCGAAAAGACGGCTTCGGTGGTCATTGCATTGCGCAGCCGCAGCGCGAGCAGCACGAAGAGCGCGCAGGCCGCGCCGGAGACGGCGTGGGAGAGCGTGGCGTGGCGCACCGAGTACCACAGCAGCGGCGTCCCCAGCCAGACCGCGATGCACGCCCCGGCCGCCGCCCCCTCGGCCGTGAAGCGCCGCGCAATCACGAAGCCGATCAGCAGCGTGGCCAGCCCCGCCGCGGCGGACATCGCCACGATGGCCACGTTGTAAGGCAGCGAGACGCCGTTGCGGGGAAAGCGCTGCAGCGGCGGCGCGATGGCGCGCGCCGCGTCGGCGGCGATGAACGGCGGCAGCCAGGCCACCGCCGCGCCGGCCGCCCAGTGGATGCCGAGGTGATCGCTGGCGGAGGTGCCGCGGAACATCGTGGTGCCATCCCGCGCGACCATGCCGAGGCGCTGCCATTCGTTGTAGAAGAGGAGGTCGCCGTCCAGCCAGGCGGAGGGGAGATAGACCAGGTAGCCGGCGCCGTCCGGCTTGATCACGCCCGGCTGCAGCCAGAGGGCGGTGGAGAGGAGCCAGACCGCGCTGATGGCGAGGAGTGCGCCGCGCCGCAGCCGGCCTGCGGCCACCCTCTCCCCGCCGCGCGGCGAGAGGGGCTGGGGGTGAGCGGCGCTCACTGCAGGCTCGCCAGCATCCCGGTGAGCTCGTCGCTGAGCGGCACGTCCGCCGCGGCGCAATGGCGCGCCACCCGTTCGTACGCCTCGCGCCGCCGCCCTTCCCGCAGCAGCTCCAGAATGCCGTCCGCCAGGATGGCGTCGAAGAAGCGCTTGCGGTCGACGTCGGTGGGCAGCACTTTCTTCGCCCCTTTGCGGAGCGTGCCGAGGAGCTGGTTCACCTCGTCGTACTCGGGGCCGACGGAGCGCTGCAGGTCTTCCTTCAGGGTGCGGGCCAGGGCGGGCGACTTGCCGCCGGTGGAGACCGCGATCTGGATGGAGCCGCGCTCCACGATGGCCGGCACGATGAACTCGCAGAGGTGGGTCACGTCCACCACGTTGACCGGGATCTTGCGCCGCCGGCAGTCGCGCGCCACGCGGGCGTTGACGCACGGGTCGTCGGTGGAGGCGATGACGATGGAGGCGCCGTCCAGATCGGCCAGCTCGTAGCTCTTGCGGCGCAATTGCAGCTTTCCATCAGCCGCCCACTGCTCGATCTCCTTGGTGAAGTCGGGCGAAGCGATGGTCACCCGCGCGCCGTACTTCATCATCGTCTCCGCTTTGCGCGCGCAGACGTTGCCGCCCCCGACGATCAGGACGTTGCGGTCCTCGATGTCGATGAAGATGGGGTAGTAGGGGTAGTGCTTCTTCATTGACGGCAGTTACTGGTTGCTGATTGCTGGTTGCTGGTGGGGATTGCGGTCTACCAGCAACCAGTAACTAGCAACCAGCAACTCAGTAGATCGGAAACCTCTCGCACAGCTCCTTGACCTCGCGCTTCACCTGCTCGGTCACGGCGGCGGCGCCGCGCGCGTCGAGCACGCGGGCGATCAGCTCGGCGATGGTCTGCATCTCCGGCTCGCGCAGCCCGCGGGTGGTCACGGCCGGCGTCCCGATGCGCACGCCGGAGGCGACCATTGGCTTCTGCGTGTCGAAGGGGATGGTGTTCTTGTTTACCGTGATGTTCGCCGCCTCCAGCATGTTCTGCCCGTCCTTGCCGGTGATGCCCTTGGAGAACACGTCCGTCATGAAGAGGTGGTTGTCCGTGCCGCCGGAGACGACGCGGAAGCCGGTCGCCGCCACCGCCGCGGCCAGCGCCTTCGCGTTGCGCACGATCTGGGTCTGGTACTCCCGGAACTCGGGCGAGAGCGCCTCTTTGAACGCCACCGCCTTCGCGGCGATGATGTGCACCAGCGGCCCGCCCTGCACGCCGGGAAACACGGCGCGGTCGAGGTCCTTGGCGTACTGCTCCTTGCACAGCACCAGGCCCGCGCGCGGTCCGCGCAAGGTCTTGTGCGTGGTGGTGGTGACGAAGTCGGCGTAGGGGACGGGGGAGGGGTGGTTGCCGGTGACCACGAGGCCGGCGATGTGCGCGATGTCCGCCATCATCAGCGACCCGGAACGGTCGGCGATCTCCCGGATGCGCCTGAAGTCGATGACGCGCGAGTAGGCCGAGGCGCCGCAGATGATCATGCGCGGCTTGTGCTCGTCGGCCAGGCGCTCCATCTCCTCGTAGTCGATCAGCTCGTCCTCCTGGCGGACGTGATAGGCCACGACCTTGAAGTCGCGGCCGCTGTAGGAGAGGGGATGGCCGTGGGTGAGGTGGCCGCCGTGGGAGAGGTCCATGCCCATGATGGTGTCCCCCGGCTTGAGCATGGCGAAGTAGACGGACATATTCGCCTGCGAGCCGGAGTGGGGCTGGACGTTGGCGTGCTCGGCGCCGAAGAGCTGCCTGGCCCGCTCGATGGCGATGTTCTCCACCACGTCCGTCGGGCCGCAGCCGCCGTAGTACCGCTTGCCCGGATACCCCTCGGCGTATTTGTTGGTGAAGACGGAGCCCATCGCGGTGAGGACGGCGCGGGAGACGTGGTTCTCCGAGGCGATTAGCTCCAGGGTGTCGTTCTGGCGCTCGGTCTCCATCCGGATGGCGCCGGCGATGTCGGGATCGACCTCCGCCAGCGGCCGCTCCAGGAACGCGTGCCCGACGGCGGCGAGGTGCTCTTCATTGATGGTCGTCATGAGGGCGGATCATAATCGATGCGGTGAGCGAGCAGCGAGCAGCCGGCCGCGGGCGGATCAAGCCGCTTCTCATCGTGCTGCTGCCCGCTGTTTGCTGCTCGCTGCTCGCCTCGGCCGGGTTCTTCTTCTTCCGGGACAACCTCTCCACCCACTACCCGATCAAGGTTCTCTCCGCCCGATTGCTTCGGGCGGGCGAGGTGCCGTACTGGAACTTTCAGGACGGCGGCGGGCAGCCGCTGGCGGGCAACCCGAACACGCTGACGTTCTATCCGGACAACTTCCTCTACGCGCTCCTGCCGGCCCACGTCGCGTTCAACCTGCACTTTTTGCTGCATCTGGTTGCGGCGTGGTTCGCCATGCGCGCTTTGGCGCGCTCGCCGTGGGCGGCGTGGATGTACGTGCTCTCCGGCGTGGCCATCTCCGCGCTGTCGTTCTACAACCTGATCACCGCCGTGGCGCTGCTGCCGTTCGCGCTTTGGGCGGCGCAGAGAAGGCGGTGGTTGCTGCTCGGTTGCGCTTTGGGCCTGCTCGCTCTCGGCACCGAACCGGTCACTCTGTTGGGCGCCGCCGTGGCCGTGCTGATCGTGGCTCCCGATTGGCGTTTGTGGCCCGCTCCGCTCGTGGCCCTGGTCGTCGCCTCGCCCCAGCTCATCGCGTACGGAGAGATCGCCAAAGAGGTGGAGCGCGCGCACGGCTATTCGGCGCAGACGGTGCTCAATGCCTCGCTCAGTTTGCCTCGCTTCGCCGGCCTGCTGCTGCCGCTGACGAACTACGGCGACGTTCTCTTCTTCTCCCTCTTCCTCGGCATCGTTGTGGTCCCCGCGCTCTTCCAGCACTCTCGTTGGGTGGTCGTCGCCGCTGCGATGGCCTTCCTCGCCCTCGGTCAGTTCAATCCGCTGGTGCGCGCGGTGGTGGAAGCGCTGCCCTGGGTCCGCATCGCGCGCTATCCGGAAAAGCTCGCGCTCCCTTTGACCATCGCCCTCGTCGTGCTCTCCGCCCGTCTGCTGGAGCGGCGCGTGTGGCGTGTGATCACCATCGTCCCGTTGGCGCTCTTCGCCGTGCTTACGGTGCCCATCGATTGGTACGCGCCGTACCGGGTGACGCCGGTCGAGCCGGCGCGCGACTGCCGCGCCGCGACGCCCGGCGGGCAGTATCCGTCGCGCGACGACTACCGCGCTCGCGCCCGGCGCCTGGAGCCGCTCTTCGGCTCCGTCGCCGGCCTGCAGTTCGCCCTCAACCGCTCGCCGGACGGCATGCACTCCCTCCTCAGCCGCATCGTTGCCGAACGCTGGGCCTCCACGGGCAACCCGGTCTATGCCCGCCTTGCCGGGTGCGGCCCGGACGCTTTGCCGCACGCCATCGCCATCCGCCACCTCATCGGCGTCCGGAGCATCAACGAGGCGGTGCCGATCGTGGAGCACGGCCTCGACATCGCCACCGTCGCCGTCGCCCCCGGCCGCTACGACCGCTTCGGCTCCGCCCCTTCCGCGCGCGTGCTCGCCTCGGAACAGCTGCGCCAATCGATCGTGCTCGAAGTGCGCGGCCCGGCCGTGGTGCTCACCGATCAGTCGTACTTTGCGGCGTGGGTGGCGAAGACGCGCGAGGGCCGCCAGCTCGATACCCTCCCCCTCGACATCGACCGCCTCGGCATCCTCGTCCCTCCCGGCGACCGCACGATCATCCTCACCTTCGGCCGCCACCGCACCGCCGTGGCGGCGGCGTGGGTGCTGTCATCGCTCCTGCTGCTGGCCGGCGTCTTCGCGCTGCGCGTCGAAAAACGCGATGGCCGCGCCGGCGAGGTAGAGCGAGCCGGCGACGAGGATGGCCCGGGCGTCTGACCGCATCGCTGCTTTCAGCGCTGCCTCCGGTTCTCTGATGGCCACGGCGCCGCTGGCGTTCGCCAGCTTCGCGAGCTCCTCCGCGTTCGCCGAGCGCGGCGGATACGGCTCCGTGGTGATGATCCGATCGAAGAGCGGGAACAGCTCGTTCGCCACTGCGGCGACGTCTTTGTCCCCCATCACACCGAAGACCAAGAGCCGCGGCCGGGGCAGGGTCGCATCGACGAACGGCGCGATGACCTTCGCCGCATGCGGGTTGTGCCCGCCGTCGATCCAGATCTCCTTGCCGCCCAGCTCCACCTTTTCCAGCCGCCCGCGCCACCGCGTCCCGCGGACGCCGCGCTCGATCGCCTCCTCCGCGATGCCGAGCTCCCGCGCCGCCCGCACCGCCAGCGCCGCATTCCGCCGCTGGAACGGACCGGCCAGCGGCGTGTCGTGCTCCTCCTGCACCACGAGGAAGCGGTTGCCGAATCGGACGGCGCGCTTGCGGAGCACCGCGAGCACGACCGGATCGTCGTTCGAGGTCAGCACGATCGCGCCGCGATGGATCACGCCCGCCTTCTCCGCCGCGATCCTGCGCAGGGTGTTGCCGAGGTACTCCATGTGGTCGAAGTCGACCGGGGTGATGAGGGCGGCGATCGGCTTGACGACATTGGTCGCATCCAGCCGCCCACCCATCCCCACCTCCAGCACCGCCACCTCGCACCTGGCCAGCGCGAAGGCGAGGAAGGCGATGAGCGTCATCGCCTCAAAGTACGTTGGCGTGATGCCGGTCTGTTCGGCGGCCTGTTGCAGGCGCGCGATGCAGTCATCGAGCAGCTGGGGCGAGATCATGGCGCCGTCGATCACCCACCGCTCGCGCATCTCCACCAGATGGGGCGAGGTGTAGAGGCCGACGCGCTGTCCGGAGGCGCGGAGGATGGAGGCCAGCGTCGCGGAGGTCGAGCCTTTGCCGTTCGTGCCGGCGATGATGATCGAGCGGTACTTGCGCTCAGGACGGCCGAGGGCGCGGAGGAGCGTGCGGATGCGGGACAGGCCGGGGCGGATGCCGCTGCCCTGGAGCAAGTCGAGCCACTGCAGGGGAGTCACTTGCCGGTGAAGTAGCGCAGGAACTTGCCGATGGTCGGCTTCATCTCCGCGCGGGGCGTGATCAGGTCCACCATCCCGTGCTCCACCAGGAACTCGGAGCGCTGGAAGCCCTCCGGCAGCGTCTGGCGGATGGTCTGCTCGATCACCCGCGGACCGGCGAAGCCGATCAGCGCCTTCGGCTCGGCGATGTTCAGGTCGCCCAGCATGGCGTAGGACGCGGTGACGCCGCCCGTGGTCGGATCGGTGAGGATGGAAACGTACGGCAGGCCGGCGCTGGCCAGGCGGGCCAGGGCGGCGGAGATCTTGGCCATCTGCATCAGGGAGAGGATGCCTTCCTGCATCCGCGCGCCGCCGGAGGTGGAGACGATCAGCAGCGGCTCCTTCTTCTCCAGCGCCCGCTCCGCGGCGATGGTGATCTTCTCGCCCACTACCGACCCCATCGAGCCGCCCATGAAGGAGTACTCCATGGCGCAGATCACCACCGGCATCCCTTCCAGTTTGCCTTCCGCGACGAGGACCGCATCGCCCTTGCCGACCCGCGACTCATAGACGCGCAGCCGGTCGCGGTAGCGCTTCGTATCCTTGAACTCCAGCGGGTCGCTGGAGCGGATGTCGGTGGCCATCTCCTTGTATTTGTTGTCGTCGAAGAGGATCTCGAAACGCTCCCGGGCGCTGAGGCGGAAGTGATAGCCGCATTTCGGGCAGACCATGAAGTTCTGCTCGACTTCCTTCTTGTAGACGATCTCCTTGCAGTCGTCACACTTGACCCAGAGACCTTCCGGGATGGCGGTCTGCTTCTCGACCGCTTCCTTCGGCTTCTTTTCCTTCCGGAACCACGCCATGGGGGCGACTCTACTCACTCGCTGCCGCTGAGGCAACCACGAAGCAGGCGAGGGCAGAGAGCAGGACGCGCTCGGCGGAGGAGGCGATCCACCAGGCGGGATCGGCGTCGTGCAGATAGAAATAGACGGTATAGACGATGACCCCGAGGCCGGTCAGGAGCGGCAGCAGGGCGCGCTTGAAGTTGCGTCCCAGCGCAATGGGACCGAGAGCGGCGAGCCAGGGAAGATAGAACCCGCCGTAGCTCGCCTGGCGCACCGTCAGTTGTGTGACTTTGCCGAGCAGGTGGAGGTGGAGCGCCGACCTGCTCTTGCCGTAGGCATCGAGGAAGTCGTGGTGCCTGGCGAAGGCGATCCAGGCGCCTAACAGGACAATGCCTGGCGCGGCGGCGATCAGAATCCTGCGCCTCGTCACCAGGTAGCCCGCGATCAGGACGGCGACGAAGGCGGTGCCCTCCACCTTGAGGAACATCGCTCCGGCGATGCCGAGCGCGGCGAGCTTCCAGTCGTCCGAAAAGGTGAGCGCCGCCAGCGCGATCACCTCGAAGAAGAGGAGCGGTGGATCGCCCGCGCCGGCCACCATCCCGGCGGCGAAGCCGTACGCCAGCACCGCGGCCATGAGCACGGCGTAGCGTCCGGCCAGCTCTTCGCCCAACTTCTGCGCGGCGATGCCGCGAAAGGCGAGCACCGTGGCCAGCAGGAACAGCGGCGTGAGGGCCAGCGCGCCCCAGTAGGAGAAGCGATGCCCGGCCAGCGAGCCCCACGCGTAGACCTCCGGGAGGAGGGGCGGGTAGTCGGGATGCATCAGGTAGTAGTGAGGGAACTTGAGGAACTCGACGTCGATCTTCTCCGCGCGATAGAAGCGCTGCCCCTTCGGCCCCCAGAAGTACATCAGGTCCGCGCACGTCTCCCGCGCGGTGAGCACGCCGTACGTGGTGAGGAGGACGAAGATGGTGATGCCGATCCAGCCGTTGCCCGGTCCGCTGCCTTTTCGCCACACGCCTGCCGCCGCGAACGCCACCAGGGGGATGCCGATGCTCACCCGCGTCCAGGGGATGCCGATGAGCGTCCAGGCGAACATCAGCGTGCCGGTCATCATCAGGCCGGCCGCGAAGCTGAGGGCGAGCTGCGCCGGCAACTCCATCGCTGCGACGGACGGCACGCGCCGGATGGCCAGGCCGACGAGCGTCAGCAGCGCGATGGCGACGACGAACGTCATCGCACGACCTGGTACACCCGCCCCTCCGGCCACTCGGCGATGGGGACGTAGTACGGATGTGTGAACGGCTCGCGGATGGCGACGACGTACTCCACCAGCTCCTTGCGCGGCGTGAGCAGCCCGGCGATGAAGGGCGGGAGGACGGT
>DASYMJ010000216.1:0-18026 GCA_036009105.1 Thermoanaerobaculia bacterium | reverse complement strand
CCAATCACCAGGACTCGCCTGCCCAGCGGCACGGCAATCGGCATGAGGAAATGGTCGCAGTGTCGTTGTCCTTCCAGTACGAATGCCACTCTTTGAGCGACGGGATCATCGTTCATCTCGATCTACCGATCCGCCGCATTGTGAATAGTGCCGGCGGAACCACCTTCTGATCCTTTTACGGAGGTGGGATTCGTACCGTCCGGGGTCGGTCCGCGTAATGGACCTCACGCTAAGTTGCGCGGCCAAGGGCCCGCGTGCCGAAGCCGGAGCGGCGCGCCGGTTGCCGCGACTGAGCTCAAGCAGCGCGACGCGATCTGCAACGGCGTGACGCCGCCGCGCCGGCAATGAAGCAGGCAGCCCGGCTGCCGGGCCGAAGCCGGGCCGCGGCAGCTCATTATCGTCATACCCAGGGCGCTCAGATGTCACCTATCGCCCGTTGCCACGACCTGTCGTAGGCGCCTTGGAAACTGGCGGGGATCCACTGATTTGAAAGACACCGGATACGGCCGGTGTCGCAGTTTGCCGAAGTGATCAAACCCCGAAGTTTGCCGCTCGTGAATTCATGTAGCAGTAACGTGCCACCACCGCGGTGATTCTCGTCGTGATATTCAAGCCAGTAGAATCCTCCGCGCGCGAAGCCTGCAACACGATACTCTGTCGCACCATCGGCACTTTCGATCCATCGTGTACCGTCAACAACGCCATTGGCATGCTCTTGAATACGGAGTGTTTCCTTATAGACTTTTGCCGCCGCACCGAGACGCCATTCCGAATACCAGGCTGTTGCCATTCCGCCATGCACGGCCGATTCGGGCACCGGTACGCGGACGGTGGGCCCGCCGGCGACATATCCTAAGTCTGGAACCTTCTTGTTTAGCTTGGATTTGAAGACAGAACCATTCGATAACTGCACGCGAACACGGGTCGGAACTTGCGCAAGTATTGACGCCGGCACGCGCTTGATTGGTAGCCACGTTTCCCATGTCTGGTCCGGCTGCAGGCGGACTGGGAGCGGACGATCCTCCTGCAGAAGTGGCACGTCCGGTTCTGCCTCCAGCCACACGTGAGTCACCTCAACGTCCCGAGCCGACGAGAGGTTCACAATCTTCACGAAATACGCAATCTCGCCACTAGAAAGGTGCGCTCCGAGATGGACCAAAACTCGGACTCGGCGTAATCCACCAAAGGCCGCAAGTAGAAGATCCAACGCCTTATATGCGAGTTCGATCATGGCGACACGGCAGCGGGATAGTAGCACTGGCAGGCCCCGTGGACGGCGGGATCACGGCTCTTAATGCAAACCGACATGTCCATAATCGATAAACAGGCCGACCAAATTGTCACCATAAGACCTCTCCTCTAATACTCCCCCCACCCGCCACCCTTTCCCCCCCCACCTCCCATCCGCACAATATCCGCACGTTGTTTTACGCCGGGTTACCGCCTATCTTGGGAGGGCAAGTTCCCGCATGGTGGCCACGGCTCACGCTCTCGCTCTGCAGTTCAGGATTGTCGAGGCGGAGCCCGAAATTGAAGAGGGGCTACCGGGGGTAGAGCGGGACGAGGTCAGGCAGCTCCGGGACAGCCTTCGCGAAACCGTCAAAGCCAGGGTCCTGAACGGGACGGAGCTGATCAAGGCGCTGGCCCAACGTCAGCGGAATCAGGCCCTTCCCACCACCCTCCCCCCCTTCGACACCCTCCTCGGGGGAGGCTTGCCCCGCGGCAAAATGATCGAGGTCGCCGGGAGGCGCTCTACGGGGCGTTTCTCCATCGCCATGGCCGCCCTCGCCGCGGCGACCAGCATGGGCGAGGCCGCCGTCTTCGTCGATCTGGGGGATGGCTTCGATCCACAAATAGCAGAATCCAACGGCATCGACCTCCGCCGCCTGCTCTGGATCCGTCCGAAGAAGCTGAAAGACGCGGTCATGGCCGTGGAGATGATCGCCGCGGCCGGGTTCCAGCTGGTCGTCCTCGACACCGGCAGTCATCAGGTCAAGGGACGCGTCCCCGATGCGGCGTGGGTCCGCCTGGCCAGAACGGCCGAGGCGCAGGGGACGGCACTGCTCGTATCGACGCCGTATCCCCTCACCGGCACTGCCTCGGAAGCCGTCGTCGCGGCGCGCAAGGCGCGCGGCAAATGGGCCGGCGACGCGGTCAAAGTACTGACCGGCATGGCCGTCGAGCTCACCCTGGAGAAGCACCGCCATCTGCGGCCAGGGCGGCAAACCATCCTGACCTTCACCACGCCATGACGCGCATCGTCTGTCTCTACGTCCCGATGTTCCCCCTCGCGGCGCGGCTGCGGAGCGAGCCCGACCTGCGCGAGGAGGCGGTCGCCATCGTGGAGGGGAACGGCAGCAACGCGCACGTCATCGCGGCCACCCGCCGTGCCCGTACCAAAGGCATCCACAGCGGCCTCTCCCTGGCCCAGGCGCGCTCCATCCTCCCCAAGCTGATCGCCCGCGGACGCGACCCCGAGTGCGAGCGGACGGCCCAGGAGGCGCTGCTCGAAGTGGCCGAGACGCTCTCCCCCCGCATCGAAGACTGCGGAGACGGCGTCGTCTTCTTCGACATCAGCGGGATGGAGCGGCACTTCAAGGATGACCGGGAGCTGGCCGGCGCCGCCATCCGCGGGGCGGATGCCATCGGCCTGCCGGCCCGCTGCGGCGTGGCGGCCAGCAAGCTGGCGGCGCGCATCGCCGCCGAGCTGCCGAAGTCGCCGGTCATCGTCCCCCGCGACGGCGAGGCGGAGTTCCTCGCACCGCTGCCGCTGACCCGCCTCGCCCCCGCCCTCGACGCGGCGGCGACGCTCGGCAAATGGGGCCTCACCTCCATCGGCGAGCTGGCCAGCCTCCCGGAGAGCGAAGTGGCCAGCCGGCTCGGCGAGCTGGGGCGCGAGCTGCACTATGCGGCCCGAGGAATCGATCCGCGGCCGCTCATGCCGCGTGCTCTGCCGCCGGAGTTCCGGGAAGGGATGGAGCTGGAGTGGCCACTGGTGGCGCTCGAGCCGTTCCTCTTCATCGCCAGCGCGGCGCTCGACCGGCTGACGGCGCGCCTCGAGGCGCAGGGCTTCGCCTGCACCCGCCTGGAGCTGACCCTCACCCTCGAGCCGGACGGCTTCCACTCCCGCGCCATCGTCCTCCCCGCCCCCACCCGCGACGCGAAGACGATGCTCACCCTGCTCCGCCTCGACCTGGAGAAACACCCGCCCGGCGCTCCGGTGGTCGCCTTCTCCATCGTCGCCCATCCCGACCGCCCCCGCCGCGCCCAGCTCTCGCTCTTCGGCCCGGCCGCGCTCTCGCCTGAGAAGCTGGCCACCACCATCGCCAAGCTGATCTCCATCCTGGGCGAGGGAAGCGTCGGGATGCCGATGACGGTCGACGGCCACCTCCCGGAGCGCCACGGCATGGGCGCCTTCGATCCCCCGCCGCCGCCCGACGTCCGCCGCAAGCCGCGCAAGAGCAGGGGGTTGCTCGCGGTGCGGGTGTTCCGGCCGCCGGTGCCGGTGGAGGTGCTGACCAGGATGAAAGATGGCGAGACGCAGATCGCCGCCGTGCGCAGCGATGGCGAGTGGAACGGCGACGTGCGCGTTTCGTCCGGTCCGTGGCAGATCGAAGAAGGGTGGTGGAAGGAGGCGCCGGACGCGCGGGAGTACTGGGATGTCGAGCTCGTGCGGGGCGGCATCTACAGGATGTATTGCGCCGGCCCGGACAAGCAGTGGTTCATCGATTCGGAGTATGGGTGAGAGGGGAACGTCGATGCGTGGACGGCACGGCTCGCGTAGCGTCGGCAACACGATCCGCGGCTCCCGCGTGATCGCCGCCCGCTCGCGGGTGGCCATCGCCTTCACGCGACCTGCATGTGAGCCGTGCCTTCGCCCGCTTCGCGCCGCGCCGTAGGCCCCTCACCCGGCCTTCGGCCACCCTCTCCCCGCTCACGCGGGCGAGGGCTCTTGCGGTGCGGGAGGCGGTTGAGGGGACGGTCGATGATCAGGAGCGCGGGAGCGTCTTCTCCATCAAGGTGCATTCGAGGATGACTCCGTCCTTCAGCGTAACCGGCTCCTCGGCCGCGGCGACATATCCGCACGCGGCATACATCCGCTCGCCGCTCCGCAACGCCACCAGTTGTAGACGCCGGAACCCGTCCGCCGCCGCGCGCTGCTCGCACAGCTCGAGGATCGCGCGGCCGATGCCTTGCCGCGCGTGCGTGGCGCGGACGAACATCGCCCGCACGTGTGCCGCATCGCGGGCAGGATCCAGCAGTTCATCGTCATCAGCCGCGGCTGCGCTGCCGGCGTAGGGCTTGCGGCGCCTGCTCCAGCCGCCGCAGCCGACGATCGCGCCATCCGCCACGGCGACAAAGTACGTACCGTCATCGATCAGCTGCCCATCCGGCCGGCCGACGAATTCCATCGCGCTCGCCACCTGCCGGGGCGAGTAGACCTCGCGTCCCAGCTCGCGCAGCGACTCGCGCATCACCTCGGCGATCTCGGCGAGATCGTCGCGGGTCGCGGTGCGGAGCGAGTAGCTCATACGGCGCGGCGCAGCGCGGCGCGGGCGAGCAGGCGCGTGGAGTCGAGCGTCGGCAGCGGCGAGTTCGCATCATTCATGATCAGCGGGATCTCCGTGCAGCCGAGGATGACCGCTTCGCTGCCTTCCTCTTTCATGCGGCCGATGACCTGCTGAAAGTACGCGACCGCCCCCGGCTGGAAGACGCCGTACACCAGTTCGTCCATGATGATGCGGTTGATCTCTTCGCGCTCGGAGGCGGTGGGACGGACGAGCGTCTGCGGATAGACGTCGCTATCGACCAGCCAGCGCGTGCCGGTCAGCGCGACGCGCCGGAAGCCCCGCGCCGCCGCCTCGGCCACCACCACCTCGGCGATGTGCAGCCACGGCAGCGGCGATCGCGGCAGCACGCGGGGCATGGCCTGATGGATCGTATTGTCCGGACAGATCAAAAAATCGGCGCCGGTGGCGGCCAGCTTGTTGGCCGAGGAGAGCATCAGGCCGGCCACGCCCTCCCAGTCATTGCGGTAGATGCACTTCATGTACTCGCCCAGCGAGTGCGTGTGCATCGAGACCTCGGGGTGATCGTGCGGCCCGAGGTACTGCGCTCCTTCCACGCAGATGGTCCGGTAGCAGAGCGCGGCTCCTTCCGCCGAACAGGCAACGATCCCGATGTGCTGCGTCATGGGGTGAATTCTATGCGGAGTGGCGTCGTGCCGCGATGGCGGCCCCGGCGCTGCGGCTGCAATCGCCTAGGCCATCAATGCTCAAGGCCCGGTTTCAAGGATCCGTTGGTTCATTACGCAATTGCATGAAACGGAGTGATCCTCATCGTCACTATTCAATGTAAGCAGTAATTGGATGTTGAACATGGTCGGGCCCAGGGCGATCACGTCTCCGGCACCACTACTTGTGTCGTTTAACGAGGTGATTTCATGTCCGAACCACAACCCAAAGTAGCCGAATCCGGCGGTGCGCTCCTGCTCGATGTCGATCGGGCCACGCGATACGCCACGGTGGTGAGCAACGGTCAATCCGCGCTGCGCGCGCTGCTCACGATGAATGGAGGGGCGATCCTTGTCTTCCTGACCTTCCTCGGGCATCTTTGGGATAAGGCGGAGGGGCCCATCCCGAGCATTGGTATCTTCGTCGGCGCTCTTTCCTGGTTCATCTGCGGCATAGCGTTAGCGCTGGTCGCATACTCCTTCATCTTCGTCTCGAATTGCTTCAGCCTGATCGACAGGCATGGCTTATCCGACGGAGCGCTCGTGGTGACGTTCATCGGTGGTCTGGGCTCTCTGATCTGTTTTCCGATCGGAAGCTGGCGAGCCATCGAGGCGTTTCAATCCGCTACCGCATTGCTGCCACGATAGCGCGCTCTGTTTCACGCGGTATGCGCGTCAGTCGCTTCGGCCGACAATCTGCGCGCTCGCGTTCGTCTGCGCGTTCGCCGGCGGTGACGGCATTTGCGTTCCGGTGAGGAGCGAAGGAGTCGCCGGCGGGGTCGCCGGGGCCGGCGCTTCGAGGGGGTTGGGCTGGCCGGCAACTACGCCTGGAAGAGCAACAACATCGTAGGGATCGTGCTGGTGGCGGGATACATGTGCGAAGTGATCGGGTTCCGCAATTCCCTACCGCTAACATTGGAAGCTGACCGCCGTTGGTCCGCCGCGGCCGGATTGACGCGGGCGGCCTCACCCCGGCCGGCCCCGACGCCCCCCTCACATCTTCTCCATCAGCTCGATCCGGTTCCCGAACGGGTCCGTCACGTACACGCGGTCGTAGCCTGCCAGCGGCTGGTCCGTCGTGACCTGATAACCGGCGGCGGTGCAGCGCGCGCGCAGCGCGGCGAGATCTGCAACCAGTAGCGCCGGATGCGCCTTCAGCGCGGGGCGGAAATCGTCCTCCACGCCGAGGTGGACCTCGGCCGAGCCGGCGGTGAGCCAGAGGCCGCCGCGGACCGCAAGATGTGGCGGCTTCGGCACTTCCGTGAAGCCGAGCACCTCCACGAAGAAGGCCCGCGCGTCGGCTTCGCGGCCGCGGGGCATGGCCAGCTGCACGTGATGCAGGGCGAGGATGGGCATCGCTCGAATACTACGACGGATAGAGAAACGTCGGTTTCGCGCAAGCCCGCCGCACAATCAATCGCGTTGTGACGACGGCGAAAGACTTCGATGCCCTGCGCATCACGCACCTCCCGGCCGGAGCGCGGAAAGAGCGGGCGCGGCAGCGCGAGTGGCAGGCGCCGCATCGGAAGAAACGGCCCTGGGCCGAGCTGCGCGCGGCGAGCTCCTTCTCCTTCCTCAATGGCGCCTCGCTGCCGGAGGACCTGATCCACTTCGCCGCGCAGCACGACGTGCCGGCCATGGCCCTGGTCGATACGAACGGCGTCTACGGTGCGCCCCGCTTCTACTCCGCGGCGAAGAAGGCGGGCGTCAAGGCGCTGGTCGGCGCCGAGCTCATTCTCGAGCAGGAGCAGCCTGCCGGTCCGCGCGTGGCCGAAGGAGGAGCGGATGAAGAGCGCGTCACGCTCCTGGTCGGCGACCGGGCCGGCTACAAGAATCTCTGCAAGCTGATCACGGCCGGCGCGGCGAACCGGCCGAAGGGGGAAGCGCGCTACACCTGGGAGCTGATCGAGCAGCATGCCGCCGGCCTGCACTGCCTCACCCGCGCGGACGACGCCACCATCGACCGCATCGCCGGCCTCTTCCCCGGCCGGACCCATCTCGAGTTGCAACGACATCGCATCCGAGAGGAGGAGCATCACAACATCCGCCTGATCGAGCGTGCCCGGCAGCTGCGTCTGCCGCTCGTAGCGACGAACGGCGTCCGCTACGCGCGCGCCGGGGACAAGGAGTTGCACGACGTCCTGACCTGCATTCGGGAGGGGGTGCATGTCGACAGCGCCGGCCGCCTGCTGGGCATCAATCGGGAGCGGCACATCAAGAGCCCGGAGGAGATGTGCGCGCTCTTCGCCGACCTCCCCCAGGCCATCGACGGCGCGTGGGAGCTGGCCAACCGCCTCGACTTCACCCTGGCCGACCTCGGCTACCAGTTTCCCGACTATCCCCTGCCGCCGGGCGAGACGAGCAACTCCTTCCTGCGCAAGATCACCTGGAACGGCGCGACGGCGCGCTTCCGGCCGCTCACCGGGAAGGCGCAGGCGCAGCTGGAGAAAGAGCTGAACATGATCGAGAAGCTCGATCTGGCCGGCTACTTCCTCATCGTGTGGGACATCGTCCGCTTCTGCAACCGGGAGCGGATCCTCGTGCAGGGCCGCGGCTCGGCCGCGAACAGCGCCGTCTGTTACGCGCTCGGGATCACCGCCGTCGATCCGGTGAAGATGGAGCTGCTCTTCGAGCGCTTCCTCTCCGAGGAGCGGGGTGAGTGGCCGGACATCGACCTCGATCTGCCCAGCGGAGACCAGCGCGAGAAGGCCATCCAGCACGTCTACAAAACGTACGGCGTGCACGGCGCGGCCATGACCGCCAATGTCATCACCTACCGCGACCGCTCCGCCGCGCGCGAGGTCGGCAAGGCGCTGGGCTTCTCGCTGGAGCAGGCGGACAAGCTCTCCAAGTGCGTCAGCTCCTGGCACTTCGGCGAGATCCGGGAAAAGATCGAGTCGATGCCGGACCAGCTCGCGGTCGCCGGCTTCGACCCGGCCGACCTGCGCGTGCAGCACTTCATGCGCCTCTACCTCCAGATCCAGAACCTCCCCCGCCACCTCGGCCAGCATTCGGGCGGGATGGTCATGGCCAAGGGCCGCCTGGACGAGGTGGTGCCGCTCGAGCCGGCCTCCATGCCGGGCCGCGTCGTCATCCAATGGGACAAGGACGACTGCGCCGACCTCGGCATCATCAAAGTCGACCTGCTCGGCCTGGGGATGCTCGCCGCCATCGAGCAGATGATCCCTACCATTGCGCGGCACGAGAACGTCGAAGTCGACCTGGCCCACCTCCCGGAGGACGATCCGGCCGTCTACAAGATGCTCAATGAGGCGGACACCATCGGCATGTTCCAGGTGGAAAGCCGGGCCCAGATGGCCAGCCTGCCCCGCAACGCGCCGAAGAAGTTCTACGACATCGTGGTGCAGGTGGCCATCATCCGCCCCGGCCCGATCGTGGGCGGAATGATCAAGCCGTTCTTCGACCGCCGCCAGGGCCGGGCCAAGGTCGAGTATCCCCACCCCTGCCTGGAGCCGATCCTCAAGCGCACCCTCGGCGTGCCGCTCTTTCAGGAGCAGCTCCTGCGCATCGCCATGGTCGCGGCGGGCTTCACCGGCGGCGAGGCGGAGGAGTTGCGCCGGGCCATGGGCTTCAAGCGCTCCATGGAGCGGATGGTGGACATCGAGCGCCGCCTGCGCGCCGGGATGACCGAGCGCGGCATCGACGTACCGGCTCAGGACCAGATCGTGAAGTCGATCACGTCCTTCGCTTTGTACGGCTTCCCCGAGTCGCACGCGGCGAGCTTCGCCCTGATCGCCTACGCCAGCGCGTACCTCAAGGCGCATCATCCGGCGGCGTTCTACATGGCGCTGCTCAACGCCTGGCCGATGGGCTTCTACCACCCCGCGACTTTGATCAAGGACGCGCAGCGCCACGGCGTGAAGATCCTCCCCATCGACGTCAACCGGTCCGGCTGGGCCTGCCGCTGGGAAGAGGGCGGCGTGCGCCTCGGGCTGCGTTTCGTGAAAGGGTTGCGCGCGGCGATCGGGCAGGCCATCGAACGCGCCGCACCGTTCGTCTCGGCGGATGACGTCGCGCGCCGCGCGCGCGTCCGGGACGACCAGTTGACCAAGCTCGCTTACGCCGGCGCGCTCGCCCCTTTCGGCCTCACCCGCCGGGCCGCGCTCTGGCAGGCGTCGCAGGCCGCCAAGCCGACTGGCGAGCTGTTCGAGCAGGCGCACGCAGAGCGCGTCCAGTCGCCTCTCCCCGAGATGTCCCACAGCGAGGAGACGCTCGCCGACTACGCGGCGATGGAGCTGACCACCGGTCCACACCTGGTAGAGCATCTGCGCGGAGAGCTCGACCGCCACGGCATCGTCTCCGCCCTCGACCTCAAGCGCGTCCCTGCCGGCCGCCGCGTGCAGACGGCCGGCGCGATCATCGTCCGCCAGCGGCCCGGCACGGCGAAAGGCTTCGTCTTCCTCACCCTGGAGGACGAGACCGGCCTCTCCCAGGCCATCGTCAGCCCCACGCTCTTCAGCGAATACCGCTCCATGATCCTCGGCTCACCCGGTCTGGTAGTCGAAGGGATCATGCAGAGCGCCGACGGCCAGTGCACGGTGAAGGCGGAAAAGTTCTGGCCCCTGCACGGCCTGCACGAGGTGCCCAGCCATGACTTCCATTGATCTTCCGCCGTCTATACTTCCATCATGCTGTGGGACTATCACCGCCGCCTCATCGCCGACGAGCCGCGCACGATCGCCTTCCGCGACGCCATCCGCTCCGCGGTCACGCCGGAGAGCGTCGTCCTCGATCTCGGCAGCGGCTCGGGCATCCTCTCCTTCTTCGCCTGCGAGGCAGGCGCGCGGCGCGTCTTCGCCATCGATGACGGGCACATGGCGGACGCCGTCGCCCTCCTCGCCCGGCATCTCGGTTTCGCCGATCGCCTGCAGGTGTTCCATGCGCACTCCCTGAAGGTCGAGTTGCCGGAGCGGGCCACGGTGTTGGTCACCGAGACGCTCGGCGCGTTCGGCCTGGACGAGCAGATCCTCAGCAGCGTCATCGACGCGCGGGCGCGCCTTCTCCGTCCGGACGCCACGATCATTCCGCGCGACCTCACCATGATCGTCGCGCCGGTCGAGGTGCCGGAGCAGTACGAGCAGCGCGTCACCTGCTGGAGCGAGCGCTATGGCTTCGACTTCTCCCCCCTCCGCCCGTTCACGGCGAACTTCATCCATCCGCACCGGGCCATGCCCGGAACGTTTCTCGCCGAGCCGGGAGCGGTGATCTCGGTCGATGTGGCGCGCGCCGCCGCAACGAAGGCGAGCGGCACCGCCCACTTCCGGGCCGGCCGCGCCGGCACGCTGCACGGCTTCGCCGGCTGGTTCACCTCCTCGCTCACGCCGGAGATCACCGTGACGGGCTACGGCCCGACGAGCTGGAACCAGGTCTTTCTGCCGCTGACCGTGCCGGTCGCCGTCGCCGAGGGCGCGCCGATCTCGGTAACGGTGGAGACGGACGACGGCGCCTGGTTTCGCTGGCGCGGCACGGCCAACGGCTCGGCGTTCGATCAATGCACGGTAGCGTCGGCGCCGCCCTGTACGCTGCAGTGACCCGATGAAGCCGCCCTTGAGGCGCCTGCTCCGCCGCGGGCGCGATCCGGCAATGAGAACCACCCTCCTCCCAACCACGTACAATCGTCCTGATGAGCACGAGTCCGGTTCTCACGCCGGTCGCTGAAACGGCCATTCCGGTCCGGCGGCCGCGTCCTTCCTGGGAAGAGATCACCGCCTGGTGCGTCATCGGGGCGGGGCTGCTGTTCGTCATGTTCCGCCACCTGGTGGGCGGGTTGGTGGGAGGGTTGGCGCTCTTCCTCATCCTGGACTGGCTGGCCATGCGGTTCCAGCGGCGGATGTCGGGATCGGCGGCGCGGCCGCTGGCGCTGCTCCTCGTCGCGCTCATCGTCGGCGGCATGGCCATCGGCGGCATCGCCCTGACCATCTCCTTCGCCCGCCATCACGCGGACAACATCCCGGCCATGATGACGAAAATGGCGGACATCCTGGAGTCGACCCGCGCCTGGCTGGGCGGCTACGGCGAAGACCTGATCCCCGAGGTCATGACCGACGCGGAGAACATGAAGGCCGCCATCGCCGGGTGGCTGAAAGAGCATGCCGCGGTGCTGAAGGTCGCGGGCGGCACGTTCTCCGTCGGGCTGGTGCACCTGATCATGGGCGCGCTGCTGGCCATCATGGTGTTCTTCCGCCACGTCACGCGGCACGGTGAGCCGCGCGGCCCGCTCGCCGCCGCCCTGGCGGACAAAGTGCGCCGCTTCGCCCACGCCTTCGGCCGCATCGCCACGGCGCAGATCAAGATCTCGGCGGTCAACACCGCGCTCACCGCCCTCTACATCCTGGTCATCCTCCCTCTCTTCGGCAAGCACATCCCCTTCGCCGGCACGATCG
This sequence comes from Thermoanaerobaculia bacterium, assembly GCA_036009105.1. Lineage (GTDB taxonomy): Bacteria > Acidobacteriota > Thermoanaerobaculia > Gp7-AA8 > Gp7-AA8 > JAFAVZ01. The sequence continues at coordinate 6,389 of DASYMJ010000216.1, read as the reverse complement.
TGCTGGTGACGTTCATCTGCGGCCTCATCCCCGTCCTGGGCAACCTGATCTCGAACACCGTGATCACCGTCCTCTCCCTCGGCGTCTCGGTCGGCACCGCCGTGGCGTCGCTCGTGTTCCTGATCGTGATCCACAAGCTGGAGTACCTGATCAACTCCCGCATCGTGGGCAGCGAGACCGACTCCCAAGCCTGGGAGATCCTGCTCGCCATCCTCATCGGGGAGACGGCGTTCGGGGTGGGCGGCGTGGTGATGGCGCCGATCGTCTACGCGTTCCTCAAGCGGGAGCTTCGGGAGCGGGGGCTGGTCTAGTCCCGGCGGCGTCCACCGCGGCCCCCATCAACTCACGCCTGGTCGATCTTCGCGGCGAGGATGAAATCGCTGCGGGTCAGCCCGCCGATCTTGTGGGTCCAGATGGTGATCCGCACGCTGCCCCAGGCCAGGTGGATATCGGGATGATGGCCTTCCCCCTCGGCGATGGCCCCCACCCGGTTCGTGAACGCCAGGGCCTCGGCGAAATCGGGAAAGGGGAACGTCTTCTCCAGATGGTGCTCCCCGATGACGCTCCAGCCGTTGCCCAGCTCCTCGCCCAGCGTGCGGAGCTCCGCGCCGGCCAGCGGCGGCACGCCGCCCCGGCAAGGAATGCATTTCTCGTTCGCCAGCGACGTCGTCATCGGCTGCCTCCGCTCTCGAATATAGGCCGCGAATGCCGCGGGGTCGACGCGGTGACGGAAAGCCTCCACGCCGTCCACCAGCACCACCGGCACGTCATCCGTGTAGCGCGCCTGCAGCTGCGCGTCGCGGTCGATGTCCACCTCTTGGAGCTGCACCGCGGCGCCCGAGTCGCGGATGGCGCGCTTCGCCTTTTCGCAGAGCGGGCAGTCCCGCCGGGTGTACAAAGTAACGCGCGTCACAGCGTTGCGCCGCATCCGGACCGAACTTATCGCGAATCCGCTCGGATGGCGATCAGCAGTCAGCGATCAGCGATCGGGAGAACCGGCCGCAGAATCGCCGAAAGTGATCAGGTTCTCCTGATCGCCGATCGCTGACCGCCGATCGCCGAGGAGGTTTGTGAATGAATGGTCTCAGGTTCCCGACCCTGTTGCTCCTCGTGTGCGCGCTCGCGCTCCCCGGCTTCGCCGACGGCACGGCCAGCGGCTCGCTCACCGTCAACGGCAAGACCGTGCAATTGAAATACGGGTACGCCGTGCTGAAGGAGGATCCGTTCGACAAGAAGAAGAAAGCGACGCAGCTGCTGGTCACCGACCAGGCCATTCCGGCCGAGGCGGCGGGCGACGACTTCAAGCTGATGGAAGTGCGCGACAAGCAGAAGCTCAACGGCGTGATGGTGCTGATCACGGACGACAAGCGCATCGTCAGCGGCGCGGTCTACAGCCCGCTGCTCAAGAAGATGGATTACGTCTCGGGCGTCGGTATGCAGAAGCTCGAGCTGACCGCGCACACGCCGTCGCGCGTGGCGGGCCGCGTCTGGCTGGAGAAGCCGGACGACTTCTTCGACAACCTGTATCAGTACAACATCACGTTCGACGTGCCGGTCAGCGTGGCCAAGCCGGACCGGCCGGAGCAGCCGAAGGGGACGCCGCTCCCCGCCGGCGGCGGCGATCCGGGCAAGGCCTACGACGCCTACCGCAAGGCGCTGCTGGGCGGCAACATCCCCGCCCTGCGCAGGAGCGTGGTGGCGGAGCACGTGAAGGACATGGACAACCCCGACTTCAAGGACCAGCTCAAGATGATCCAGGCCTTCCAGCCGAAGAACGTGAAGGTCACCGGCGGCGCGGTCGACGGCGATACGGCCACGCTCCTCGCCACCGCCAGGGACGGCAACGAGTCCTCCAACGGCACCATCACCATGGTGCGGGAGGGGGGCGCGTGGAGGCTGTCGAAGGAGAGCTGGAGGAGCAAGGCGGAGTGAATATAGTGGTCGGTTGACAGTTGTCAGTTGTCGGTACCTTACTGACCACTGACAACCGATAACCGACAACATGCTCACCATCGACCTCACCTCCAAAGTCATCCTCATCACGGGCGCCTCGCGCGGCATCGGGCGCGAGGCGGCCCTTCTTCTGGCCGAGGCCGGCGCATCGGTCGGCGTGAACTACTTTCGGGGTGCGTCCGAAGCGGAGGACGTGGTGCGCACCATCGGGAGCGACCGCGCGCTGGCCGTGCAGGCGGACATGGCCAGCCCGGCCGATGTCGAGGCCATGATCGATGCGGTCGTAGCCCGCTTCGGCCGGCTCGACGTCCTGGTCAACAACGCCGCCGTCTTCGACCTCAACCCGTTCGATGGCGACGACTACGAAGCGTGGCGGCGCGGCTGGGAGAAGACGTTCGCCATCAACGTCTTCGGTGCGGCGAACGCGGCCTTTCTGGCCATGCGCCCCATGCGCCGGCAGGGCGGCGGCAAGATCATCAACATCGCCTCGCGCGCGGCGTACCGGGGCGAGACCGAGTTCGCCGACTACGGCGCCTCCAAGGCCGCGTTGGTCAACCTGACCATCTCCATCGCCCGCGGCTGCGCGAAAGACAACATCACGTCAACTTGCATCGCTCCCGGCTTCATCGAAACGGACATGGCCAAGGGCGAGATCGACAAGCAGCGGCAGGCCATCCTCGAGCAGATCCCCTTGCGCCGCATCGGTTTGCCCGCCGATGTGGCCGGCACGGTGCTTTTCCTCGCCTCCCCGCTGGCCGACTATCTCAACGGCGCCACCATCGACGTCAACGGCGGCTCCTGGTTCCACTGAGCCCGCTGGCAGACCGATTGCTACTGAAGCGGGGCAAGAGGTTCAAGTTGCCGGAGAAAGCAAACGAAAAAGTTCTGGTCGTAGATGACGACGATGCCATCCGGCAGATGGTGGAGCGGGTGCTCAAACGTGAGAAGTTCCACGTGGACAGCGCGCGCGACGGTCATGAGGCGATCGAGAAGTTGTCGCGGAACGAGTACGGCACGATCCTGCTCGATCTGATGATGCCGCGCGTCGACGGCCTCGGCGTGTTGCGATACCTGGAGTCGGAGCGGCAGGCGCCGCGCCCGTCGGTCATCATGATGACGGCGAACCTGCAGGTGGCGGCCGAGGCGGCGGCGGCGAAGCCGATCTTCCGCGTGCTCTCCAAGCCGTTCGACATCCACCAGCTCATCACCCATGTGAAGGAGTGCGTCATGGCCGATCCCAGTCCGGATCAGTTGTCGGCCTAGCGCGAAGCGATGACTTCCGTTCTCACCATTCTGATCATCGCCGGCGCGCTGGTCCTCGGACTGGCCCTGGCGTACATCCCCATGCGCCTGCTCCTCGGCACCATCGCGCGCAACGTGCGGCAATTCATCCAGCGCCAGCGCGACAGACGCACGGCCGACCGGGAAACGCCGGATCGCAGGAAGGCGCCCGACCCGTTGCCGTAAAGGAAAATGTAGGGCCGGCTCTCCAGCCGGCCCAGCATTGATATTGGGCCGGCTGAGAGCCGGCCCTACATTTTTTACTTCAGCGCGGCTTCCACGGCTTTCGCCAGCTCCGGATCCGACCCGGTGAGCGCCTCGTACTTTTTCCAGACCACCTTGCCGTTGCGGTCGAGGAGGACGGAGGTGGGGATGATGGAGGTCTGGAGGATGTTCGCCATCTTCCCCTCCGGGTCGATCGCCACCGGGTAGGTCATCTTGTGCTCCTTGACGAAGTCGGCCACGCCCTGCGGGTCGCCTTCGTCGAGGCTCACCCCGACCACTTCGAAGCCGCGGGCGGCGTACTGCTGGTGCAGCTTCTCCAGCTCGGGGATCTCGAAGACGCACGGGCCGCACCACGTCGCCCACAGGTTGAGCAGCACGACCTTCGGCCGCCGCGCGGCGAGATTGAACGGCGAGCCGTCCAGCATCTTCGCCGTGTACGGCGGCAGGGTCGAGCCGATGCTGACCTCGCTCGTGGCCGGCGTCTGCGGCTCGGGGGCGGGGGGCTTCGGCGCCGTCGCGGTGGGATGCGGACCGCGAGCGGTCGGCGGAGGCAGCGTGGGAGCGGGCGTTTCCTTCTTCCGGCAGCCGGCGGCCAGCACCAACACAGCGGCCAGCGCGATGATCAGTTTGCGCATCAGAGGTGGACCTTCAGGGTCGCCATCTCGATCGATTTTTCGGTGCTCCAGGCGACGGCGACATTGTCGTTCGAAACGGCCAGCCGCGGAACCCCCATCGCATCCTTCGCCACCGTGACCGCCGCCGAAGCGGCGCCGCGCTGCGTGATGCGCCGCGCGAGCAACTCCTTCCCTTCCGTCCAGGTCACGACGGCCGAGCCGTCGCCGAGGAGGCCGACGTCGACGTGGCCCGTGGCGTTGCCGCCGTCGAGGCGCAGCGGCTCGCCCCAGGTCGCGCCGCCGTCATGGGAGAAGGCCGCGTTGACGCGAGGCTTCCCTTGCGCGGCGGTGAACCAGGCGAGGACGACCTCCCGGCCGCGCGCGTCGAGCTGCGGCCCGTTGACCGGACAGCCGCGCAACGACCACCCGTCCGCGTGCACCGTCCTCGGCGCCGACCACCCCTTCCCCGTCCAGCGGATGACCGAGATGTCGCGGATCTCCTTCGCCGAGCGGTCGCGATAGGCGACGACCGGCCCCCCATCGGTCATGGCCATCGCCGTCTGGCAGCAGTCGCAGACGCGCGGGTCGAGCAGCACATCGGTCGCCTTCCCCGCGGCGTCCACCGCGGCGTAGCGCAGCTGCATCTCCCCCTTCCCTTCCATGCCGCCCTCCAGGCCCCGCCCGTCGAGCCAGATCGCGTGCAGCGAGCCGTCCTTTGCCGGCTGGATGGAGGCGAAGCCGAACTCCGACTCGAGGTTGGGATGGGGCATGACCGGGGCGCTCCACGTGGCGCCGCCGTTCGAGGAGCGCGCCAGGCGCAGCTGCCTTCCGTGCGTGCCGGACTGCTCCTGCCACGCCGCGAACATCAAGCCGCCCGGCGCCTCGGCCACTACCGGAAACGTCACGCGGCTGATCACCAGCGCCTTGCCGGCCGCGATCGTGCGCGGCTGGAACCAGCGGCCGTCGCGCCACATGGCGAAATTCACGCTGGAGGTCTTGCGGTCGGTCCAGCTGACGATGAAGCCGCCGCCCGGATCGGCGACGACGGACGGCGCGCCCGGCTGGCCGGCGAAGGCCACCCGCACCGGCGTCACCTCCAGCCGCGCCCGCGTGGCAGTGGCCGCGGCGACGGCCGCGGCAAGGATGAGGGTCTTCAAGCTGGTTCCTCCGGAAACACGAACGCCCCGCATGATAGCGGGGCGTCGGGAGGGAGGCGCGAGGAAACTGCGGTGACTACTTTTCGTCCTCGGGCTTGCCCTTCTTCATGACTTCCGGCTCGGCGGCAGTCGCCCCAGCCTCGACGGCCGCGGTCGGCTCGACGACTTCCGCGCGGGCCAGGGTCACGCCAACCACCACCCGCTCCGGGTCGTCCAGCACCTTCACGCTCTCCGGGAGCTTGAGGTCGGAGATGCGGAAGTACTGGTGGTGGCCCAGCGGGGTGACGTCGACCTCGATGGTGTCCGGGATCTCGTTGGGGAGGCACTCCACGTGAAGCTCGCGGACCTGCCAGTCGAGGATGCCGCCTTCTTTCACGCCGATGGAGTTGCCGCTGACGTGCACCGGGATGGTGACCCGAACCTTCTCGTCCATGGCCACGCGCACGAAGTCGAGGTGCGTCATGCGGCGGGAGATCGGGTTGATCTGGATGTCCTTGATCATCGCGTGACGCTGCTGGTCGCTGCCGGCCATCTTGAGCAGGAAGATGGAGCGGATGCCATGCTCGCTCTTGTGGATCAATTCGGAGACCGTCTTGCGGTCGACGGTGATGGCGACCGGCTCGCGGTGGCCGCCGTAGACGACCGCCGGGATCTTGCCTTCCTGCCGAAGCTTGCCCGCGATTTCCTTGCCCGTCCGCTCGCGGCGCACGACTTCGAGTATGAGTTCAGCCATGGTGGAGATGCTCCTTCGAAAAGTTGAAGACTGGCCCCGGAATCACGCTTTAAACCGCTTTATTCCCGGCACTTGTAGCCGATTGGATGTCGAACAGGCGGCTCACCGACTCCTCGCTGTGGATGCTCTTGATGGCGTCCGCCAGCAGGCCGGCGATGGAGAGCGTCTTGAGCTTGGGGCACTCCGCCTCCTTGTCCGCCATCGGCATGCTGTTGGTCGTGATCACCTGCTGCAGTTTGGAAGCATTGATGCGCGGCACGGCCTGCCCGGAGAGGACGCCGTGCGTGCAGGAGGCGGAGATCGATTGCGCGCCGTGCGTGAGCAGCGCCTCGACGGTGTGGATCAGGGTGCCGGCCGTGTCGATGATGTCGTCCACCACCAGCACGTTCCGCCCCTCCACCTCGCCGATGATGTTCATCACCTCGG
>DASYMJ010000215.1:0-35418 GCA_036009105.1 Thermoanaerobaculia bacterium | reverse complement strand
GGCGTTGGGCGGGGCGCAGTTCCGCTACGCGTTCACCCCGCGTCTGATCGGCGAGGCGAGCGCCGGCATCCTCCCCCGCGTGACCATCGACCAGTACTCCGGCCGCGCCACGAACGCCTCGGCGCGCCTCGAATACCGCTTCCGCCGCGGCCTGGGCGTCGGCGCCGCGTACAACTACTTCAAGCTGGACGGCAGCGTGGCCGATCCCGATCTGACCGGCAGGCTGGCCTTGCAGGTGGATGGATTCGAGGCCTTCGTGAGAGTGGGGTTTTGAAGGGTAGCTGCCGGTGATCGGTTGCCGGTTGTCAGTAGAGAGACCGACAACCGACAACTGCTAGGCCACCACTTCCGCCTTCTTGGCCCGCTTGTTCTCCACCTCGCGGCGGGAGTGGTCGAGGATCTTCTTGCGGATGCGGATCGACTCGGGGGTCACTTCCACCAGCTCGTCGTCATCGATCCATTCCAGGCACTGCTCGAGGGTCATCAGGCGCGCCGGGGTGAGCTGCACGGCCATGTCCGAGCCGGAGGCGCGCATGTTCGTGAGGTGCTTCTTGCGGCAGACCTGCACCACCATGTCCGCCTCGCGCGAGTTCTCGCCCACGATCTGGCCGGCGTAGACCTTCTGCCCCGGCTGCACGAAGAGGATGGTCCGCTCCTGCAGCGGCTCGATGGCGTACGCCGTCGTGTCGCCGCCTTCCTTCGAGACAAGCGCGCCGCGGCCGCGGTTGGCGATCTCGCCGCGGAAGGGACCGTACTCGAGGAAGGTGTGGTACAGCAGGCCGGTGCCGCGCGTCTCGGAGAGGAACTCCGTGCGGATGCCGAACAGGCCGCGGGTGGGGATCTTGAACTCGATGCGCACGCGGCCGGTGCCGGGGTTGACCATGTCGCTCATCTCGCCGCGGCGGGCCTGGAGCTTCTCCATGATCGCGCCGACGTGCGCCTCGTCGATGTCGACCACGAGCGCCTCGTAAGGCTCGGAGAGGCGGCCGTCGATCTGCTTGAGGATGACCTGCGGCCGGGAGAGCGCGAACTCGAAGCCCTCGCGGCGCATGTTCTCGGCGAGGATGGAGAGGTGCAGCTCGCCGCGCCCGCTCACTTCGAAGCGGTCGGGGAGATCGGTCTCGCGGACGCGCAGCGCGACGTCCTTGCGCAGCTCGCGCTCCAGGCGCTCCTTGAGGTTGTGCGAGGTGACGTACTTGCCTTCCGTGCCGGCGAACGGCGAGTCGTTGACCATCCAGAACATGGAGACGGTCGGCTCGTCGATGGCGATCGGCTCGAGGCGCTCCGGCGTCGTCGCGTCGGCGAACGTCTCGCCGATCTCGACGTCCGCGAAGCCGGCGATGGCGACGATCTCGCCCGCCTTGGCCTCCGGAACTTCTTCGCGCTTGAGCCCTTCGAACACGGTGAGGCGGGAGACGCGCCCCTTCTTCTGCGAGCCGTCGCGCAGGATGAGGATGACGTCCTCGCCCTGCCGGACTTTGCCGCGCTGGATGCGGCCGATGCCGAGGCGGCCGACATAGTCGTTGTAGTCGATGGCGCTGACCAGGAGCTGCAGCGGCGCGTCGATGGTGCCGGGCGGGGGAGGGATGCGCTTGAGGATGGCGTCGAAGAGCGGGCGGCAGTCATCCGTCGTGTCGCTCAGCTCGGTGCGGACGATGCCCTGCCGGCCGATGGCGTAGAGGATGGGGAAGTCGAGCTGCTCGTCCGAAGCGCCGAGCTCGATCATCAGGTCGAACACTTCGTTGACCACTTCCTGCGGCCGCGCGTCGTGGCGGTCGATCTTGTTGATGACGACGATGGGCAGCAGCCCCAGGCCGAGCGCCTTGCGCAGGACGAAGCGGGTCTGCGGCATCGGCCCTTCCGCGGCGTCGACGAGGAGGATGACGCCGTCCACCATGGAGAGGACGCGCTCCACCTCGCCGCCGAAATCGGCGTGCCCGGGCGTATCGACGATGTTGATCTTGACCTCGGACGGATGGACGAAGACGGCCGGCAGGTCGTGGCCGGACGCGGTGTGCGTGGCCTCGTGATGCACCGGATGGCCGAGGGCGTCGGGAGAGTCGACCAGGTACCGGATGGAGGTGTTCTTGGCCAGGATGGTGATGCCGCGCTCTTTCTCGAGGTCGTTCGAGTCCATGACGCGCTCGTCCATGTGCTGGTTGGCGCGGACGGCGCCGGCCTGCCTGAGGAGCGCGTCGACGAGCGTGGTCTTGCCGTGGTCGACGTGGGCGATGATGGCGACGTTGCGGATGTCGTAACGAAACTGCTGCATGCGCGGGGGTTAACGCAAGCCGCGCGGATGAATTCCTACCGGGGCGATGCAATCAGTACGTCACGCGGTAGTCGTACTTGAACCGCTTGCGCTCGCCCTTGATCACGATGGGGTAGAACTTCGCCTGCTGCAGCGCGCCGACGTTCTTCTGGGCCAGGTCGGGGTTGCCGGTGGTGTTGACGAGGATCCGCGCGTTGGTGATCTCGCCGTCCGTGTTGACGTCCGCCTCGATGAAGATCTCGCCGCGCGCGCTCGGGGCGGTGACCGGGTTGGGCGCCTTGCGGAACCGCGGCGTGGGGCTGTCTTCCTCTTTCTTGGCGGTTTCGGCCGTGGTCAGGTCGGCAAAGTGCACCCAGCCGCTGCCCATCGCGGTGCGCACTTCCGCCCACTCGCCATTGCGGGCCAGCACCGAGACGCTCTCCCCGCTCAGGTACTTGGTGACCACCGGCGCGTCGTCCGCCGCTTTGCCTCGCACTTCCAGCTCAGGCGCGCCGACGTACCAGACGCCGATCGGCTGGCGCGTATCCATGGTTTCGGTGACGACCGGTTCCCTGGTGCAGGCGACGGCTGCTAACAGGAGGAAGGCGAGTTTGTTCACGCGGCGACCTTAGCACGCGATGGCGATCAGCGATCGGCGATCAGGAGAGACCTGGGTCAGCGCATCGCCAGCGCCCGGTTCTCCTGACCGCTGATCGCTGATCGCCGATCGCCATCAACGGACAAACGTCCGCGGACACTCGTCAACCGGACACCCCTCCTCCCGCACTAAACCATTGCAAACACAGAAGCAGCAGATGGCACCACCGTTGCGCTAGGGCGAGGCACATGATCCGAAACGGCTCACCCATGGACCGGCCGGTCGTCGGCGGCCGCAATCCGAAGACGGTCTATCTCTTCAGCGGCATCGGGCTCGCGCTGCTCGCCCTGGCCGTCTTCCTCATGCCCGCCGTGAGCCGCTGGGTGCGCGCGGACGCCTCGGTCGACGCCTCCACCATGCGCTTCGCCACCGTCACCCGCGGCGAGCTGCTGCGCGACCTCACCGTGCAGGGCCGCGTCGTCGCCTCGCTCCATCCGACGCTGTTCAGCCCCGGCCAGGGCATCATCGCGCTGCGGACGCGCGCCGGCGCGCAGGTGCGGCAAGGCGACGTGCTGGCCACCATCGACTCGAAGGAGCTGCAGAGCGCGCTGGAACAGAGCCGGGCGCAATTGCAGGGCGGCCGGGCCGAGCTCGACCGGCAGCGCATCGTGGCCCGGCAGGGGCAGCTCCGCGCGCAACAGCAGGTCGAGCTCCTCGCCCTCCGCCTGGAAGCGGCCAAGCGCAACCTCGACCGGCAGCAGCGCACGTTCGCCGAGGGGCTGAGCAACAAGGCGGACTACGAGACGGCGCAGGACAACCTGCGCATCGCCGGCATGGAGCTGGAGCAGGCCCGCAAGGAGCTGGACCTCTCCCGCGAGTCGGCCAGCTTCGAGGTGCAGACGCGCGAGCAGCAGGTGCGCCAGCAGCAGACCGTCACCGACGACCTGCAGAAGCGCGTCGAGGGACTGACCGTCCGCGCGCCGTTCGACGGCATGGTCGCCTCCATCGCCGTGCAGGACCGCGACGCCGTCGCCCCCAACCAGGCCATCCTGATGGTGGTCAACCTCGGCAAGCTGGAGCTGGAGATCGCCCTGCCGGAGGAGTTCGGCAGCGAAACGGTCATCGGCACGCCGGCCACCATCAACTACAACAACCGCGACTACACCGGCCGGGTCACGGCCATCTCGCCGGAAGTGGTCAACAGCCAGGTCACGGCCATCGTCGCCTTCGATCCGGTGCAGCCGGAGGGGCTCAAGCAGAGCCAGAGGCTGACCACGCGCCTCGTCTTCGAGTCGAAGAAGAACGTGCTCAAAGTGCCGCGCGGCCCGTTCCTGGAGGCGGGCGGGGGGCGGACGGCGTACGTGGTGGACGGCAAGCTGGCCACCAGGCGCGACATCTCGGTCGGCGCCATGAGCGCGTCCGAGGTGGAGATCCTGGGTGGATTGAAAGAGAACGAGACGATCGTCCTCTCCGACACCACGACGTTCCGCGGGTCGGGGAAGGTGTTGTTGCGATGAGAGTTACTGGTTGCTGGTTGCTGGTTACTTGCGCCTCGGCGTGTCTACCAGCAACCAGTAACCAGCAACCAGGAACTGGAGGAAACGCATGCTCGAAATGAAGAACATCCGCAAGATCTACCGCACCGACGTGCTGGAGACGCACGCCCTGGAGGACTTCTCGCTCCGGGTGGAGGGGGGAGAGTTCGTCTCCGTGATGGGACCGTCCGGCTCGGGGAAGACCACCTTCCTCAACGTGGCGGGCCTGCTCGACACGTTCGAGACCGGCACCTACCTGCTGGACGGCAAGGACGTCAGCCGGCTCAATGACCGCGAGATGTCGCGCATCCGCAACCAGAACATCGGCTTCGTCTTCCAGTCCTTCAACCTCATCCCCGACCTCGACGTGCGCGACAACGTCGATGTCCCGCTGCGCTACCGCGGCCTGGGGCCGGGCGAGCGGAAGCGGCGCATCGAGAAGGCGCTGGAACTGGTCGGCCTCTCCTCCCGGGCGAAGCATCTGCCGTCGCAGCTCTCCGGCGGCCAGCAGCAGCGCGTGGCCATCGCCCGCGTGCTGGCCGGCGACCCGAAGCTGATCCTGGCCGACGAGCCGACCGGCAACCTCGATTCGCTCATGGCCCGGGAGATCATGGACCTGCTCGACCGCATCAACGCGGACGGCACCACCATCGTGATGGTCACCCACAGCCCCGAATGCGCCTCCCGCGCCCAGCGCCAGATCCACGTGCTGGACGGCCGGGTGGTGGACCTGGAGTTGCCGGCCATCACCGTGGCGAATCTGACCGGCGGATTGGCGGAGGCAGTGCGTTAGAGGCAGTTGTTGGTTGTTGGTTATTGGTTGTCGGTACGGCATCACTACTGACAACTGACAACCGATAACCGACAACTCCGACCCACGGAGCCAACATGCTTACCTACCACATCACCACCGCCATCAAATCCCTCCGCCGCAATCCCATCGTCACCGCGCTGCTGGTGGGGGCGATCGCCATCGGCATCTGCGTCGCCACCACCTTCATCACCCTGCGCCACCTCCTCGGGCAGGACCCGCTGCCGGGGCAGAGCAGGAACCTCTTTTACATCCGGATGGACAACTGGGACCCCCAGCGGGCGTACGTGCCGGAAGATCCGAAGTCGCTGCCGAACCAGATCACCTACCGCGACATGCGCGAGCTGATGAAGTCCAACATCCCCACCCGGCAGAACGGCTCGTACAAGACCAACATGTTCGTCTTCCCCGACCCGAAGGTGGCGCGGCCGTACAACGAGGAAGTCCGCTTCGTCTTCAGCGACTTTTTTCCCATGTTCCGCGTCCCCTTCCGCTACGGCTCGGGCTGGGACAAGCGGGCGGACGCGAAGCCGGAGCCGGTCGTGGTGATCAGCAAGGCGACCAACGACACGCTCTTCGGCGGCGTCAACAGCGTGGGGCGCACGGTGCGCCTGGAGAGCCGCGACTACAAAGTGGTCGGCGTGCTCGATGAGTGGCGCCCCTCCACCCGCTTCTACGACCTGACCAGCGACTTCGTCAGCCCGCCGGAGAAGATCTTCATCCCCTTCAACTTCGCGCCCATCCTGGAGGCCCGCTCCTCCGGCAACTCGGACGGCTGGAAGGGCTTCACCGGCACCACCTTCGCCGACTTCCTCAATTCGGATACCGACTTCGTCCAGTTCTGGGTCGAGCTGCCCACGCCGGCCAGGCAGGCCGCCTACAACGATTTCCTGACCGGCTACGTGCGCGAGCAGAAGAAGGTGGGGCGTTTCGGGCGCCCGCTGAACAACCGCGTCACGAACCTGACCGGGCTGATGGATGAGTGGGAGGTGGTGCCGAAACAGGTGAAGGCGATGTCGATCGTCTCGCTGCTCTTCCTGGCCGTCTGCTCGCTCAATCTGGTCGGCCTGCTGCTCGGCAAGTTCCTGGCCCGCGTGCCGGAAGTCTCGGTGCGCCGCGCCCTGGGCGCCAGCCGCCTGCAGGTGTTCTGGCAGCACGTGGTGGAGTGCGAGCTGGTCGGCATCGCCGGCGGCGCGATCGGCCTGCTGCTCTCGCTCGGCATCCTCAAGGTGATGACCAAGCTCCTGCCGTTCGGCGAGATCATCCGCCTCGACGGCGAGATGGTGCTCACCGCCATCTTTCTCTCCCTCGTCGCCGGCCTGCTGGCCGGCATCTATCCGGCCTGGCGCGTCTGCAGCGTGCCGCCCGCCATGCAGCTCAAGATCGGTTAAGGGGGTATTGCCATGGGTCCGATCATCCGCGCCATGCGCCACAACAAGACGCGCTTCATCCTCATCATCCTGGAGATCGCCTTCACGCTGGCCATCGTGACCAATTGCGTGAACATGATCCTGGAGGAGCGCCGCACGCTCACCCATCCCTCCGGCTTCGACGACGACAACATCGTCTGGCTGCGCAGCCGCCCCTTCGCGCCGGAGTTCCGGGAGACGAAGTACATGCAGAACTCCATCGAAGCCGACGTCCGCACCATCGCCGCCATCCCCGGCGTGAAGGCGGTGGCCAGCACGAACTTCCGCCCCTGGCAGGGCGGCGGCAGCTCGACCATGATCCGCCAGGCGGGCAAGAAGGGAGACGCGGTGCGCAGCCAGATCTATTACGCCACCGCCGGCATCTTCAACACCCTGGCCACCCCGATCGCCTCCGGCCGCGGCTTCATCCCCACCGACTTCAACTATCCGGATGACGGCAACCCGAGCGTCGTCGTCATCAGCCGCGGCCTGGCCCGCCTCCTCTTCGGCGATGGGAACCCCATCGGCCGCGCCGTGGTGCAGCCCGATACCGGCGGCAACGGCGAGGACTCCGCGCCCTACACGGTGGTGGGCGTGATCGACCAGTTCTACAACCCGTACGGCTGGCCCATCCACGAGTACGCCATCTTCGCGCCGTCGCGGGTCGGCAGCTATTCGCGGGGCAGCCGCTTCCTGGTGCGGGTGGAGCCGGGCGCGATGCGCAACGTGACGGCGGAGATCGAGCGGCGCCTCATCGCCGCGAACGGCGGCCGGGTGCTGGAGCTGAAGACGATCGCCCAGATCAAGGATGACTACCAGGCCGGCAGGCGCCTCATCGTCGGCGCCATGGAGGCGGTGATCGTGATCCTCATCTTCGTCACCGGCCTGGGCATCCTCGGCATCACCTCCCTCTCCGTCGCGGAGCGGACGCGCCAGATCGGCACCCGCCGCGCCCTCGGCGCCACCCGCGCGGACATCCTCCGCCACTTCCTGGCCGAGAACTGGCTCGTCACCACCGCCGGCCTCATCCTCGGCATCGCCTCGACCTATGGCCTGAACTTTCTTCTGGTCAGCCACGTATCCGGAGAGAAAATGAGCTTCTCGCTGGTCGCCATCGGCATGGTCCTGCTCTGGGTGGCAGGCCTGGTGGCGACGATCCCGCCGGCGTTGCGCGCCTCCATGGTCTCGCCGGCGATCGCCACGCGGTCGATATGAATGACATGTCCAGGGTCCTGATCGTCGAAGACCAGCCCGCGGTGGCGAAGGCGCTGCGGATGCTGTTCGACCTCCATGACATCGAGACGGAGGCCGCGTCCAATCCGGAGGGCGCGGTCCGCCGCCTGGAGCGGGGCGACATCGACCTGGTCCTGCAGGACATGAACTTCACCCCCGGCTCGACCAGCGGCGAGGAAGGCATCGCCCTCTTCCGCCGCCTCCGCCACTTCGATCCGGAACTGCCCGTCCTGCTGCTCACCGCCTGGACCTCGCTCGAGACGGCGGTGCAGCTGGTGAAGGAAGGGGCCAGCGACTACCTGGCCAAGCCGTGGGACGACGCGAAGCTCGTCTCCTCCGTGCGCAATCTGCTGCAGATGCGCGAGCTGCGCCTGGAGAACCAGCGGCTGCGCTCGGAGCGGACGCGTTCCCGCACCGCGCTGGCCCGCGAGCACGACCTCTGCGGCATCGTGTACGACAGCGAGGCGATGCATCGCCTGGTCTCCCTGGCGGTGCAGATCGCGCGGTCGGAAGTGCCGGTCCTGATCTCCGGCCCGAACGGCGCCGGGAAGGAGAAGATCGCGGAGATCGTGCAGGCGAACTCGCGCCGCAAGCGGCTGCCCTTCGTGAAGGTGAACGCCGGCGCGATTCCGGACGAGCTGCTGGAGAGCGAGCTGTTCGGCGCCGAGCCGGGCGCCTTCACCGGCTCGAACCGCCTGCGCATCGGCCGCTTCGAGGCCGCGAACGGCGGGACTTTGTTTCTCGACGAGATCGGCAATTTATCCGCCGCCGGCCAGATGAAGCTGTTGCGCGTGCTGCAGAGCGGCGAGTTCGAGCGGCTCGGCTCCAGCGAAACCCGCCGGGTGGATGTCCGTCTGTTGTGCGCCACGAATGCGGACTTGCGCGCTCTCATCGCGCGCGGTGCATTCCGGGAGGATCTCTACTTCCGCCTGAACGTGATCGAGCTGGCCGTGCCGCCGCTCGCCTCGCGCCGGGAGGACATCCTGCCGCTGGCGGACCGCTTCCTGGCCACCACCGGCAAGCGCCTCGGCGAAGCCGCGCGCGCCGCGCTGACCGGGCACGCCTGGCCCGGCAACGTCCGCGAGCTGCAGAACCGGATCACCCGCGCCTGCGTGACCACCGAGGGGCCGGAGATCTCGCCCGCCGCTCTCGGCTTCGGGAGCGATTCCACTTTCGCGGTCTCCGCCGACACGCTGGAAAAGCGCCAGATCGAGCTGGCCATCATGAACGCCTCCGGCTCCGTATCCCGCGCCGCCGAGACGCTGGGCGTGAGCCGCCAGGCGCTCTACCGGAAGATGGAGAAGCTGGGCATCGTGCTGGAGCGGCGGCCGCGGTGATGAGGGAGTTGTCGGTTATCCGTTGTCAGTTGTCAGTAAGACCGTTCTACTGATGACCGATAACTGACCACCGACAACTGTTCCATGCGCTTCTCCCTCTCCGGCCGCCTCGCCGTCCTGACCGTCGCCAACGTGGTCATCGCGGCGCTGTGCGTCCGTTTCCTGCCGTTTCCGCTCGCGCTGCTCATCGCGGCGGTCATCGCCCTCTGGAGCGCGCGGCAGGTGGCGGCGCGGATGACCAGGCCGCTGCTCTACATCGCGGACGGCGTGCGCGCCTTCCGCGACGGCGACTTTTCCATGCGCCTCGCGGTGAGCGGCAACGACGAGGTCTCCGATCTGATCCGCCTCTACAACGAAGTGGGCGACGTGCTGCGCGCGCAACGGGGGGAGATCTTCCAGAAGGAGCTCCTCCTCGACACCATCCTGCAGCGGACGCCGGTCGGCGTGGTGCTCGTCAACGCGCTGCAACGGGTGGCCTACTCGAACTCCGCGGCGCGCGAGCTGTTCAGCGGCGGCACGCGGCTCGACGGCCGCCACTTTGCCGAGATCAGCGCTGCCGTGGCCCAGCCGCTGCGCGAGGCGCTCGCCGCCGGCAGCGACGTGATCTTCTCCATCGGCCAGACGCCGGAGGAGACCTTTCACCTCACCCAACGGACGTTTCACCTCAACACCCAGCCCCATCGCCTGGTGCTGCTGGAGCGATTGACGCCGGAGCTGCGGCGGCAGGAGGTCGGCGTCTGGAAGAACGCCATCCGCCTGATGAACCACGAGCTGAACAACTCCATCGCGCCGATCAGTTCTCTCTTCCACTCCGCGCGCCACGTGGAGGGCCGCCCCGAGCTCCGCATCCGCCTCGGTGAGATCTACGACACCATCGAGGAGCGCCTCGGCCACCTCCGCGACTTCCTGGAGTCCTACGCCCACTTCGCCCGCCTCCCGCCCCCCCGCAAGACGCGCGAGCGCTGGAGCGAGCTCCTGGACGAGGTGCGCGTGCTCTACCCCTTCCGCATCGACGGCGCGGTGCCGGAGGAGGGCCGCTACGACCGCGCACAGCTGCAGCAGGTGCTCATCAACCTGCTCAAGAACGCGCACGAGTCGGGCAGCGACGCGGCCGAGATCGTGGTCGCCGTCCGCCGCATGCCCCAGGGGACGATGCTCCGCGTCTTCGACCGCGGCCGGGGCATGCCTCCGGAGGTGATGCGCCAGGCGCTGCTGCCCTTCTACTCCACCAAGGCCGGCGGCACCGGCCTCGGCCTCGCCCTCTGCAACGAGATCCTGGAAGCGCACGGCGGCCGCCTCCACCTGCAGCGGCGGGAGGAGGGGGGGACGGTGGTGACGTGCTGGCTGCCCGAGTGAAGGCGGCGCTTGCTCACGCCCGCGGCTGGGGGATCTCCAGGTGGAACGCCGGATCGTTCTCCGCGGGGGTGAGCACCTTCGCGACGCGCTGGTCGTTGCGCGCGGCCTCGACGAAGGCCGCCTGGTGCGCGACCGAGGCCGGCGATATATCGAAGACGTTCAGCACCTTCGGATCGGCGGCGTGGCGCGACACCTTCTCCGGGCCGATCTCCAGGATGCGCGCGACCATCGCCGCCTTGATCTCGTCCGGCGCGTTCCCGGCCGCTTTCGCGGCCACGTAGGCGTCGATCACCGACTGGCCGGCGGGCTTGTAGAGCGCCTTCTGCCGGGCCACGCCGTCGCGCTCGATGTTGTCGAACATCACCCGCGCCTGATCCCGCGGCGAGCGCTGCGTGCTGGTGACGGTGAGCCCCGCCACGTCGGCCACCTGCATGATGTCGCGCAGAACCGAGAGCGTGAACTCCGAGACGTCCGCGCTCTTCGCGTTCGGACCGAAAACGATGTTGCGCTCCTTGTCGGTAGGCATGCCGGAATGATAGCAGTCATCCGAATACATCGCGCTTCGTGAACAACCCGAACGCGGTGATCAGCGCGGCCGCCGCCCACGCGGCGAGCAGCAGCAGGCAGAACGTCATCGACATCCCCTCATACGGCGGCGGCTCGCCGGTGTAGTAGTCGGCCAGCGGCAGCGCGCTCACGAAGAGGTACTTGCCGGCGGTCCAGTCGGGGCTGAGCCGGGTGAGGATGGTGCCGCCGATGAGGGAGGCGAGCATGGTCCCGATGGAGGCGGCGCTGGAGCGGAAGATCACGGACAGCATCAACGCCACGCTGGCCACGGCCAGCAGCGCGAACCAGGTCAGGCCGTATGCGATCAGCGTGTCCTGCCACAGCGGCAGCTGGCGCACGGCGTCCATCTTCAATGCCTCGCGGGCGAGCTGGAAGCCGCTGAACGTCGGCGCCGTCCAGCCGCGCGCGGGGAGGAACGGCGCGGAGATGCAATACGCCAGCACGGCGCCGCTCAATAGGGTGATGGTGGCGAAGATCCACAGCGTCACCAGCTTCGACAGCAGGATCTTCCACCGCCGCACGGGGCGGGTGAGCAGCAGCTTGTCCGTCCCCTCCGCGTGCTCCGCCGAGACGATGTCGCTGCCGAGGACGGAGATGAGAAGGGGCAGGAGCAGGAAGCCGGCCACGTTGGCGAACCCGCGCACGAAGAACGGCGCCGTCGGCCGGTTCGGCTCGATGTCGTGATCGAGATAGAACTGCAGCCGGTTGATCTCCGCGCGCAACGACCGCGCCCAGGTCGGGTTCATGTTCCCCCGCCGCAGCGCATTGTTGTAGCCGGCCACCCGCTGCTGCGTCTCCGCCCGCCAGTTGCGATCCTTCTGATTGCGCAGCTGCCGGTACTGCCCATACGAAACGATGGCCAGGATCGCGATGAGAATGCCGATTACGATCGCGAACCGCTTCCGGCGGACGATCTTGAGGGTTTCGTTTTCGATTAGCCGTGTGAACATGAATTGAAAATTGAAAATTGAAAATTGAAAACGCCGCGCCGGACAATTTTTCAATTTTCAATTTCTAATTTTCAATTCCCCCTCATCCCACCGTCTCTCCACCCGTCGCGTCCAGGAACATCTCTTCCAGCGTCTGCACGCGCGGCCGCGCGGCGTAGAGCGTCACTCCCTCTTGTACCAATGCGGCGAGGATGGGCGGCGCCTCGTTCTCGTCGATCGGCACGAAGATGCGGCCGTGTTCGGTGGTGAACGGCACCTCGCGGCCGCGCAGCACCTCTTCGGCGCGCGCCACCTCGCCGACGTGCAGTTCCATCGCCCGCTGCTTCGAGATCAGCTCCGCCACGCTGCCCTCGCGGAGGATGCGGCCACGGTGGATGATGGCCACCCGGTCGCACATCAGCTCGATCTCCGCCAGCAGATGGCTGGACACGAACACGGCCAGCGACTCCTCGGCCGCCAAGGCCCGCAGCAGCTCGCGGATCTCCCGGATGCCGGCCGGATCGAGGCCGTTCGCCGGCTCGTCCAGGATGAGCACGCGCGGCTTGCCGAGCAGCGCCTGCGCAATGCCCAGCCGCTGGCGCATGCCCAGCGAATAAGTGCCGACGCGCTGGTCGAGGCGGTGGGCGAGATCGACCAGCTCCGCCACCCGCTCGATCTCCGACTTGCCGACGCCGAGCATCCGCGCGAAGTGCTCCAGGTTCTCCCGGCCGGTCATGAAGCGATAGAGATCGGGACTCTCCACGATGCAGCCGATGCAGCGCGTGGCGCGCTCGAAGTCGCGGCGGATGTCGTGGCCGCAGATGGCGATCGACCCGGAGGTCGGCTTGATCAGGCCGACCAGCATGCGGATGGTCGTCGTCTTCCCCGCGCCGTTGGGACCGAGAAAGCCGAAGACTTCGCCGGGCAGGAGGTCGAACGAGACGTCGTCGACGATGGTTCGCGCGCCGATCACTTTGGTCAGCGAGTGGGCCGAGAGGGCGGGGGTGACGGTCATGCGCAGCCGGTCATGGTACCGTGCCGCGGCCATGCGACGCCTCCTCTATTGGTACCTTCCGGTGACGGCCGCGCTGGCCGGCGCGGCGGTATTCAGCGCCGGCCTGTGGTGGTATTTCACCGGCAATGTCGGCTCCATGGTGACGGTGCCGACCCAGGCCGCCGTGACCACCCGCGCGCCGCGCGGTACGGTGGTCCCCATCATCCTCGGCGACTCCCTGGCCCGCGGCACCGGCGACGACACCGGCCTCGGCATCGGCGGCCGTCTCAACGACGAGCTGGAGAAGCGGCAGATCAAGGCGAAGAAGACGGTGAACCTCGCCGTGAACGGCGCGCGCACCGCGGACCTGCTGCAGCAGCTCTCCCATCCCAGCGTCCGCACCCTCCTCGGCGAATCGAACGTGGTGATCATCTCCATCGGCGGTAACGACCTGTGGGGCGGCACCGACTGGCGCAACGCGCCTCCCAAGGATCCGGAGGCGACCATGACCATGGTCTTGAATCGCATGGCCGATGCGGTGAAGGTGGTGCGCACGGCGAACCCGCGGGCGCGCATCTTCGTCATCGGCCTGTACAACCCGTTCGCCGCGACGCCGTTCGGCCCGCAGCTCACCGCGCTGGTGAACCGCTGGAACGCGCGCCTCGTGGAGCGCTTCGGCACCGATCCGAACCTGACCGTGGTGCAGACCTCGGATCTCTTCGCGTACCACGACCGCCTCTCCCTCGACCGGTTCCATCCGGGGGCCGAGGGTTACGCGTTGATCGCGCGCCGCATCGCGGATGCAATCTGAATGTAGGGCCGGCTCTCAGCCGGCCCGGCCATTCGTTGATGCTGGGCCGGCTGAGAGCCGGCCCTACATTTGCCTCAGCGCGGTCTGCGCCGCGTTCCGGTCGTCAACTCCGCCCGCCATGCCCCACGCCCGTGCGTGAACGCATAGACCGCCGGTCCCCGCACGCCCTGTCCGATCACCACGCATTCGGTGACCACGGCGGCGAAGCCGGTGTTCTCCACCTCCCACGTCGTTCCACCATCGGTAGAAACGAAGATGCCGAGGTCCGTTCCGAGGTATAGGCGCGTGGTTTGGGTGGGGTCGATGGCCAGGGAGTGCATGGGGATGTCGGGCAGGCCGGCGTCGAGCGGCGACCAGTTCGCGCCTCCGTCGGTCGACTTCCAGACGTGCGGGCCGCCGCCGAAGCCGGCGTAGGTCGCGTAGACCAGGTCGGAGTTGAACGGGTCGAAGGCGATGGAGGAGACGTAGCCGCCCCCGCGCGGCGAGACGCGCGTCCACTCCGTCGACGGCGTGGCGGTGGTGGCCTGATCCGTGCGCAGCAGGACGCCTTCGTTCGTGCCGGCGAGCATGCGATCGGGGCGGCCGGGGGCGACGGCCAGGGCGCTGATCTGGCCCGCTTCGTTCGGGAGCTGGGTGCTCGCCACCGACCAGCCGCCGGTCGCCTCGTTTGAGCGCGACATGTGCCGGCCGCCGATCCAGATGCGCTGGTGGTCGTTCGGATCGATCACGAACGGTGTGATGAAGAGGAAGTCGTCCACCGGCGGCTGCACCGAGCGGAACGAGCGGCCGCCGTCGATGGAGACGGCGAGGTTGCCGAACTGCGACTCGGTCACGACCTTCTGCGGATCGACTGGGTCGATGGCCACGTACGCGCCGTCGCCGCCCCAGGGCCTCGTCCAGCGGTCGGGGCCGTCCGCGATGGTGCCGACGAGCGTCCCGTTGTCCTGCGCGCCGCCGAGGAAGGAGCGGCCGTTGGGGAAGACGGCGCCCTGATAGAACTGCGTCACGCCGTAGCTGTGATTGAGCGAGGTCCAGGCGACCTGGCTCGCCGTGTCCTGGCAGACCCCGCTCGTGCCGCGGCCGACCGCCGCATTCGCGTTCTCCGTCCTGTAGACGCCGCCGTCGTTCGTGGCGAACATCGTCTGGTTGGCGGAGCCGTCGTAGCGGGGATGGAAAGCGATGACGTGCTGGTCGGCGTGGACGAAGGACGGCTTCGTGTCGTCCGTCCACCAGTAGGAAGCGACGCCCCAGTTGCGGCCGCCGTCGTCGGAGCGGAAGAGATCGACGCCCGCCGCCCACACCCGGTCCGGATTGGTCGGATCGACGGCGATGACGTTGCAGTGCCACCCCATGGCCACCCCGGCGGCGAAATTCTGGCCGCCGTTGCAGATGGCCTGGTAGACGCTGATGGGATTCGTCAGCAGCGTGCGGTTGACGCGATCGGCGTCGGCGGACGAGGCGAGCTTCTGCCAGCTGTCGGCGTCGCCGTTCGCATCGGAGCGGAAGACGGCGTGCAGCTGCTGATCGCGATCGGGGCTGGAGCTGTTCTCGGCGGAGAGCGCGTAGATGGTGGAGGTTCGCGACGGCGCGATGGCCAGCGTCGTGCGCGACATGCCGGGATCGCGCAGCACCGCTTCCCACGCGGCGTCCGTCTGCGCGTTCTTGGAGCGGTAGACGGTGGCCTGCTCGAAGATGCCGCAGGAGGCGAAGAGGTAGTCGCCCTCCTGATCGCCGCGCAGGGCGAGATCGAGGCAGCCGCCTTTCACGTTCGTTGTCACCACGCGCGTCCAGGTGATGCCCGCATCGGTGGAGCGCCAGACGCCGGTGCGCGTGGCGGCGTAGAGGCGCTGCGAGTCGTGCGCGCTGACGGCCAGGTCGTTCACCCAGCGGAAGTCGTCGCGGTCGTCGGTGGAGGGGAGGATGCTCCACGTCGTGCCGCCGTCGTGCGTGGCGTAGATGCCGTTGCCGCGCAGGGGGAGATCGGTGCCGCGCACGTCTTCCCGAAAGTAGCCTTCGCCCGTGCCGGCGAAGAGCGTGTTGCGGTCTTTGGGATCCTGCACCAGCGAGTTGACGGCGAGATTGGCCAGCTGATCGCCCACCGGCTGCCAATGCCCGCCCCCGTCATACGTCTTCCAGATCCCGCCCGACACCCCGCCCGTCCACATCACCTCGTTCTCGACCGGATCGATGACCAGCACGCGCGTCCGCCCGCCGATGTTGCCCGGCCCGAGGAAGGTCCAGCCGCCCACTGCCTTCGCCTGGTCGTTGCGGGGGACGGTGTCATGCCGCGGCATCGCCGCCATCTTCACCCGCGCCGCCTCGTACAGCGCGTGGGGGCTGACGCCCTCCGGCGCGCGCCGCTTCATCGCGTAGTACTCGGCCGCCTCCTGCGGATCATCGAATGCCTCGCGCTCCCGTTCACTTTCGGCGTGGGAGCAGGAGAGGGCGAGCAGGAGCAGGCAGGCGATGGGGAAGGGGCGCATGGCGCCTCAGTGTACGGAGGAGAGGGGAGGAGCGTCCGCAAACGTTTGGGGAAAACGTCAGGGCCGGCTCTCCAGCCGGCCCAATCGTGGTGCAGCGTTCAGGGCCGGCTGGAGAGCCGGCCCTGACGTTCAGTTCGTCCTAGCTCGCCGGGCGGGTGAAGATCGCCGGGTCCACCGTCGGGTTGATCTCGACGCTCTTCACGCTGCCGCCGCCGGCTTTCTCGCCGTTGGCGGTGATGGTGTACGAGGTGGGGAGATTGAGGCCGCCGAACTGCTTCCAGTCGCTGTACTCGGTGACCTGCTCGCCCATGCGGCCCTGCGCCACCTTGCGCAGCAGGCGGCCGGTGGCGGGATCGATGTACCACTTCATGGTGCCGGCGCCGGTGTTCACTTCCAGCACCTGCGCGCTGACCTCGCCGACCTTCTCCGTCCCCGTCACGTTGAACGTGTAGGCCGGGTTCTCCACGTTCTTCAGCACGGCGACGAGCTCCGCCTTCATCTCGTTGCGGGCCATCGTCGCCTGGGAGGAGGGGGCGTCCGCCACGCCCTGGGAGCCGGCCATGAACGCCGTGTCGGGCGTGTAGACCTGCGTCATCTCGCCCATCGGCGTCTTGATCACGCGGCGCGAGGCGTCCGGGTAGCGCACCGTGGCGTCGATCTCCACTTCCATCGGCCCCTGCGGTCCCTGCACCGAGGCGGTCATCACCGTGTGCGTGGCCTGCACCGCATCGAGCTTCGCCTTGCCGCCGACGAAGTCGCGCAGCTTGTTGATCAGCGCCGTGCCGTCGGACGACGTTTTCGGGGCGGTGGACGAGGCGGACGGCTTCGCGCCCGGCTCGGGAATGGTGATGTCGATCGTCTTCACCGTGCCGAGCTTCGCCATCGGCTGATCGAAGTCCTTCTCCTTGCCGACCACCAGCAGCGCCACCTGATCGGGATGCACGTACTGCTTCGCCACGCGGGCCACATCGGCGGCCGTGACCTTCTCCACGTTCTTCGCGTACTGCTGCCACCAGTCGGCCGGGTAGCCGTAGAACTCCAGCCCCATGCGCTGGGCGAGGACCTTGTTCTTCGAGTCGGAGTTGAAGACGAACGCGTTGAGGATCGACTCCTTGGCCAGGGCGAGCTCCTCGTCCGTGAACGGCTGCTCGTGCAGGGCGGCGAGCTGCTTCTTGAGCGCGTCGATGGCCTGCGCCGTGGAGCCGCTCTTCGTCCCCATGGCGACGCGGAACAGGCCGGGATGATCCCAGTCCGAGCCGACGCCGCCGCCCACGCTGTAGGCCAGGCCCAGCTTGGAGCGGATCTCGTTCATGAGCCGGCCGGAGAAGCCGCCGCCGAGGATCTCGTTCATCACCAGGAGGGGGTAGTAGTCGGGGTTGTTGCGGGTGATGCCGGTGTGCACGAGGTTGATGTACGCCTGGGTGACGTCATCCTTGGGGATGAAGTAGACGCCGGGCGCGGCGGGCGTGCCGCCGG
Organism: Thermoanaerobaculia bacterium; assembly: GCA_036009105.1. GTDB lineage: Bacteria > Acidobacteriota > Thermoanaerobaculia > Gp7-AA8 > Gp7-AA8 > JAFAVZ01. The sequence goes on along the minus strand of DASYMJ010000215.1, from coordinate 17,628 downwards.
CGGGCGCGACTCTCGAAGCGGCCGGCCCCTTGGCCCAGGAGCCGAAGGCCTTGCGCAGCTTCTGCTCCATCTGCGCGGAGTCGAAGTCGCCGGTCAGGCCGAGGATGATGTTGTTCGGATAGACGTACTTTTTGTGGAAGGCGAGCAGGTCGTCGCGAGTGATGGAGGCGATGGTCGCGTACTCCGCCTGCCGCGCGTACGGCGAGTTGGTGCCGTAGCCGAGGCGCGCCGCCTCGCGGCTGGCGATGCCGAGCGGCTCGTCGTTGCGGCGGGAGATGCCGGTGTTGGCCTGCGTCCTGGCCAGATCGATCTTCTCCTGGCGGAACGCGGGGTGCTGCAGCACGTCGATGAAGATGGGGAAGACGGTGTCGAAGTCGCCCTTCAGCGTATCGAAGCTGACGGAGGTGGAGTCGTCGCCGCCGCCGGTCTCGACGCGCGCCGCGCGCGACTCGAGCAGCTCATCGAGCTGGTCGCCGGTCTTCGACTCGGTGCCGCCGGTGCGCCAGGAGGAGGCGTAGATGCCGACCATGCCCGCCTTTTCGGCGGGGATGTCGCGCGCGCCGCCGCGGATGCGGGCCGAGCCGCGGATGAGCGGCAGCTCATGGTCTTCCTGGAGGAAGATGACCATGCCGTTGTCGAGCTGGATGCGCTTGGGCTGCTGCATGGTGAACGTGCGCAGCGCCGGCGTCTTGATCTCGCGATAGTCTTTCACCTGCGCGGCCGCCGAGCCACTTACAAGGCCACTGGCCAGCAGGAGGCCCGCCGCGAGCGCGGTCCCACGATTGCGAAGCGATGTCATTTCGAGTCTCCCTTCGGGGCCGGAGCGGCGGCCGCCCGCTCGATCATGGCGATGGTGCGGTTGTTCGGCACGAACGTGCTGTTGGCCACGCGGCGGACGTCGGCCGCCGTCACCTTGTCGATGTCGTCGATGCTGCGGAAGATCTCGCGCCAGTCGCCGAACAGCGTCTGCGACTCGGCCAGCTGCAGGGCCAGGCCGGCGTTGTTGTCCAGCTGGCGGAGCAGGCCCGCCTTGGCGCGCGTTTTCACCGACTGCAGCTCGTCAGCCGAGACATCCTCATTCTTCAGCCGCTCGATCTCGGCATGCACCGCATCCGCCACCTCGGCGTTGCTGTGGCCGGGCGTCGGCACCACGAAGAAGGTGAAGAGGTTCGGGTACTTGTCGCCCGGGAAGCCGTTGAAGCCGGAGGCCTGCGCGGCGATCTTCCTGTCCCGCACCAGCGTCTTGTAGAGCCGCGAGGTGCGGCCGCTCGACATCAGCATGGAGATGACCGAGTAGGTGGCGTCATCCGGATCGGTGACGGCCGGCCGGTGGTAGCCCTCCAGGTAGAACGGCTGCGACTGCTCGCGCAGCGTGACCGTCCGCTCGGCGCGCTGCGGCGGCTCCACGGTGCGCAGCGCCGGCGGCGCGGGCGCCTTGGGCAGCCGGCCGAAGTACTTCTCCAGCAGCGGCAGCGCCTCGGCCGCCTTCACGTCGCCGACCACGGCGATCACGGTGTTGGCCGGCACGTAGTACTTCCGGCGGAAGGCCTCCGCGTCGGTGGCGGAGAAAGAGGAGAGGTCGCTCGGCCAGCCGACGGTCGGCTGTCCGTACGGATGGGCCGCGAACGCGGTGGCCAGGAACTGTTCGATCAGGCGGCCGGTGGGGCTGCTCTCGGTGCGCATGCGGCGCTCCTCGGTCACCACGTCCCGCTCCTTGTAGAACTCGCGGAAGACCGGGTCGAGGAAACGCTCCGACTCCAGGTACGCCCACAGCTCCAGGCGGTTGGAGGGGAGCGAGTAAAAGTACGCCGTCTCGTCGCTGGCGGTGAAGGCGTTCACGCCGACGGCGCCGGCGCGGTCGACGATCTTGCTGAACTCGTTCGCCACGACGTACTTGTTGGCCTCGTCCGTGGCGTCTTTCCAGGCCTTCTCCAGCTCCTTGACCCGGGTTTCGTCGCGGCCGGTGCGGCCACGCTCGGTCTGGTAGGCGGCGTAGGCGTCTTCCACCTTCTGCAGGGCCGCCTTTTCCTTTTCATAGTCGCTCGTGCCGATGGCGTTCGTCCCTTTGAACGCCATGTGCTCGAACATGTGGGCCAGGCCGGTGATGCCGGGCACTTCCTGCGCGGAGCCGGTGTTGACGACGGTCGCATACGAGAAGACCGGCGCCTCGGGGCGCTCCATGACGATGATGGTGAGACCGTTGTCGAGCTTCCGGACGGTAGTGCGCTTCTCGAACGAGGCGAGGTCCTGCGCCTGCAGGGCTGTCGCGACGACGAGAAGGAGGGCCGCCGACCAGATGCGGTTGCGAACTGCTCCCATGTTTCCTCCTGTTTTCGATTGCCGGGGCGAGATTGTATGCGGCCCCAAGTAATGTGTATACGAACCGGGGTTGGAGGTGTTCTGCTTCCGTAACCGATGATTTCAAGCGGGGCGTTCGGCTGAGATCGTCAGGAGGAACCCATCCGGGTCGCGCAGGCGGAACATGCGCGCGCCCCACGGCGTGTCCGTCGGCTCGGTCTCGAACCGGCCGCCCCCGTCCCTGATGCGCTGCGCGAGCTCGTCGATGTTCTGATCGGTGGTGATCATCAGGGAGAAGCCTTCCCCTTTGACCCGGTCCCACCCCTTCGCGCCGTTATCCCGGCCCAGCAGGATGCGCACGTTGCCCGCCTTCAGCGAGACCGCCTGCAGCACCCCTTCGCGCTCGTGCCGCCGGTCGACCTCGAAGCCGACCACATCCTGGTACCAGGCCAGGCTGCGCGGGAGGTCCTGCACGGTGAGGGCGGCGGAGAGGGCGAGGCCGTTCAGGGTGGTCATGAGGGCGTGAGTCTACGCGCATCCGGCGCCACGCCTACTTGCGGTACTGCTTCACCGCCTGATCCATGGTCAGGCCCTTGAAGAACTTCTCCTTCGTGTAGCCGGTGCCGTCGAAGGCGTAGACGGTCACGCCGGCGGGCTCCTCCAGGAAGAAGCGTGTGCCGAGGGCCTGGGCTTTGAGGGTGATCTTCGTTTTGCCGGAGGCGCAGAGGGAGGCGAGGAACATCGCGTTGCCATGGGCGATGGAGGGGGGCGCCACCGTCTTCGGGGGCGAAGGTTTCTTCGCGGCGAAGGCGGGGACGACGAAGAGGAGAAGGGCGAGCGCGACCGCGGACTTCATGCGAGGATTGTAGGGCATGCGATTCCTCACCGACGGTCCTCACGATGCGCGGCGCACCCTCATCCTCGCCCATGGCGCCGGCGGCGGCATGAGCAGCGCGTTCCTCACCGCCATGGCCCGCGGCCTCGGCGAGCGCGGTCTCCGGGTGGTCCGCTTCGAGTTCCCGTACATGGAGGCGGGGCGGAAGGCGCCGGACCGCGAGCCGGTGCTGCTGGAGGCTTGGCGGGAGGCGGTGCGGCAGACGGGCGAGGCGGCGGAGCTCGCCATCGGCGGCAAGTCGATGGGCGGGCGGATGGCCAGCATGGTCGCCGACGAGCTCGGCGTCCGCCGCCTGCTCTGTCTCGGCTACCCCTTCCATCCTCCCGGCAACCGCGAGAAGCTGCGCACGAAGCATCTGGAGGCGCTGCGCACGAAGACGCTGATCATCCAGGGAACGCGCGACCAGTTCGGCACGCGGGAGGACGTGGAGGGCTACCAGCTGTCGAAATCGATCCGCATCGAGTGGCTGGAAGGCGCCGACCACTCCTACCGGCCGAAGGAGAAGGAAAACATTTCCGAAGCAATCGAGCTGGCCGCGTCCTTTCTGGACTAGCCTGGTGCCGAAGTTGCTGGTATAAATCCGGAAGTGCGCACCCGTGCCCTGGTCGTCGAAGACGACAACGTGACCCGCGAGCTCCTTCGCCAGATCCTGGAGAGCGAAGGATGCGAAGTGGACGTCGCTCCCGACGGGGAGAAGGCGATCGGCCTGCTGGCCAATGTCGAATATGACGTCGTGCTGCTCGACATCGTCCTGCCCCGCATCAGCGGCGCCGACGTGATGGAGCACCTCCTCTGCACCCAGCCGCGGGTGCTGGAGAAGATCATCGTCGTGACCGGCCTGGCTCTCACCGAAGTGCGCAAGCTGTTCCCGACCGTGACCACGGTGGTGGGGAAGCCGGTGATGCCCAGCCGCCTCTCCTCGCTCATCCGGGAGCGGACCACGCCGCGCGCGCAGCGGCGTACGTCGGTGGCGTAAGGGTCCCCCGCCTTCGGCCACCCTCTCCCCGCAAGCGGGGCGAGGGCTCAGAGCCGTCCTCAGCCGATCGGCTCACCGATGGTGATGCGATGGCCATCCGGCGTGCGGATGCCGAACTCGCGCAGGCCCCACGGCTTGTCCGCCAGCCGGGAGATCACGTTCACGCCGCGCTCCACGAGCTCGCGGTGAAAGGCATCCACGCCCTCCACGATCAGATATGCAAAGTACGAGTGGTCGCCCAGGTCGCCGGCCGGGATGGCGTCGGCGCATTCGCCGAGCATGACCCGGAAGTTGTCGCGGGAGAGGAAGCTCCAGCCGTCCGAGCCGTCGCCGAAGTCGCGGCGGAATCCCAGCACGTCCATGTAGAAGCGGGTCGATTCCGCGAGATTGCGCACGGCGAGGACGGAACGGGGAGCCACGATGCGGTGGGTGGGAGAGCTCATAGCGGCTCCACGGTCGCGCCGATGATGAACCCGCTGAAGTTCTGGTTGTCGCGGATGGCCTGCACGGAGAAGCTGGGCAGCGTCTCCATCCGGCTCAGTTTCCGGTAGAGCTTCTGGTAGGCGATGCTCTGCGACTCCACCGTGGCCGCGGTCAGCGGCACTTCCAGGCCATAGCGCTCCGCGGCCACGTCATCCAGCTGGATGGGGCGCCGCACTTCCTCCGACACCGGATCCCACTCGCCGACCAGGATGACCGGCTGATCGGCCCGCGACTGGCAGACCACCAGATCGGCCGAGCCGACGTCCGACTCGAGGGTCGGCGAGGCGGCCGCGACGCTCGCCGCCGCGGAGCGATGCCGCTCCCGTTGCAGCAGCTGGAGCAGCGGCTTCGCCTCATCGACCAGCGAGACCTCCGCCTCGTCCGGGGTGAGGCGCACCACCTCGCCGACCTCCGTGCTGCCGATGCCTTTGAGCGACACCGAGCCGAGGATGCGGATGCCGATGTAGGTGCCGGCGTCCGTCGTGGAGGGGATGCCGACGTAGCTCGCCCATTTCGTGCTCAGGCGGTAGACGCGCTGGCCGTCCTCGATCAGCTCGGTGGAGAGCTGCTTGAGGAAGGGGATGGAGACGACGATCCCCTCGTTCATCAGGTGGCCGTTCTCATTCACGTAGGCGTAGAACTCGCGCTGCACGTCGCTCTCGTTGCGCGTCGCGCTGCGCGAGAGCGGGGAGAAGAACTCCCACACCGCGAGCTGGTCGTAGCCGTGGCTGAGCAACAGATGCTGCACGTCCTCCAGCTCCTTGGTGGCCTTGCCGGTGGTGAGGCGGGAGAGCTCCACGATCCCCGGCCCGTAGAATTCCTTGATCTCCGTGCCGTCGGTGGATACCTGCATCGGCAGCAGGCGGTAGTAGCCGTAGTTGAGCGCGATGCGCATCCCTTTGTTGAAGGCGAAGCCCTTGGCGCGCATGGCGGAGTAGAAGCGCTGCACTTCCACCGCGGCGTGGATGGTGCGGGTGGCGCGGCGGGAGGTGTAGAAGGCGCCGTCGCCGAGGAACTTCTCGAACTGCAGGCCGTGGCGGCGGGTGATCTCGGCCAGGTCGCGCTGGAACTCCAGCATCTGGCGATAGGACTGCTGCTCGTCCTGTTGCCCGCCCCGGGCGATCTCGCCCAGGGTCTGGGTGAAGGAGGTGATGTCGTACACCAGGCCGTAGCGGTAGACGATCGGCTCGACCACGCCGCGGCGCCCGAAGTTCAGCGGCCGCAGCGCGCGCGAGTACGAGCGGCTGTCGCCATCCTCCCCGACGTTGTCGCCATCGGCCGTGGTCCGCATCCAGACCACGCCGCGGCGGAGGTGATAGACGATGAGGTATTCGAGCAGCCGCTTGGAGAGCAGGTCGAACACGGCCTGATCGGTCTCGTGCTTGTAGGAAGGATGATCGAGCAGCAGCTGCTGCACGCGCGGGTCGAGCAGCGCCACCAGGCCCGGCGCGGCGTCGGGATAGCCGAGGTTGAGGACGGCGCGGCGGAAGACGCGGTCTTTCGCCATCAGCTCGGCCGATTTTTTGCGCAGCTGGTCCATCCAGCGGTGGCATTGGGCGAAGTCGCGGCGGAGCGCGCCGGAGAAGTAAGTGCGCAGGTCGCGCAGGTCCGGCCGGATGAACTCCTCGGTGGCGATGAGCGGGTTCTCGATGAGCAGGCGGACGAAGCGCAGCTTGCTCTCGTCGTAATCGGGGAGGAGCTCGTCCGCCTGGCGGGCGATGATCTCGGGCATGGCCAGGCGCACCGCCTGCGTCCAGAGGGAGTAGACGATGTACTTCATCTGGTCGGCGTGCTCGCGGCCGAACTCCGGGGCCCGGTTCAGCGTCTGGCGCGGCAAGGTGGTGAAGAGCTTGGCCACCTGCTGGGAGTGGATCAGCCAGAAGACGGAGTGGTAGTCGGCCAGGATGCTGGAGTGGAGCGCGTTGCGCGCGACCTTCACCAGCTGCACGCGATAGGCGGTGAGCAGGCTCTCCGCCCGGCTGACGCTGCGGGTGGCCGAGGCGGTGCGGACGGCGATCTCCTCGTCCAGCCACGCCTCCAGCTTCTGGGCCAGCTCGTCCAGCACCTCGGCCTTGCTCACCGCGAAGCCGTAGCCCATCGGCTCCATCTCGTCGACCAGGAAAATTTTGGTGGGGATGGGGAGGCCGGCGGAGGCGTCGTCCAGGGCGTCGGCGAGGAAGTGGTGCAGATCGATGTCCCGCCGGAGGGGGAAGGCGTCGGAGCGGCGGCGGAAGAACTGGATGAGGTTGTCGTTCATCGATCGGGAAGGGCCCGCTGCCAATTGCGGACCAACGTCGGCCTGAAAATTGAAAAGGCGGCATTCCGGACCGTCCAGCCGGACTGGTTTGCTTCAGCCAACGCCGAGTCTTTGATTGTTGCCGGGGAGGGAAACCGTGCGGACCTCGATCGCCGCTGTTCTTGCTGTCATCCTGATGTCGGGCACCGCCGTCGCGCAGAGCGTGACGTCGGACGAGCTGCTGCAGCGCGGAAAGGACAACTTCCGCGCGGGCCATTACAACGAAGCGGTGAGCGACCTGAAGGCCGCGAGCGATACCTACCTCGCGCCGGAGCAGAAGCAGCAGTACGTCGCCACCGGGCACCTGCCGTCGCTGCCGAAGCTGGAAGAGGCCTTCATCTATCTGACCATGGCCTACAACCGCCTGGGCCGCGATGAAGACGCGCGGGACACCATCGCGCGCCTGCTGACGGCGGAGCGGATCGAGCCGATCTACACGAAGCTGCAGCTGGAGGCGGACGCGGCGGAGTTCGAGCGCCTGGCGGCCGATCTCGCCCCGCAGATGCGCGTGCCGGCGAACGAGCAGCTGGCCCGGGGCGGCGCTCCGGTGCCCGCGCCGGCCACCCAGGTCGCCGAGACCACGCCGCCGCCGCCCGCCCCGACCATCGTGATTCCGGCGCCGACCGCCGTGGCGGAGGCAACGCCGGCTCCCACCCCGGCCCCGACCACCACCCCGGCCCCGACCCCGACGCCGGCCGCACCGACGCCGGCACCCACCCAGGTGGCCACGGCCGCGCCGGGCACGCAGCCGTTGCCGGTGCAGCCGACCATGGCCCAGGAGCGCGCCGAGATCATGCGGCTCATCGACGAGCGGGTGGCCGAGGCGCGCAAGCAGATCGAGCAGGCGGCGGAGCAGCGCATCGCCGCCGAGCGGGCCGCGGCGCAAAAAGCGGCCGACGAGCGGGTCGCGGCGGCGCAGCAGGCGGCCGACCGGCGCATCGCGGAGGAGCGAGCGGCGGCACAGAAAGCGGCCGACGAGCGGGTCGCGGCGGCGCAGCAGGCGACCGAGCAGCGGATCGCATCCGAGCGCGCCGCCGCCGAACAGCGCATCGCCACCGAGCGCGCCGCTGCCGAGCGTGCCGCGCAGGAACGCATCGCCACCGAGCGGGCCGCCGCCGAGCGGGCGGCCCAGGAACGGATCGCGGCGGCCGAGGCCGACGCACGGCGCAACGTGCTGACCAGCCTGCGCCAGGCCGAGTCGTTCGCCGCCGCCGACCAGCTGCCCCGGGCCAACGAGATCTACAACCGTCTCATCGACGCGCCGAACGTTTCGCGCGACGCCCTGGCCGCCGTGGCCACCGGCCTCTACCGCACCGGCGACTTCCGCGGCGCCGCCCGCGCCTTCCAGCGCCTCGGCACATTCGCGAAAGGGGAGGAAGACCTCCGCTACTACAACGCCGTCGCGCTGTACGAGACCGGCCAGTACGATCAGGCCAAGAAGGAGCTCGCCTGCGCGCTGCCGTTCATCCAGGTGACGAATGATGTTTCCCGATATCGAGCTAAGATCGAGCAGACTCCGTCGCAGCAGGCGATGAAGTAGGGACTCAGCAGATCCGGACCCCCTCATGACCCCGGATACCAGACGGCGCGTCATCCGCTACGGCATTGCGCTGGATCTCGTGATCCTCGCGACCGGTGTGGGCCTGCTCCTGCCCGGCCATCCGTACGTCCTGCTCTGCGCGTTCATCGGGGCCTGCTGCCTGGCGGCGTGGAAGGGCGGGTGGGCCGGCGGGGTGACGGCGATCGCCGCCTCGCTGCTGGCCATCGTCACCTCGTTCTGGGGCATGGAGTTCGATGCCTCGCTGCTCATCGCGTTCGTGGTCGGCAGCGTCGCGGCGGTGGCGGCGATCCGTGCGGCGATGATGCCCCGCGCGCCGCGCGTCGCGCTGGCCGAGCCGGCCACCGAGCCGATGCTGTTCGATGCGCCGCCGAACGTGATCGCGTTCGAGCGGACCTCGGACGAGCAGCGCGCGCGCTACGCCGATCTGGAGCGGCTCGCGTCGGAGGAAGCGAGCTGGCGCAAGGCGGACGGCGAGCGCCGGAAGCGTCTCGATGAGGAGCGGCTGCTCGCCGAGGCGGAAGTGCGGCGGCGCGCGGAAGCGGCGGAGGATGCGGAGCGGAAGCGGCTGGAGGCGGAGCGCGAGGCGCTGCAGCGTCAGCTGGAAGAGCAGCAGCTCCAGGCCGAGGAGACGCGCCGGCGCCACGATGAGGAGCGCGCGCGGCTGCAGCAACAGCTGGAGGCCGAGCGCCTCGCCTCGGAGGAGACCGCGCGGCGGCGGGTGGAGGAAGAGCGCGCCGCGCTGGAGGCGAAGCTCGCGGCGGAGCACGAGGCCGCGCGCCTCGCGGCCGAGGCGGCGGCGGCGCGCAAGGTGGAGGAGGAGCGCCGGGCGGTGGAGGCGGCAGCGGCGCGGAAGCTGGAGGAGGAGCGGCAGGCGGTCGAGCTGCGCCTGGCCGCGGAACGGGCCGCGCTGGAGGCGAAGCTCGCGGCGGAGCACGAGGCCGCGCGCCTCGCCGCCGAAGAGGCGGCGGCGCGCAAGATCGAAGAGGAGCGCAAGGCGCTCGAACAGCAGCTGGCCGCGGAGCGGGCGGCGAACGAGCGGCTGGCGGCCGAGGCGGAGGCGCAGCGGCTGGCGGCCGAGGAGACGGCGCGGAAGCGGGTCGAGGAAGAACGCGTCGCGCTGGAGGCGCAGCTCGCGGCCGAGGCGGAGAAGCGGGCCGCCGAAGAGACGGCGCGCCGGCAGCTGGAAGAGCAGCTGGCCAGGGAGCGCGCCGCGATGGCGGCGCCGGCGCCGCCGCCTAAGTTGCCGCCGGTCAAGGGTCCTTCGCTCAGCCAGCGCATCAGCTCCTGGTTCCGTCCCGCGCCGAAGCCGATCCGCACCGGGGCAGGGATGAACCTGCGCACGAAGAAGGTGGTGGGGAACGACACCGCCTCCCGCCGCAAGACAACCACGGCCTCCGCGCCCGCGCAGACGACGCAACGCCGCAGCGCGGTGCGCAAGCCGCGCCTGCTGCTGCTGGAAAAGCGCCGCGGAACGGCGGACACCATCGTGCCGAAGCTGCGGGTGAAAGGGGTGGAGGTGGAGGTCGTGGAGCGCTGGATCGACGCCATCGACGAGATGTTCCGCTTCCGCCCGGACGCGATCTTCATCGACTCCGAGCTGCCCGACTTCGAGAAGGTCTACCGCTCCATCAGCGAGAACAACGAGAACCTCCCCATCTATCTGACCGGCCGGTCGTCTTTCGGCTTCGTCGCGCCGCCGTCCGTCAAGTACGTGAGCTTCGTCTCCCGGCCGTACGAGACGGACATCGTGGCGGAGATCGCGACCAAGGCGATGCGCGACCCCGGCGCGCTGCTCGCGCAGCAGACGATGCCGCGGGGCGGGACCGGGGTGCCTTCGCCGGCGCTGCGCAAGCCCGCGGGAGTGCCGCCGGCTCCGCGCACTGCCGTGCCCGAGCCGTCCCGGCCGACGCCCCTCCCGGTCTCCTCTTCCTACAACGTCACCTGCTTCAACTGCCGGGTGATCTTCGACGCGGTCGAGGCCGACTGGTGCAGCTGCCTGACCAAGGAGCGGACGCTCGTCTGCACCAACTGCCTGACTTGCTTCTGCAAGGCCGCGCCGTCGTACAAGGAGAAGTTCTGGGTGGAGGCGCCGCCGAAGCTGTTCGAGCGGAAGACCTCCGAGGGGCGGCGGGCGGGCGGGTTGCCGCCGAACCTGGAGCCGGAGGATGTGCTCCGGCCGATGGTGCTGGCCGTGGAAGACGACGAGGACATCCAATCCATCGTCCAGCGGGTCTGCCAGAACCTCGGGTACGGATTCGTCTACGCGCTGAACGGGCAGGAAGGCCTCGAGCTGGCCCACCTCTACCGGCCCAATCTCATCCTCTCCGACGCCTTCATGCCGAAGCTGGACGGGCGGGAGATGTGCCGCATGCTGAAGGAGGAGCCCTCCTTCGCCGACACGAAGATGGTGGTGATGACCGGCCTCTACACGGACACCAAGTACCGCAGCGAGGCGCTCAAGCGCTTCCACGTGGACGACTACCTGGCCAAGCCGGTGGCCGTCACCGATCTGATCAACCTCCTGCAGAAGCATCTGGAGGGGGTGAGCGATCTGCCCATGCAGGAGGACCTGCATCAGCGCGACCGGGCGGCCATCGAGGCGGAGATCGCGGACGGCGTGCCGCTCGCGGACCTCCTGGAGGACGAGGAAGAGCCGCGCATTCTGGCCATGCGGGTGGAAGAGCCGGAGCCGACGCCCACCGTCCCCCAGGCGCCGCAGCGCGAGGGCTACCAGGTCTGCTGCTTCACCTGCCAGCAGCTCTTCGACGCGACGACGGCGGAGTGGTGCAGCTGCGTCGGCCGCGACAACACGCTGCGCTGCCCGCACTGCCAGACCTGCTTCTGCAAGGCGCCATCGGCATACCGGGAGCGCTTCTGGATGGATGCGCCGCCCTCGCTCTTCGAGCGGAAGATGATCGGCTCGCGGCGCGCCATCGCGGTGGGGGCGAACCCGGTCCCGGACGAGGTGAAGCGGCCGCTCATCCTGCTGGTGGAGGACGACGAGAACGTGCAGCTGATCGTGCGAACGGTGGTGACGTCGATGGGCTTCGGCTTCATCGCCGCCGCGAACGGGCAGGAGGGGCTGCTCATGGCCCACGAGTACCGCCCCGATCTCATCCTCTCCGATGCGTTCATGCCGAAGCTGGACGGGCGGGAGATGTGCCGCCTGCTGAAGGAGGATCCGGCCACGTCGCCCTCGAAGGCCATCATCATGACCGGCCTCTATACGGACCGGAAGTACCGCAACGAGGCGCTGGACTACTTCAAGGTGGACGACTACGTGGCCAAGCCGCTGGCGGTGGACGATCTGATCAAGCTCTTCAAGAAACACCTGCCCCAGGAAGTGCACGCGACGATGTGATGGGTTAGCATCGTCGCCAATCGGAATGAAGAAGTTCATCGGGCTCGCGCTCACCTCTTGTCTGGCCGCGGCGGCGTTGGGGCAGCTGAACCCGACCGTGCAGCGGCTGCCTCGTCCCAGCGGCCCGGTGCCGGCGGACTGCGACACGAGCTCCACGGTCGCGGCCGCGCCGCGGCTGCAGGTGTCGGAGATTCCCGAGCCTGTGCCCGCTGCTCTCCCGCCGGTCGCGCCGCCGTCGAGCTCTCTGCGCGTGCTGCTGCGCGAGACGCGCGAGGCCGCGGACCGCGGCGATCGCGGGGCGTTCCGCATCGCGCTGGCCGGCGTCAAGGCGACGCTGAGGGGCTATCCAGCCGGCGCGGAGCGGCGGGCTGCCGAAGAGACGGTGCGCGTGTACGACGATCTCGACCGGCTCTGGACCTACCAATACGAATCAGCGACTGGCGCCTTCTTCGACGAGTCTTCCGACGCGTACAGGATCGTGGCCTCGTATCCCGGCTACACGGAATCGATCCGCCGCCAGACGCTGACGGTGGGCGGGCGGCGGCTCTACCCGACCACCGAGTCCCGTCGCTTCCTCGCGGCCGAGGGGGCGAGGCGGCTGGGTGGAGGGAAGGCGCTGCCGCCGGCGGCGGTGGCTCGCACGGAGCCGCCTCCCCGGACGCTGACCACGGTGAAGCCGGCGACGGCGGCGAGCGGCGAGCAGCGGGCGGCGAGCCGGCGGACGACGCATACGCCGCAGCCGCGGAGGGATGTCGTGCATGTCGCCGGACATACTTCCCGCACACCCGCCCCCGCCCCCGCGATTGTCCGCCGCAGCCCCGCACTGGCGCCCGCCCCCCGCACGCCCGCCCCCCGCACGTCCACCCCGGCCCCCGCACCGGCGCCCGCCCCCCGCCCGCCCGCACCCCGCACGTCCACCCCGGCCCCCGGGCCGGCCCCCGCCCCCCGCACATCCGCGCCTGCGCCGGCTCCGCTGCCCGCGACGCCTGCGCCGGCCCCCGCGCCCGTCCCCCTGCCGCCTCCGGCTACGGAGACCACGGCGACCACCGCGTCGGCCACCACCACCGCCCCGCCGACGGAGACGACGGCCACCACGGCCCCCGCCATCACCGACACCGCGGTTGCGGCTACCGCCACCGACACGGTGGAACCGGTCGCCCCCACCATCCCGCAAAAAGGACGGGGCATGGTCGTCCCGCTCATCCTCATCCTGATCGGCCTGGGCGTCCTGGTGGTGCTATTCCGCGCGTCTTCGTCCTGACTGGGTAGGGAAGCAGCCTCTTCGGCGCTCTCCTTGTCATGAGCGAATCCGTACGCGTTCTCTTCCCCGGTCAGCGCGATGTCCTCGTCGACGGCGCCCGCTGCGGCCGCACGAACGAGCTGCTGACCGTCGAGACCGGGACTCACACCTTCTCCATCTCCGGCGGCGGCTGTACGCCGGAGAGCGTGCGGACCCGGGTGGCGGGAACAAGTCCGCTCGCGCCGAAGAACATCCATTTCGAGCAGGTGTGATGGTGCGCCGACTCTTCGCCGTCACCCTCCTGCTCCTCGCCGCCTGCGCCCACTATCCGGTCAACCCGAAGCTGGACCGCACCGGCGGCGGCTACCGCTACTCGAACGTCCGGCTGCCGCGCAAGGACGGCACGTTCATCATCCTCACCTTCAGCGGCGGCGGCTCGCGCGCGGCCGGCTTCGCATACGGCGTCCTGCGCGAGCTGGACAAGACCAGGCTCCCGGACGGCTCCTCCGTCCTCGATCACGTCGACGTGATCTCCTCCGTCTCCGGCGGCAGCTTCACCTCCATGTACTACGGCCTGCACGGCCGGGAAGGCTTTGCCTCCTTCGAGGACCGCTTCCTCAAGCAGGACATCCAGGGCCTGCTCTTCCGCACCGCGTTCCTCAATCCGAAGAGCTGGTTCCGCCTCCTCTCGCCGCACTTCTCCCGCATCGACCTCGCCGCCGAGGTTTATGACAAGGTGCTTTTCGACGACAAGACCTTCGCCGAGCTGCTCGCCACGCAGCAGCAGGCCGGCCGCCCGCTGATCGTCGCCAACTCCACGGAGCTCGACCTCGGCTCGCGCTTCGAATGGACGCAGGACCAGTTCGATCCGATCTGCTCCGATCTGTCCCAGGTGCACGTCTCGCGCGCCGTCGCGGCGTCGTCCGCCTTCCCCGGCCTGCTCACGCCGATGGTGGTGAAGAACTACACGTCGGAGGGCTGCGGCTACGCCACGCCGCCCTGGGTGGCGAACGCGCGCGATGATGCGGACGTCAACCCGGAGCGTTTCCGCTTCTCCACCGAGCTGCTGCAGTACCTCAACCGGGAGCGGAGCTACCTCCACCTGATGGATGGCGGCATCGCGGACAACATCGGCCTGCGCGGGCCGCTGCACGCGGTGATCTCCAGCGACACCCTCCAGGCGCCGGGCCCCGACGGCGCGGCGCGCGGCTTTACCCTCCTGCCGGACATCAACCGCGGAGACATCCGCCGGCTGCTGGTGATCACCGTGGCCGCGGGGACGGAGAGCCTGCTCCGCTTCGACAAGGTGGAGACGAACCCCGGCACGATCGCCACATTCAGCACGGTGGCGAACACACCCCTCGGCAACTACTCGTTCGACACGCTCAACCTGCTGCGCACCACGTTCGCCGTCAACACGCTGCGCGACGCGCTGCCCGATCAGTGTCAGGACGCCGCCCGCGCCAACTGCCCGGAGGTGAAGATCCCCGGCGCCGGCCAGAAGCACCCCACCTATTACCCGGTCGTGATCGGCTTCTCCTCGGTGAAAGACGCGGAGCTGCGCAAGCGCCTGAACGACATCGGCACGAACTTCTCGATCACCGGCCCGCAACTGCAGGACCTGATGACCGCCGGCGCGCAGCTCCTGCAGCAGTCGGACGATTTCCAGCAGTTCCTCAAGGACGCGCGGCAATAGGCCCTCACCCGGCCTCCGGCCCCCCTCTTCCCGCCGCGCGGGGAGAGGGGGCGCTCAGCGGCTACTCGCGCTTCACGCGCGGGCGCCCGCTGTCGGCCGTCGGCGCGCTGGCCAAGGCGCGCTCATAGCGGCTCGAAGAACTCGCCCGCGTTCTGCGGCCGGGCACCATCGAGATGCTTCGCCGCCAGGTTGCCGGAGGTGTAGCCGAGCCGGCGATAGCTCTCGAACTGCGCCTCGTCGTACCACTGGTCGGCCGTCGTCTGCTGCGGGAAGGCGGAGTTCTCGAAGCCGTACTGGCGCACGTCCACGGTCAGCTCCGGGTCGAGGGCGAGGTTCGGCTTCACCACCACGAGCTTGCCGACGCGCTCCCCATCGGACAGGCCGAGGCTCTTGGCGTGCTCGTCGGAGTAGCGGATGTCGCCCACGATGAAGTGCGTGGAGAACTGGGGATGGAAGTTCGACAGGTCGATCCTGATCTCGGTGCCGAAGTCGATGCGCACCTTGCGGATCAGGTCGCCCAGGTCGGTGAAGCAGGGCGTCGGATCGGCGCCGCAGTCGGCGAAGAGGATGTAGCGGCATCCGCGCTCGATCAGCGAGTAGACCCCGCTGTTGTCGAAGTGGCCGCCGTCCGTGAGGTAGCAGAAGGGGAGAAGGTCGGTGGTCTGGGAGAGCAGCTCCTGAAAGGTATAGACCGGCCAGAGGCGGGCCGCGGCGCTGCGCCAGTAGGACTTGTTCGGCGTCGGCGCCCAGTAGCCGAGGCGGACGTTGAAGAGGGTGAGGAGCATGGCCAGCGCGGCGGACGGGGTCTGCCCGCCCATGTTCGGGCTGGCCGCGGCGCCGGAGACCGAAACCGCGGTGCCGAGGGACATCGCGCCGCACATGTACTGCTCGGTGGGGCGATAGCCGGTGCGCAGCGAGCCGCAATAGAGCTTCGACATCACGAAGTAGTCGGAGGAGCGCTGCGCGGTGGCCAGGTCCTGGCCGCCGACCAGGTTCAGCGTCGTGTTGATGAGGTGATAGGGGGCGCCCTGCCTGCAGTTCGCCAGCGCGACCAGCGGCACGTCGTCCCCCGGCACGGCGTCGGTGATCTCCGAGGCGTGCGCCTGTCCGCGCGCGAAATTCGAGGCGCCCATGTAGGCCCGCACCAGGCGCGACTTGTAGAAGCCGTGGATGGTCAGCGCATTCGGATCGGCCAGCCAGCCGAGGGAGAGGATCCAGCCGAGCAGGGTGGCGATGACGCCGAGCATGGCCAGCGCGCGCAGCGAATGCGGCAGCGGCAGGCAGGCGGCGACGGCCATCAGGCCGAAGATGGCGAAGCCGATGGCCATCAGTGCGTAGGAACGGACGTTCTCCCCTTCGCCCCAGATCAGCTCGAAGAGGAAGAGCGTGACGGAGAGGCCGAAGCCGGCCACCACGAGGCGCGGCAGCACGCCGATGTCGAGCTGCGCGCCGCCCTGCAGCCAGCGCCCGGCCGCCCACGCCACGGCGAGGCCGGCCGCGGCGGAGACCACGACGGCGACCACGCTGCGCCGCCCGTGCAATCCGCGCGCGCCCATGGCCAGCAGGAGAAACGCGCCGCAGCCGGCGGCGATGGCGATGAGGTGATCGCGCAGCACCTCCTCGGGCAGCAACTGCACGCCGACCGCGATGAGCAGCCAGATGACGGTCAGCCCCAGCATCTGCAGGCGCGAGGGCGGCCGGAACTCGTAAAGGGCGAAGGCGAGGAAGAGAAAGGCGGAGACGATGGCGCCGATGCCGATGAGCCGGATGTCCGCAACCTGGTCGTAGACGGTGGTGTAGAGGCGGTGGCCGATCCACGCCAGCACCATGCCCAGCACGAGAAGCAGGGCGATGGGGACGACGGCGAAGATCAGCCGGTTGAGCAGCGACGGCTTGGCGTCGTGGCGCTTGTCGTCGCCGCCGGTCGGAGAGCCTTTGAGGGCGGTGTAGACCGCGCCGGCGAGCGTCATCAGGATGCCGGTCCAGCCCCCGCCGCGCACGATGGCGGAGGTGATGCTCTGCTGCACGGTGGTGTCGTAGAGGAGGTAATCGATCAGCTCGTGGCCGAAGCCGGCGAAGAGGAGGATGGCCGAGACGAAGACGGCGTACATGGTCAGGCCGGTCTGGATCCGCACCAGGACGTTTTTCCAATAGTCGGTGTCGCCCTGTTTCGCGCCGTGCTTGCGCCGGTGGTACGCCACCACGATGACGAAGAAGACGGCGTAGAGCAGGCAGATCGCGGCCAGCGCTTCCCAGACCAGGGCCGGCGGATACGACTCGTCCGGCCGGATGCGCTCGGTGACCACGAGCAGGAGCCAGGTGAGGGCCGCGAAGCCGGCGCCGCTCAGGCTGACCAGGACGATCTCGCGCAGATGCCAGCATTTGCGGTTGGCCAGCATCCAGAGGGTGACGCAGAAGACGATGCCGATCACGAAAAGGAGCGGGATGGCCAGGGCGACGAAGAGCCGCTTGCGCAATTCGTTTGCGTGGACCGGCTCGGGGGCGGCGCTCGCGGCGAGGTTGCTGTCATCGGTGGCGGCCGGCGCGACGTCGCGATGGAGATCGGCGCGGTGAGTGAAGCCCTGGGCGGTGATGGGGTTCAACGCAAAGTACGACTGCCCGGCCATGATCGCCACGAGCATCATCGGCAGCAGGACCAGCCAGGTCAGGACCAGGTTCCGGCCGATGACGGCGACGGCGCGCCACGTGTCGGCGCTGAGCAGGCCTTTCCGCGGGGTGAGGAAGTTGGAGAAGAGGCGGAGGTGGTGGATGGGATCGACGCCGGCCGACATCGCGCTGTCGCTGACATGTTTCTCCGGCTC
>DASYMJ010000214.1:0-7630 GCA_036009105.1 Thermoanaerobaculia bacterium | reverse complement strand
ACGATCTGCTTGCGAATCTTTTCGTCCGGCAGGCGTCCGCGGCCTGCGGCGAGATTGTCCTGCAAGTGCTTTAGCTTTCCTGTGGCAGGAATCGCGCAAGTGACGGCGGGGTGCGCCAGCACATACTTCAGGAAAATCTGGCCCCAGCTCGTGCAGTCGATATCTGCGGCCCAAGGCGGCAGCGGCCTACCGTTCACTGTCTCAAACATTTTGCCGTCTTCGAACGGCCGGTTCACCAGCACCGCCACCCGGCGCGACTGGCAGAGCGGCAGGAGCGAGGTCTCCGCATCCGGCAATTCGACCGACAGCGGCAGTTGCACGAAGTCGAGCTCCTCGTGGCTGAGGATCTCCTCCAGCTTCGGGAACGCGCTGGCCTGGTAGTGCGTGATCCCGATGTAGCGGAAGCGGCCGGCCTCCTTCCACTCCCGCAAGGTGCGGAGATGGGTGCGCCAGTCGAGCAGGTTATGGATCTGCATCAGGTCGACGACTTCGGCGCGCAGCAGGTGCATGGAGCGCCTCATCTGCTCGATGCCGTGGTCGCGTCCGGACGTCCACACCTTCGTGGCCAGGAACGCGCCGGGCACGTGCTCCCGCCCCTCGCCCACCCGCTCCTCCGCCTTGCCGTACATCGGCGAGGTATCGATGACCTTGCCGCCCGCCCCGGCAAACGGCCGCAGCACCTCGGCCAGGCGCGGCGCGGCCGGGCCCGGGACGTCGAAGGTCTGCCAGGTGCCGAGGCCAATGACGGGGAGTTGTTCGCCGGTCGTGGGGATGGGTCGCGTGTTCATCTGTACGGCGCGATTGTTGCTCAGGGAGTGCCACCTGGTGACAGTCGGATACGATCCTCGCTTCCCCTACCGCAATGAGCTCGCCATGCCGGTGATCGGCCTCGAGGCGGAGTTCCAGCCGTTCGTGGACGGCAAGGAAGTCGTGCCCGAGGAGCTCTGGAAAACGCCGGAGGCCTTCATCGACGTGCCGCTGCTCAAGCGGACGAACAAATCGTCGCAGCTGCCGACCGGCGGCGCGGTCTATTTCGACGGCGGCGTGATCGAGGTGGTGACGCCGGTCATCGAGATCGCCCCGCAGTGCACGGCGCGCGCGGTGCGCAGCCTGTGGGAGCAGGTGGGCTTCGTGCGCGATCACCTCGACAAGTGGGAGAGACGCGCCGGCCGCCGCATCGCTCTGCGCGCCTTCAGCTGCCACACCAACATCTCCTTCGAGCTGCCGCGCGAGGAGCGGAGCAGCGACCGGACCATCCAGAAGCTGGCCGTCCTGCTGGTGCACCTGCTGCCCGTGCCGGTGATCGTGGCCGGCGCGAACCGGCGCTCCACCGGCATCGGCGTCCGCCCGCGGCGCGACCGCATCGAGATCACGCTCGACTTCACTCCCGATCCGGGCCTCATGGCCGCCACCACCGCGCTCATCGTCGGCATCGCGCGGGAGGTCATCAGCTGGCCGTCCTACCGGCTGGAGGAGCTCGACGGGCGGCAAGTCCCGCAGCTGGCCGAGCTCCATCCCGGCAAGCACGCCACGCGCAAGGGCTGGGTGGCCAAGGACTATCATTTCCCGACCAGCCCGTTCACGGGCGACATCGACGCGCCGGACTGGAAGCTGCGCGGCGGCGGCATCGCGTCACTGCGCGACGTAGCGCTGGCCATCGCCATGGCGTTCCGCGATTCCATCCGCACGCTCGCCGATCCGTTCTCCTATCGCCTGCTCTTCTCCGTGCTGCGCGGCGAGACGCCGTCGCTGCTCGACCTGGCCGACCGCCCGGCCGCATACGACGACGTCGGTCGCGCCACCCGCTGGGGCTCCGTGCTCCCCGAGCTGGAGAACTTCGCCGGCCTGATGCAGGACTCGGACGAGCTGCGCGCGCACGTGGCCGCCCGCGAGGCGCGCCGCGCCGAGCTCGCGGACGAGGTGGAGCCGCGCCGCCGCCGCCGCGACCTGGAAGAGAAGCTCGCTCCCCCCTGGTCCGGCGAGCAGACCGAGCGCCGCACCCGCGCCCGCCGCTACGCCGACCGCCGCGCCTCCGCCGATCCGGCCCCCTCCCCCCGCCTCGCCCGCTCCGCCTACGAGCAGGTCTTCCTCAACCTCGGCAGCCGCAAGCAGATCCGCCTGGACGGCGAGCTGTTGACGCCCGTGGCCGTGCGCGGCTGGTATCACTCCGTGTTCCGCGCCGCGAACGGAGAGGAGCGGATGTTCTCCATCGATCAGCTGCTGGAAGGGGCCTGGGTTTGAGCTGGCATGCCCGTCGCATTGTGCACTCCCGGTACATCGCGCGAAGTCAGAAAGCCCGCCGATAATCCCACCTGGGGTCGGCGGGTTTTGTTTTCTCACCCACTGAGCGCGATCATCCCCACCCCGC
Source organism: Thermoanaerobaculia bacterium (assembly GCA_036009105.1). Taxonomy (GTDB): domain Bacteria; phylum Acidobacteriota; class Thermoanaerobaculia; order Gp7-AA8; family Gp7-AA8; genus JAFAVZ01. Next base: position 5,262 of record DASYMJ010000214.1, on the reverse strand, counting down.
CCAGGATCGCGGCGGCGCCGGCGATGCGGGCGGCGGTCACCTTCTCGCCGAACGCCACCGCCCCCACACCCGAGGCGACGATCACGCTCACCTCGCGGACCGAGCCGGCGTAGCTGGCCAGCATGCCCAGGCGCATGGCCACCAGGACGAGAGCATAGGCGAGCGGCATGGTCAGGGCGCCGAGCAGGACGCGCTTCGCGTCGAAGGTGCGGCGCAGGCCGGCCGCGCCGGAGTGGAGCAGGACCAGCGGCGTGTAGCCGATCAGGCCCACCACCAGCACCAGGTAGATGTAGAGGAACGGATGCACCAGCCGGACGCCGAGCTTGTCGATGGTGGTGTAGGTGGCGGTGGTGACGCCCGCGGCGAGCGGCCAGAAGAGGTGGTGCGGACGGACGAGATGGCCGCCGCCGACGAGGTAGACGCCCGCCGCGATGAGCATCACGCCGCAGACGCCGGCCGGCGTGAGCGGCTCGCGCAGGACGAAGAGCGAGAAGACGATCAGGAACAGCGGCGCGGAGCCGCGGGCCAGCGGATAGGCCACGGAGAGGTCGCCGGTGGCATACGCGCGGCTGATGGCGAAGAGGTAGAGCACTTCCATCACGCCGCTGGCCAGGATGAAGAGCCAGGCGCGCGGCGAGGGCATCCGATCGAGGAAGACGGACGGCGCGTAGAGGACCACCGTGCCGGCCAGCATCCACCAGACGAACGCGGTGCGGTCGGCGGCGCCTTTGATCGCGGCGTGCGGGATCACGTGCACGAACGCGGCGACGAGGATCAGGACGAGGGCCAGCGAATGCAACGTGCGCGATTGTAGAATCGCGCGATGCGCATCCGTCTCGCACTTTTCTTCATCCTGTTCGCGATTCCGATGCAGGCCCGCGAGGTCGCCACGTTCTCCATCGTCGCGCGCGACCCGCGCACGGGCGAGCTGGGCGTGGCCGTCGCCTCCCGTTTTTTCAGCGTGGGGAGCGTGGTGCCGTTTGCCCAGGCGGGGGCGGGCGCGGTGGCGACGCAGGCCAACGCGAACGTGACGTACGGCCCGCGCGGCCTGGAGCTGCTGGCCCGCGGCGCGACGGCGCAGGAGACGCTGCAGGTGCTGCTCCGCACCGATGTGGACACGAAGGGGCGGCAGGTGGGCATCGTCGCCGCGGACGGCTCGTCGGTCTCGTACACCGGCCCGGCGGCCAACGCGTGGGCGGGCGGCCGGAGCGGTCCGAACTACGCCGTGCAGGGGAACATCCTGGCCGGCGAGGCGGTGGTCATCGCGCTGGAGAAGACATTCCTCGAAACGGAAGGCACGCTCGCTCACCGGATGTACGCGGCCCTGCTCGCCGGCGACGCGGCGGGCGGCGACTCGCGCGGCCGGCAGTCGGCGGCGCTGCTGGTGGTGAAGGAGCACGCCGGCTTCAACGGCTTGAGCGACCGCGCCATCGACATCCGGGTGGACGATCACCCCCAGCCGTTTCAGGAGCTGGGCCGGCTGCTGGATTACGCGGAGATGAACTACGCCTGGAACGAAGGCTGGACCGCCTTCCGCCAGCAGCGCTTCCCCGCCGCCCTCGAGGCGCAGGAACGGGCAGCGAAGCTGGCGCCGGAGAACCCGGAACTGCTCTACGACCTAGCCGTGATCCGCCTCGCCGCCGGCAGGCGCGTGGAATCGCTGCAGGCGCTGGAGAAAGCGCTCCGCCTCAACCCGAAGCTGAAGAAGCAAGCCTCGGGGGACAAGGATCTCGACGCACTGCGCGCCGATGCGGCGTTTCAGGCGCTGCTGCAGTGATGCCTGTCATCCTGAGGCCCGAAGAGGCCGAAGGATCCCCCGGCGCTTGCGAGGAGATCCTTCGGGCGTCTTCGCGCCTCAGGATGACACCGGAAGGGGCTAGCGCTATCCTCCCCCGCCATGGCCGACCTTGCACAGCTTTACACCGACCACCTCCGCACCGTCCGCGAGCGGCATGACCTCGCCCTGGGCGAGAGCGGGTTCGATCACGTGGTGATCTATGCCGGCGAGCAGCGTTACATGTTCCTCGACGACATGCCCTATCCGTTCAAGGTCAACCCGCACTTCAAGGCCTGGGTCCCGGTGGTCGACAACCCGCACTGCTTCCTCATCTACACGCCCGGCGAGCGGCCGCAACTCGTCTACTGGCAGCCGGTCGATTACTGGCACAAGCCGGCCGAGACGCCGAGCGGCTTCTGGACGGAGCACTTCGACATCCACATCATCCCCAACCCCACCGACGCGAAACAGTACTTCCCCAAGGGCGGGCGGACGGCGGTCATCAGCGAGTATCACGGCGAGGGCAACAACCCGGAGGCGCTGATGCATCACCTGCACTTCCTCCGGGCCTGGAAGACGGAGTACGAGATCGAGTGCATGCGCCGGGCGAACGAGCTCGGCGCGCGCGGGCATCGCGCCGCGGAGCGCGCCTTCCGGGCCGGCGAGTCGGAGTACGAGATCCACCTCGCCTACCTCCGCGCGGCGAGCCACACCGAGGAGGAGCTGCCGTACGGGAACATCATCGCGCTCAACGAGCACGCCTCCGTGCTGCACTACTACCAGCACGACCGGCAGCGCATCGATCCCACCCGCCGCCACTCCTTTCTCATCGACGCCGGCGCGCAGTTCTTCGGCTACGCCTCGGACATCACCCGCACCTATTCGAAAGACCACGACGAGTTCCAGCAGCTGATCGACTCCATGGACGCGATGCAGCAGTCGCTCGTGGCCGAGGTGCGGCCGGGGCTGAACTATCCCGACCTGCACCTGCTCGCCCATCGCAAGGTGGCGCAGATCCTGGCCGACTTCGAGTTCGTGCGCGGGCTCGACGCGGACGGCATCGTGCAGCAGCGCATCAGCAGCGCGTTCCTTCCCCACGGCGTGGGCCACTTCATCGGCCTGCAGGTGCACGACGTGGGCGGCTTCATGCTGGACAAGAGCGGCAAGACGATCGACAAGCCGGAGGGGCATCCCTACCTCCGCCTCACCCGGGTCGTGGAGCCGACGCACGTCTTCACCATCGAGCCCGGCCTCTACTTCATCGATCCGCTGCTGGCCGACCTGCAGAAGAGCGAGGCGTCCCAGTACGTGAACTGGGAGAAGGTGGATCGCTTCCGCAAATTCGGCGGCATCCGCATCGAGGACGACGTCGTGGTGACGGAGAGCGGCCACGAGAACCTGACCCGGGACGCGTTCACACGCGTTTGAACGCGGCGTGCTCCCCGATCAGCCGCAACGACTGCTGCAGCAGCGCCGCGTTCTCCGGCTTGTTCAGCCAGGTGGAGCGGCCGGAAGGATGGGGCAGCACGACCACGTCGAATGAGTGGCCGGCGCGTTTGGCGCGATGCAGCACGCCGACCGCGTCCTTCAGCTGGCTGATGCCGAGGAGCTGCGCCGATGCGAGCGTGCCCACCGCGATGACGAGCTGAGGGCGAAGGATGCGCAGCTCGCGGTCGAGATGCTCGCCGCAGCGCGCGATCTCCTCCGCATCGGGGACGCGGTCCCCGCCTGCTTTCGGATCGCGGCCGGGGAAGCAGCGGATGACCGCGCCGATGTGAATCGTGCGCCGGAAGTCGTCTTCGGAGATGCCGAGGTGGTCGCGGAACCAGGTGAAGAGGCGCTTGCCGGCGGTGTAGGCGAAGGGGCGGCGGGAATCGGCCTCATGCGGGCCGGGCGCCTGGCCGACCAGCATCACGCGCGCGCCCGCCACGGCGCCGGTGACCGGCAGGCCGCGCACGTTCGGGCAGGCCCGGCAGGCGTGGAGCAACTGCAGATGGCGTTCGAGCGCTGCTACCATAGCGACGCCGATGAAACGCCTCCTCGCGCTGCTCCTCTTCCTGCCCCTTTCCGCGTTCGCCTGGACGCGCGCCTCCGACGAGCGGATCGCCAAGAAGAGCGCGCAGCTGGCCCCTACCGATCTCCGCCTCCTCCTCGACCACTTCGACTCCGACTACAAGCTCGGCCTGCAGCGGGCCGAGGCGGACGAAGGAGCGGACTCGCATCACTACTTCGTGCTGTCCCGGCAGGGGAAGCTGCGGGAACGGATCGAGCGGGAGACCGCGCAGTCGATCGCCATGATCCGCAAAGGCGAGCCGATGCCGCGAGTGGTGGAGCGCCTCGGCGTCCTTGCCCATCTCGTCTCCGACGCGAACAATCCGTTCCACATCGCCAATGACGATCCGCGGCTGGACGAGTCTCACAACGATTTCGAGCAGTACTTCGAGCGGCGCATGCCGAAGTTCGCGACGGTGTTCTATGGCCTCGACGCCGACTTCCGCATCGGGCCGTATCTCGACAAGACGTTCGCCCGCACGTCGCGCTTCTACCCGCTGATGAGCGAGGAGTACTTTCGCGCCGGCGAGCGGCGGACGAGCGCGGAGTTCGACGACCGCTCCACCGCGTTCGGCGTGGCGGCGGTCTGCTACTCGCACGCGGTGACGGACCTGGTGAACCTCTACTACTACATCTGGCGCGAGGCCGGCGGCGACGTCCGCGGCGCCGCCGCCATGCGCAGCGGCAACCTGGTCGTGAATGCGAATTGAACGGGCCATCCTCTCCGTCTCCGACAAGAGCGGCATCCTCGAACTGGCGCGCGCCCTCGCGGGGCGCGGGGTGGAGCTGCTCTCCACCGGCGGCACCGCGAAGCACCTGGCCGACGCCGGCATCCCCGTAACCCCGATCGCCACCTGGTCCGGCGCCCCCGAGATCCTCGGCGGGCGGGTGAAGACGCTGACGCCGAAGGTGTTCGGGGCCATCCTGCACGACCGCTCGAATGCTTCGCATCTGTCTGATGTCGAACGGCTCGGCATCCCGCCCATCGACCTCGTGGTAGTGAACCTCTACCCGTTCGAGCAGACCATCGCTCGGGAGGGGGTGACGATCGACGACGCGATCGAGCAGATCGACATCGGCGGGCCGTCCATGCTCCGCGCCGCGGCGAAGAACCACAAGCACGTGCTGCCTTTGTGCGATCCGTCCTTGTACGACCCGTTCCTCCGCGAATTTGCCGCGGGAGAGGTGACCGACGCCTTTCGACTGCGAGCCGCCACGGCCGTATTCGAGAAGACGTCCGCCTACGACGCAACCATCGCGCGCTTCCTCTCCAGGTCGGACGGCCTGCGTCTCGACCTCGAAAAGTTCCAGGACCTCCGCTACGGCGAGAACCCGCACCAGACGGCGGGCTTCTACGTCGAAGCCGGCCAGCGCCCGTTCGAGCAGTTGCAGGGGAAAGAGCTGTCGTACAACAACCTGCTCGACCTCGACTC
>DASYMJ010000213.1:0-6199 GCA_036009105.1 Thermoanaerobaculia bacterium | reverse complement strand
GGATAGCTGGGCCGGCTGAGAGCCGGCCCTACGTTTTCACCCCCGCCGCAGTTTATGCGGGCTGCTGGCACCACGAGACGGGGCGGGGGTGGGGGGGACGGGCACGGTGTCGGTCGCGCTCCAGGGGGGGACGATGCCGTTCATCCGGGCGTAGGCCACCGACTGGCCGAGGTGCTCGTGCAGGTGGTTGAGCATCATCATGTACACGTTGCGGCGGGAGGTGTCGTTGCCGTAGAGCTTCACCGTCCGCTCGAAATCCGGGTCGCTCTTGATGATCGAGCGCACGTGGTCGAACGACTTCTGCAGCTCGGCCAGCACCTTCTTCTTCTCCGTGATCTTCTCGATCTCCTTCGGCATCTCCGCCGGAGGCGGCACGCCGAGGAAGGTGGCCAGGTAGTAGTTGCCGCCGGCGATGTGCGTGAAGACCTCGCTCACCGAGCGCACCCCCTCGGCCGGCCGCCAGGAGTACTTGTCCGCCGGGACCGCATTGGCGAGGTCGACGATCTTCTTCTGCACCTCATCCAGATCGCCCAGGAACTCATCGCGGAAGCTCGGCGCCTTGGCGGCGGGCGTCCGCGGCGCCGGCTGCGCGAGCGCGGCGGCGGACAGACAGAGACTGAGCAGGAGAAGGAGAGGCCGGCGGACCATGGCGGCATTGTACCCGTATTGTCGAATGTCTCTTGATTGACACTTTAGCAATTGCTACACTAAGTGCATGAGGCGGGAGGCATTCGTGCCGAGCGTCTTCCAGGCCATCGCCGATCCGACCCGGCGGCAGCTCCTGGAGATGCTGGGGGAGGGGGACCGGACGGTCGGCGAGCTGGCGGACGCATTCGAAGTCACGCTCTCCGCCATCTCGCAGCACCTGCGCGTGCTGCGGCTGGCCGGCCTCGTCTCCGAGGAGCGGCAGGGGAGGCAGCGCGTGTACCGGCTCGAGCCGGAGCAGTTGGGAGAGATCAACAAGTGGGTGACGCGCAGCGTGGAAGCCTTCTGGCGCCGGCGCCTCACCTCCCTCGGCGAGCAGCTGAAAAAGGATTGAGGAGAGCTGAATGAAGCGTGACGTGAAGCTGGAGATGACCTACGCCCATCCGCCCGAGAAAGTGTGGCGCGCCATCGCCGACCCCGAGATCCTCGGCCGCTGGCTCATGCCGAACGACATGAAGCCGGAGGTCGGCCACCAGTTCCAGTTCCGCACCACGCCGCAGCCCGGCTGGAACGGCATCGTCGACTGCCGCGTCACCGAAGTCGATCCGCCGCGCCGGCTCGCCTACACCTGGCAGGGCTCCTGGGGCGAGTCGCTCGTGGTCTTCACCCTGACGCCGGTCGGCGGCGGGACCCGCCTCACGCTGGAGCATCGAGGCTTCGGCGGCATGCGCGGGATCATGCTCAGCTTCATCCTCGGCGCCGGCTGGAAGAAGAAGCTGCATCAGGTGCTGCCCGGCCTCATCGCCGGGCTGTAGCAGGAGGAGGAAAGATGCTGAAGAAGTTCTCGCACGTGACCGTATTGGTGAAGGATCAGGACGAGGCGCTGCGCTGGTACACGGAGAAGCTCGGCTTCACCAGGAAGTCCGACGAGGCGTTCGGCCCCGGCATGCGCTGGTTGACCATCGCCGCGCCCGGCGACGACCTGGAAGTCGTGCTCCAGAAGCCGGAGGAGGAGCGCCTGCCGCTGGTCGGCAAGGGGACGGCGTGGGTCATCGATACGGATGACTGCCGCGGCGACTACGAGAGCCTGAGCGCAAAAGGCGTCGAGTTTCCCACCCCGCCCAGCGAGATGCCGTGGGGCACCTCCGCCGTGTTCCGCGACCTTTACGGGAACACGTTCAATCTCGTGCAGAGGAGATGAGGCAGTGATCGGTTGTCAGTTGTCGGTTGTCGGTCCCTACGGATAACCGCCAACCGACAACCGACAACCACTATCATCCGCCGAGGAGGAACACGCACACATGCCCACACGGAAAGCGGAAGCGGAATGGAACGGATCGCTGCGCGAGGGGAAGGGGACCATCAGGCTCGGCAGCGGCGCGTTCGAGGGGAGCTACTCCTTCGGCACGCGCTTCGAAGGGGCGCCGGGGACGAATCCTGAGGAGCTGATCGGCGCGGCGCACGCGGGGTGCTTCTCCATGGCCCTCTCCGCGGCGCTCGGAAAGGCCGGCCACCAGCCGACGCGCATCCATACGACGGCGGCCGTCCATCTGGAGAAGGTGGGCGAGGGGTTCGGCATCACGCGGATCGACCTCGACTGCGAGGCGGAGATCCCCGGCATCAGCGAGGAAGAGTTCCAGCAGACGGCGAAGGGGGCGAAGGAGAATTGCCCCATCTCCAAGGCGTTGGCGGCGGTGGGGAACATCACCCTCGACGCGCGCCTCGTGTCATCCTGAGACCCGCAGAGATCGAAGGATCCGCACCGAACTCGCGCGGTGCGTGAAGGTACGGATCCTTCGGCGTCCGTCGCGCTTCGGGATGACACCGGGATTACGCGGTACAGCAGGAGGGTTCAGGCCCCACGGATGAAGTTCACCGACAAACTGCAGTACCTCCGGTACCTCGTGGACAAGCGGGGGATGAAGCCGGTCTACCTCATCATCGGCCTGACCTATGACTGCAACTCGTTCTGCCGCACCTGCTTCAACTGGGAGCAGCTGCGCAAGAACAAGGAGCACGAGCTCTCCCTGGCCGAGTTGCAGCAGACCCTCAGCACCCTGGGCGACCTGCTCTTCGTGGTGATGAGCGGCGGCGAGCCGTTCCTGCGCCGCGACCTCCCGGAAGTCTGCGAGACGCTGGCGAAGCAGAACCACACCAAGCAGATCACCATCCCCACCGGCGCCATCGCGAGCGACCTCATCGCACGCTCCACCGAGGCGGCGCTGCAGAAGTGCCCCGACACGCAGATCGTGGTCAACCTCTCCATCGATCACATCGGCGAGAAGCACGACTGGATCCGCGGCGTGCCGGGCAACTACGAGCGGGCCAAGAAGACGTACGCCGCGCTGATGCCCCTGCGCGAAAAGTACGGCAACCTCACCGTCAACGTGCACACCTGCCTGTGCACCTACAACGCCGACGACCTCGAGGAGATGTTCATCGGCGTCAAGCACGACTTCCCGGCCGTCTCCTTCCACTCCTTCGAGATGCTGCGCGGCGACCAGCCGGACAAGAACATCCAGCCCATCACCACCCAGCGTTACCGCGAGGTGCTGCCCCGGCTGGAAGAGTACTGGGCCACCTACGCGCACTACGACAGCTTCCTCAAGTTCGTGAAGATCTACTCGCGGCGGATGGAGCTCGCCGTGCTGGAGCAGGAGACGCAGGTGCGGCCTTGCCACGCCGGCTACATCTCGGGCGTGCTCGACGCGCGCGGCGAAGTGCGCATGTGCGAGCTGCGCGACGCGGTGGGCAACGTCAAAGACGTCGGCTACGACTTCACCAAGCTCTGGTTCTCCGAGGCCGCGGACAAGCAGCGCGCCTCCATCAAGGCGAAGGAGTGCCACTGCACGCACTCCTGCTTCATGTCCTCCTCGCTCGTCTTCGACTGGCGCACCTGGGGGACGTACTTCGCCTCGTCCGTGGTGAACTTCCTCAGCGCCGCGTGAGCAACGTCGCCATCGTCGGGCCGGTCCATCCGTATCGCGCCGGCATCGCCTATTGCACCACCGAGCTGGCCAGGCGGCTCGGCGCCGATGTCTTCTCGTTCAGCCGCCAGTACCCGCGCTTCCTCTATCCCGGCGGCGACGACGTCGACCCCACGCTCCCCCGCGCCGAGGCCCGCTTCGACATCGATGTGATGAATCCGCTGACCTGGATCCGCGCCGGCTGGCGGCTGCGCCAGTACGACGCGGTGATCTTCGTCTGGTGGATCTGGGTGTGGGCGCTGCCGTACCGGGTGATGATGGCGCTGCTGCGGCGCGGCACGCGCGTGATCCTGCAGTGCCACAACATCGGGGACAAGGAGCCGGCGGCCTGGAAGCGCGCGCTGACGAACATCGTGCTGCGCCGGGGACGGATCCTGGTGACGCACGCCATGCCGGAGGCGGCCGAGGCGTGGAAGCGCTCCCGCGGCCGCCGCGTGGTGCGCTCGTTCCTGCCCGTGCACGAGCTGGGCGGCGCGATCCCCACGCGCGCAGAGGCGCGCAAGATCATCGGCGCCGATGGCAATCTCGCGCTCTTCTTCGGCCACGTGCGTCCGTTCAAGGGGCTGGACATCGCGCTGAAGGCTTGGCCCGAACTGCAAGCCGATGTCACGCTGCTGGTGGCGGGCGAGGCGTGGTGGAACGCGGCGGACGAATACCGCAAGCTCGCGCCGAAGAACGTCCGCTTCGACTTCCGTTTCATTCCCGACGCGGAGATCGCCACCTGGTTCGCCGCGGCGGACGTCGTGCTCGCGCCGTACCGCATCGAGGCGCAGAGCGGCGTGGCGCTCACCGCGTTTCACTTCGCGCGGCCGGTGATCGCCACGCGCGTCGGCGGCCTGCCGGAGATCATCGAGGAAGGCCGCAACGGGATGCTCATCCCGCCCGAGGATCCCTCGGCGCTGGCTCGTGCGGTGGATGCCTTCTTCGCCCGGAGCGATCGCGAGCAGTTGGAGCGACACGCCGCCGCCTCGGCGCGCAAGTACTCGTGGGAGGAATACGCGGCGCTGTTCCGGCGCTTGCTGAGCGGCGGATGAAATTCAACCCCAGACGGTTCAAGGTCGGCCTCGAGCTCACCTCCAAGTGCAACCTGCGCTGCGGCATGTGCCCGCTGCCGGTGCTGCGCCGCCCGTACGAGGACATGCCGTGGCCGCTCGTCGAGAAGGCCGAGCGGGAGATCCACGGCATGGGGCTCAAGCTCAAGTGGCTGCACGAGATGGGGGAGCCGCTGCTCTACGCCCGCATCGACGACGCGATCCGCCTCTTCCCCGAGGCCTCGCTCTCCACCAACGGCCTGGTGCTGACCGAAGAGGTGGGCGCGAAGCTGCTCGCCTCGCCCCTCAAGCGCATCCGCATCTGCATCGACTCCATCAACCCGAAGGTCTATCCCCAGCTCCGCACGGGGGGCGACTTCGACCGCCTGGTCGACCTCACCCGGCGGTTCCTCGAGCAGGCCAAGGGCGCGCCGCTGCGCATCGAGCTGCAGAAGATGCGCTCCCGCCTCACCCTCGACGAGACGGTCGATGACTTCCGCACGCTCTTCGATCTCAAGCAATACCGCAACGCGCGGGTGATCGAGAAGACGTGCGAGGCGCTCGACGTGAACGAGGAGACCGACCTGCACGGCAAGTTCTACGGCTGCGTGCAGGGGGCGTTCTTCACTTGGGTGGTGGTCTTCGCCGACGGCCGGGTCACGCACTGCTGCTACGACGCGCACGGCGACCAGGTGATGGGCGATTTGAAGACGCAGTCGCTGCAGGAGATCATCGAAGGCGACCGCCTCGCGCAGATGCAGGCCGCCTTCGAGCGCCGCGATTTCTCCGAGCTCCCGCGCTGCGGCGAGTGCTTCAAGCACGGCGGCGAGTCGCATGCCTTCAACGACGTGCTGACCCGCGTGCAGAACCTTCCCGGCGCCGCGAAGGACGCGGTGCGGAAGGTCATCGACCTGCGGTATCGATGACCATCTTCCTCAACCTCCTTCTCGGCTTCGTTCCCACCCTCATCCTCGGCGCCAGCATCGCCGCGGGTGTCGACGACGACGCCGGCCATCGCCGCGTGTTCCTCCTGATTTACGGTCTCTGGGCCTTCACGCTGGCGGGGTGGAACTGGCTCGAATCGGCACACGCCGCGTGGGTGGTGGTGTGGGCCGCCTTTGGCGCGGTCGCGCTGGTCCTCTGGTTGATTCGCGGGCGCTGAAGGTCCATTCTTCCGGCCATGAAAAGGCATCTCATCGCGGTGCTGCTCGCAGCTGCCGTCGCAGTACCCGCGCTCGGGCGCGAAGGATTCGGATTCGCCAAGAAGGCCGTGCGGATGGCGCGCACGATTCCGCCGTCGACGAATGCCGGTGCGCGCCGCGTCAAAGTGACCGTGACCAGCGATCGCAGCGATGCGCGCGATGACGCGCAGACGCTGAATCGCTACATCACCGAGGCCATCCTCTCGGGCTCCGGAACGCTGGCGGACTCCGGAAGACCCGAGGTCAGCATCGAGGTGGAGCTCGATCGCGTCGAATCGCACGAGTCGTACGACACCGAGACCGAATACGTGCGCCAGCAGACCGGCACGAAACG
>DASYMJ010000212.1:0-18547 GCA_036009105.1 Thermoanaerobaculia bacterium | reverse complement strand
GCATGCGGCTGGAGCCGCGCGAGGCGCACGAGCTGCTGGCCAAGATCGCCACCAAGCGCGGCGACTTCGCGGCGGCGACGCATGAGATCGAGCTCGCGAATCAGGCGGGCACGCCGCAGCCGTCGACGCTGCTCCTGCTCGCCGAGATCCAGGTGCAGCAGGGCGCGCTGCAGCAGGCGCTGGCGAGCGTCGACGGAGCGGAGCGACGGGCGAAGGAGATGGGTGCCACGCATCTGTACCGCGCGGACTTCGTGCGGGGCGACGCGCTGGCGCGGATGAACCGCGCCGGGGAGGCGGAGGCGGCGTATCGGCGCGAGATCGCGAACTTTCCGAATGACCTCGACGCGTACGCGAACCTGGCCATCCTCCGTCTCGTGCGCGGCGACGTGCGCGGATTCGAGACGCTGCTGGCCGAGATGCAGCACGTCAATCCGACACCCGCGGCGCGCGCGCTGGCGGAGAAGGTGAAGAAGGCGGTTACTGAATGATGCTGCGCAGCGTCGCCTCCAGATCCGCCGACTCGAACGTGAAGCCTTCCTCCAGCAACCGTCGCGGCACCACGCGCTGCCCGGTCAGCAGGATCTCCTCGGCCATCTGCCCGAACGCGAGGCGCAGGGCGAAAGCGGGAGCGGGCATCACGGCCGGCCGATGCAGAGCGCGGCCCAGGGCGTGGACGAAGTCGCGGTTGCGCACCGGATCGGGCGCGGTGATGTTGTAGACGCCGTGCGCCGACTCGCGCTCCATCAGCGAGGCGAGCGCCCGCAGAACGTCGTCCCGATCGACCCACGACATCCACTGCCGGCCGCTGCCGATCGGACCGCCGACGCCGAAGCGGAACGGCAGAAGCATCTTGCCGAGCGCGCCGCCGCCGCGCGCGAGCACGACGCCGAAGCGGGGGATGACCAGCCGGGTGAACGCATCCGCCTCGCGCGCCGCCGCTTCCCACCGCTCCACGAGCTCGGCGAGGAAGCCGACGCCGCGCGGCGCGCTCTCGTCGAGCACTTCGTCGCCATGCGGTCCGTAGTAGCCGAGGGCCGAGGCGCTGATGAAGGTGGGATGTTTGTCGCTCTGCTTCAGCGCTTCGACCAGCGCATGCGTGGCGTTGAGGCGGCTGTTGATGAGGCGCCGCTTCCGCTCCGCGGTCCAGCGTCCGTCGCCGATGTTCTCGCCGGCCAGATTGATGACCACCTCCGCGGCAACCACCTCGGCCGTCCAGGCGCCGAGGGAGCGGCCGTCCCAGGCGACGCCGCGTCCGATCGGGACCTTGGAGGGGTTGCGTGACAGAACGGCAACGTCATGGCCGCCGGTCACGAACCGACGAGCCAGCGGCTCGCCCAAAAACCCGCTGCCGCCTGCAATCACGATTTTCATGCCGCGATTCTAGGCCCGAAAACAGGACCGCCGCCGAGGAGGTCGGCGGCGGCTTACAACTTCAGGAGAGTAGGAGAGATTTGAGGGTCTCGTTCGTTCTTCGCATCCATTCAGACGGGTCGCTCCGGAAAAGGTTTCGAGTGTCATCCTGAGCGAAATCGAAGGATCTCCCCGCAAGTGCCGAGGAGATCCTTTCTCTTCTTGGCGGCTTCAGGATGACACGCGCGACCTCGCCACGACGCGCCGCGGATCGATCGCGCCGTCCTTTTTCTGCAGGCCGGCGAAGGCGATCATCGCCGCGTTGTCGGTGCAGTAGCGCTTCTGCGGCAGCCGCACGGCCACGCCGCGCCGCTCGCCCCATTGCAGGATCCGCTCGCGCAGCACGCCGTTCGCGGCGACGCCGCCGGCGATGGCGACTTCCGTCGGCCGCGGCTCGTCCACGCGCGACCACAACGTGTCGAGCCGGTCGAAGAGCTGGGCGAACAAAGCGTCCTGAAACGTGGCGCAGAAATCGGCCAGCGAAGACGACTCCACATTGATGTCGTGCTCGCGGGCGAAGCGGATCGCGCCGGCCTTGATGCCGGAGTACGAGAAGTCGAGCGACTCGTCCTTGAACTGCGGCACGGGGAACGGAAAGCGCGCCGGATCGGGACGGCCGGCACGGGCGTGCTTTTCGATCTGCGGCCCTCCGGGATAAGGCAGGCCGACGAACTTCGCGACCTTGTCGAACGTCTCGCCGATGGCGTCGTCGCGCGTGCGGTTGAGCATGCGCGGCTCGCCGCGGCGGACGTCGTAGATCGAGGAGTGTCCGCCGGAGATCACGAGGGAGAGGAAGCGCTCCGGCAGCGGCGCGGCCGGCCCTTCCTGCTGCAGATAGGGGGAGAAGATGTGGCCCTCGAGGTGATTGACCGGCACGATGGGGATGCCCAGTCCGTAGCTGAGGCCCTGCGCGCCGGCGACGCCGACCAGCAGCGCGCCGATCAGGCCGGGGCCGGCCGTCACCGCGATCACCTCGACATCGGCCAGTGATGCGCCCGCATCGGCGACGGCGCGGGTGACGAGCGGAAACAGATGCTGCAGGTGCTCGCGCGAGGCGATCTCCGGCACCACGCCGCCGAACGGCTGATGCCGCTCGATCTGGGAGGCGATCAGGTTGATGCGCACGCTGCCGTCGCGCTCGAGCAGCGCGACGGACGTTTCATCGCAGGAGGTTTCGATGCCGAGAATCATGAGCAGAGTTGTCGGTTGTCAGTAGCTCGAACCGGCAGTTTACCGACAACTGACAACCGACAACTGACAACTCCGAACCTTATAATCCGCGCCTCAATCATGAAGGAAGAACTCGCCAAGCGTTACGAGCCGAAAGATTTCGAGCAGCGCATCTACGCGGACTGGGAGCGGGGGCAGTACTTCACGCCCGTCGCGGACAAGGACCGGCCGAAGTTCTCGATCGTCATCCCGCCGCCGAACGTGACCGGGCGGCTGCACATCGGGCACGCGCTGGTGAACACGCTGCAGGACATCATCGTCCGCTGGAAGCGGATGAGCGGCTTCAACACGCTCTGGCTGCCCGGCACCGACCACGCCGGCATCGCCACGCAGATGGTGGTCGAGCGCGACCTCCATCAGAAAGGCATCAATCGCCACGACCTCGGGCGCGAGAAGTTCGTGGAGAAGATCTGGGAGTGGAAGGAGTCCTACGGCAACCAGATCATCGACCAGCTCAAGCGCCTCGGCGCCTCCGCCGACTGGACCCGCCTCCGCTTCACCATGGACGAGGGCCTCTCCCGCGCCGTGCGCAAGGTCTTCGTCTCCCTCTACAACGACGGCCTGATCTACCGCGGCGTGGCCATGGTGAACTGGTGCCCGCACTGCCGCACCGCGATCTCCGACGTGGAGGTCGAATACCGCGAGCGGAGCGCGAAGCTCTACTACATCGAGTATCCGGTGGAAGGGACGGACCGCCGCCTGACCGTGGCCACCACCCGTCCCGAAACGATGCTGGGCGACACCGCCCTGGCCGTCCATCCGGACGATGACCGCTACAAGGACCTGATCGGCCGCGAGGCCATCGTGCCCATCGCGAACCGGCGCGTGCCGATCATCGCCGACCCGATCCTGGTCGATCCCGAGTTCGGCACGGGCGTGGTGAAGGTGACGCCCTCGCACGACCGCAGCGACTACGAGGCGGGCAACCGCAACAACCTGCCGCGCCTGCAGGTGATCGACGAGACTGGCCGCATGACGCGCGAGGCCGGGGCCGACTTCGAAGGGCTCGACCGCTTCGACGCGCGGAAGAAAGTCGTGGCGCGGCTGAAAGACGAGGGCTTCCTCAAAGAGGTGAAGGACTACCAGCACTCCGTCGGCGTGCACGGCAAGTGCGACACCGACATCGAGCCGATGATCTCCCGCCAGTGGTTCGTGAAGATCGAGCCGCTGGCCAAGCCGGCCATCGACGCCGTGCGCGACGGCACCATCCAGATCCTCCCTCAGGCGTGGGAGTCGACCTATTTCAACTGGATGGAGAACATCCACGACTGGACCATTTCCCGCCAGCTCTGGTGGGGCCACCGCATCCCCGCGTTCTACTGCGCGAACGAGCACATGACGGTGAGCGAGGAAGACATCACCGCCTGCCCGCAATGCGGCTCCACCGAGGTGCGCCAGGAGACGGACGTGCTCGACACCTGGTTCTCCTCCGGCCTCTGGCCGTTCTCCACCATGGGCTGGCCGGAGAACACGCCGGACTACCAGACCTTCTACCCCACCGACACGCTCATCACCGGCTTCGACATCCTCTTCTTCTGGGTGGCGCGGATGATCATGTTCGGCCTCCGCTTCACCGGCAAGGCGCCGTTCAGCCAGGTCTTTCTCAACGGCCTCGTGCGCGACGAGCACGGGCAGAAGATGTCGAAGACGAAGGGGAACGTGATCGATCCGCTGGACGTGATCGAAAAGTACGGCGCCGATGCGGTGCGCTTCACGCTGGCCGTCCTCACCTCCGGCCGCGACATTCCGCTGGCCGAGGCGCGCATGCAGGGCTACTCCGCGTTCGCCAACAAGATCTGGAACGCCTCGCGCTTCGCGATGATGCATCTCGACATCGAGCTCAAGAACGCCGGCCGCATCGACGTCGATGACCTGAAGGTGCTGGAGCGCTGGATCCTCTCCCGCCTGAACGAGACGACGCGCGAGGTCAACCGGAGTCTGGCCACGTACCGCTTCGACGAAGCGGCGAACCTGATCTACCAGTTCTTCTGGCACGACTTCTGTGACTGGTACATCGAGATGACCAAGCCGGTGCTCCTCGGCAAGCACGGCTCGGATCGCGACCGCAACAACGCTAGGCGCGTGCTGCTGGAAGTGCTCGACCGCTCGCTGCGCCTGCTCCATCCGTTCATGCCGTTCATCACCGAGGAGATCTGGCAGAAGCTGGGCGGCGTGGAGCCTTCCGTGATGGTGGCGCCGTATCCGGTGTTCGCCGAGGAGCTTTCGGACGCGGATGCGGAGCGGTTGATCGACACCATGAAGGGGATCATCACGCGGGTGCGCAATCTGCGCGCGGAGAAAGGCTTCACGCCGAAGGACCGCTTCAGGCTCTACGTCAACTACGAGGTCGAGCGCGACGCGCGCTTCTTCAGCGAGTACTCGTACCTGCTGACGGAGCTCGCGCGTTTGTCGGAGGTGCATGTCAACGAGCAGGCGCCGGCGGGGGCGTTCCAGGACGCGGTGAACGGCGTGGCCATCGCCGTGGAACTGCCGGAGAAGGTGGTGACGGCGGAGGAGCTGGAGAAGACGCGCCGCGAGCTGGAGAAGAGCCGCAAGGAGCTGGAAGGGGTGGAGGGGCGGCTGGCCAACGAGCAGTTCGTGAACAACGCGCCGCCGAACGTGGTTGCCGGCGCGCAGGCCCGGCGCGCGGAGCTGATGGCGCGGATCGAGAAGCTGGAAAAGAACGAGTGAACATCCGCGCCATCGTCACGAATCTGAAGGCCCTCGAGTCGCTCGCGGTGATCTCCCGCGTGGCGTCGACGAACCTCGTCGCGCGGCGCGTGGTGAACGAGTGCATCGAGAACGAGCTGTCGTTGCCGCAGGCGATGATCGTCGCGGGCGAGCAGACCGCGGGACGGGGACGGAACGAGCGCTCCTGGTCCTCGCCGGCCGGCAAAGGCATCTACGCCACGACGCTCCTCACGCGCCGCGTGAGCGAGCTGCCGCTCGTGCCGCTGGAGATGGCCAACATCGTGGCCAGCTACCTGCGCGAAGTGTTCGCCATCGAGGCGCGCATCAAGTGGCCGAACGACATCCTGGCCGGCGGCCGCAAGATCGCCGGCATCCTCATCGAGGCGCGGGTGCAGGAAGACCGCGCCTACCTGCTGATCGGCACCGGCATCAACGTCGAGCCGGTCGTTGATCCGCAGCGCCCGAACGCCGTTTCCATCCGCGAGCTGGCGCGGCACACCTTCGACGGCATCGACCAGGCGACCACCGCATTCGTGGAGCACGTCGACGCGCGCCTGGCCCGGCCGCTGGAGCACGACCGGGTGCTGGACGAGTGGCGCCGCCTGGCCATTCATCGCACCGGCGACCGCATCACCTGCATCCTCGGCGACCGGACGGTGAGCGGCACGTGGGGGGGCATCGACGAGCATGGCCGCGCGGTGCTGCGCCAGGGCGGCGAAGTGATTACGGTGAGCGCGGGCGATCTGATTCTCGCGTAACATCCCGCCACGAATGCCGTCCAACCTGCTCGTCGTCGACGTCGGCAACACGAACATCGTTCTGGGCATCTATCGGGGGGAGGAGCTCGTCGACTCCTGGCGCCTGGCCACCGCGCGCGAGCGCACCGCCGACGAATACGGCATCCTGGCCCGCCAGCTGGTCGGCGAGGTCTCCGGCACACTGGAAGGAAGCATCGTTTCCTCCGTGGTGCCGCCGCTGAACGGCTCGATCGCGGCGATGATCCGCGACTACTTCCACATCGACCCGCTGTTCGTCGAGCCGGGGGTGAAGACCGGCATCGCCATCCACACCGACAACCCGCAGGAAGTGGGCGCGGACCGCATCGTGAACTGCGTCGCCGCGCACGCGGCATACGGCGGGCCGACGGTGATCGTCGACTTCGGCACGGCCACGACGTTCGACCTCGTCACGGCCGACGCCAAATACGTCGGCGGCGTGATCGCGCCGGGCCTGAACATCTCGGCCGAGGCGCTGTTCGCGCGCGCGGCGCGGCTGCCGCGCGTCGATATCCGCCGGCCGGAGCACGTCATCGGCACGAACACCGTGGTCAACATGCAGTCCGGCATCTACTTCGGTTACCTCGGCCTGGTGGACGGCATCCTGGCGCGCATCAAAGCCGAGGTGCCCGACCTGCAGCGCGTCGTCGCCACGGGCGGGCTCGCGCCGCTGTTCGCCGAAGAGAGCGAGCACATCGACGACATCGATGCGGAGCTGACCCTGAAGGGGCTGAAGATCATCTGGGAGCGTAATCGCACCACGCGGCGGGTGCGGCGGTGACCCGGCGCGCGTTCGCCGCGCTGCTCATCATCCTGTTGGCTGGGCCAGCCTACGCCGGCTCGCAAGCGGTCGCCACGCACGCCGCGCTCTCCACCGTCTCGCCGTACGCCACGCAGGTCGGCCTCTCGATATTGAAGCGCGGCGGCAACGCCATCGACGCGACGGTCGCCGTCGCCTTCGCGCTGGCCGTGGCGCACCCGCAGGCGGGCAACCTCGGCGGCGGCGGCTTCCTCCTCTACTACGACGCGAAATCGAAGGCCGTGTGGTCGCTCGACTTCCGCGAAGTGGCGCCCCTCGGCGCCACGCGCGACATGTTCGCGAAGGAGCCCGCCGCCTCGCAGACCGGCGCGCTGGCCATCGCCGTGCCCGGCACCGTGGCCGGCCTCGACGCGATGCACGAGCGCTTCGGCACACTCAAGTGGAAGGAGCTCATCGCCCCCGCGGCGCGCCTCGCGCGCGACGGCATCAAGACCGACGCCACGCTCGAAGCCGACCTCGCCGCCGCGCGCGAGAAGCGCCACATCGAACAGTTCGGCGCCACCGCCGCGCTCTTCTTCCCGAAAGACAAGCCGCTGCCGGCCGGCTCCACGCTCGTGCAGGCGGACCTGGCCAACACGCTGGAGCGCATCGCCACGTTCGGCGCGCGCGAGCTGTACGAGGGCGACACGGCGAAGAAGCTCATCGAGAACGTGCGCACCGCGGGCGGTCTTCTCGGCTACCGCGACCTGCGCGACTACGCGCCGGTGTGGCGCTCGCCCATCCGCCTCCAGTTCCGCGGCTACGACATCTACACCATGGCGCCGCCCTCCGCCGGCGGCCTGGTGATCGGCGAGTCGCTGAACATCCTGAGCGGCTACGACCTGAACGCCACCGGCTTCCAGACGCCGGCCTCCATTCACCTGCTGGTGGAGGCGATGCGCCGCGCGTACATCGACCGCAACAAGTACCTCGGCGACCCGTCGAGCGCGCGCATTCCGTACCGGGAGCTGCTCTCCAGCGAGCGGGCGTCCCAGTGGCGCGCCTCGATCGATGCGAAGAAGAACACGCCGACGCACATGCTGGCCGAGCCGGGCACGAACGTGGCCGAGGGGCAGCACACGACGCATTTCACGATCGTGGACGAGCAGGGGAACGTCGCCGCGATGACCACCACGCTCAACGACAACTTCGGCAGCGGGTTCATCGTCCCCGGCCTCGGGTTTTTTCTGAACAACGAGATGGATGACTTCACGAGCGCGCCGGGCAAACCGAATCGTTACGGCCTGGTGCAGGGGACGGCGAACGCGATCGAGCCGGGCAAGCGGATGGCCTCCTCCATGTCGCCCACCATCGTGCTGAAGAACGACAAGCCGTACCTCGCCCTCGGCACGCGCGGCGGGCCGGCCATTCCCACGTCCGTGCTGCAGGTGCTGCTGAACGTGCTGGTGTACAAGAAGCCGCTGGCCGAGGCGGTGGCGGCGCCGCGCTATCACCAGCAGGCGTTGCCGGAGGACATCGCGTTCGAGCAGGACCGCGCGCCGAAGGCGCTGCTCGACGCGCTCAACGCGATGGGCCACGGCGTCGCCGCGCGCGATTCGATCGGCGACGTGCACGCCATCCTGATCGAGAGCGGCAAGCTCACCGCCGTGGCCGATCCGCGGGCGGGCGGGGCGGCGGGAGGGTATTGATGAACTTCAAGCTGGAAGCCGCGCGCGAGGCGATGAAAGATGTGCGCAGCGGCCAGCGCCTCGGCCTCGGCACCGGCTCCACGGCGGAAGAATTCGTGAAGCTTCTCGGCGAGGCGTTGCGCAGCGGCACGCTGAGCGACATCCGCTGCACCTGCACTTCGCGCCGCACGGAGGAGCTCGCGCGCAGTCTCGAGATTCCGATCTTCACCCTCGCCGAGCTCGCGCCGCTCGATCTGGCCATCGACGGCGCGGACGAGATCGACGAGCAGCTGCGCCTGATCAAAGGCCGCGGCGGCGCGCTGCTGCGGGAGAAGATCGTGGAGCAGGCCGCCCAGCGCTTCATCGTGATTGCGGACGAATCGAAAGTCGTGGATCGCCTCGGTCTGGGCGTGCTGCCGGTGGAGGTGACGCCGTTCGCGCGCGAGGTACTGCTGCAGCGCCTCCACGCGCTTCAGCCGGTGGAGCGCGCCTCGTTCGTCACCGACGAGGGGAACATCATCCTGGACATGCGCGTGCCGGATGGCCTGGACATCGCCGACATGGTCGCGCGCCTCCGGGAGCATGCCGGCGTCGTCGACACCGGATTCTTCCCGTTCGAGGCGACCGAGGCCGTCATTGCGGGGCCGCGGGGGGTGCGGCACATGTGGCGGCCTCTGTCATCCTGACACGCGTTACATCGCGTCCGCCTTCCGCACCGTGACGTCGAAGTGCCACTCGCGGTCCTTGTAGTAGAAGGACACCAGCGAGGCGAACGGCTTGTTGAGCGGCTTGTTCAGCTTCGTCTCGAACATCGGATAGAGCGGCGTCGGGTTGGCGTAGTGCCACACCAGCTGCGCGTGGCCGGTGGTCGGCTCGGACGGATGGCGCTCGAAGTTGCGCAGCCCGTCGTAGCGCTTCTCCGCGATCTTGCCGCGGTAGACCGGGCCGCGGTACGACGGCGCGGTGCCGAGGATGGGGAAGCCCTTCTGCGTGACCGTGGCGAAGTAGTTCGTGGTGCCGTCCGGATCGACGCGGTGCGTCACGGTGATGAGTCCCGCCCTGGCCAGGTTGTCCAGGGTGCGGAGCGACTTCTCGTCGAAGTCGTCCTTCGGCGCGCGCTCGTTCCACCACACCCGCTGCGGCACCTCCGCGTACACCGGCTCGGCCGTGAACTGGTTGCGGTTGATGATCTCCTGTGCCTTCCGCGCGGTGAGCGGCTCGGCGCGGTCACAGGCGAGCGCGGCCGCAAAAAGGGCGGCAGCGATCAGCGCGCGCCATGAATGATTTCCTTGACTCGACTTTGCCTGCATGTTATCCCCCGGCGCGCCTTGATCGACAGAACCCTCGACGCGCTCGCCAAGCTCTGCCTTCGCCACAGCAAACAGATCGCCATCGTCGCCGCAGTCATGGCCGTCCTGTCGTTTGCGGCCGCCTCGCGGCTCACCTTCGACCCCGACCTGCTCAACCTCATCCCGCAAAAAAACAAGCAGGTCAACGACTTCCGCAAAGTCCTGCGGGACATGGGCACGATCGACTACCACATCATCGTGATGGAGATGCCGGCCGGGCGCGACGTCCATGAGTACGACAGTCTGATCGAGCAGGTAGCGCAAGGCTACAAAAACGATCCGCGCGTGGAGGACGTCAGCTACAAGCTCCCCAACCCGCTCGACTTCGTCGACGTGATCCTGCCGCGGGCGCTCCTCTTCCTCACCCCGGCGGAGCTGAGCGAGGTGGCGGACAAGCTGAGCGACGCCGGCATCCGGGAGTCGGTGACGAAAAACAAGGCCATGCTGCAGACGCCGCAGGCGATGGCGCTCAAGCAGCTGGTGCAGTACGACCCCTTCGGCCTCGCGCCGGTCTTCCTCCGCAAGTTCCAGTCGGCGGGCGGCGGCTTCAAGGTCGACGTGGCGAGCGGTTACTACCTCTCCTCCGATCACACCACGCTCATCCTGCTCATCAAGCCGAAGAAGCCGGCCCAGGACGTGCCGTTCGCCAAGCAGCTGCTGATCGACGGGCAGGTCATCGAGGGGCAGGCGCTGGCCGACTTCCAGAAGAACGCCGGCGCGAACGTGCCGCTGCCGCGCATCTCCCATACCGGCGGCTACACCATTGCCGTGAGCGATGCGGACCTCATCCGCCAGGACATCATCATCAACGTGGTCGGCTCCTTCTTCGGCGTGCTCGGCCTCTTCATCTACGCCTTCCGCCGCATCGCCTCGGTCGGCTACGCCGCGCTGCCGATGGCCCTCGGCCTGGCCATGACCTTCGGCCTGGCGGGCCTCGTCTACGGCACGCTCTCCTCCGCCAGCGCCGGATTCGCGGCGCTCCTGGCCGGCCTCGGCATCGACTTCATCACCGTGTTCTACGGCCGCTACGTCGACGAGCGGAACCGCGGCGAGTCGATGCCGCACGCGATGGTGGTGACCATCCGCAGCACCGTGCCGGCCATCTTCATCGCCGCCGTCACCACCGCCGCCACGTTCTTCGCGTTCCTCGCCACCGACTTCCGGGGCATGACGCAGCTCGGCTTCCTCACCGGCACCGGCATCCTCTTCTTCCTCCTCTGCGTGGTCTTCCTCCTCCCGGCGCTGATCATCCTCGGCGAGCGGAGGGAGCGCCGCCGCGCGCCGAAGCTGTACCTTCATTCCTTCGGCTCCGGGAAGCTGATCGACGCCGCGCTGCGCCGGCCGAGGCTGACCATTGCCATCTGGGCCGTGTTCATCGTGGTCACGGGCCTGATCGGCACGCGGGTGCGCTTCAGCGACAACATCCAGGACCTGCGCGCGAAAGGGAACGAAGGGGTCATCAACCAGGCGAAGCTCACCGGCAAGTTCGGGCAGAGCTTCGACTTCATGATGTACGTGATCCAGGGGAAGACGCTGGACGAGGTGATGGCCCGCACGTACGACGCGGCGCACGACCTCGATCCGCTGGTGCGC
Organism: Thermoanaerobaculia bacterium; assembly: GCA_036009105.1. Classification (GTDB taxonomy): domain Bacteria; phylum Acidobacteriota; class Thermoanaerobaculia; order Gp7-AA8; family Gp7-AA8; genus JAFAVZ01. Next base: position 7,071 of record DASYMJ010000212.1, on the reverse strand, counting down.
AACGGCTCGATCTCCTCCTATCAGTCCATCTCCACCTTCCTCCCTCCCAAGCCGCAGCAGCAGGCGGTGATCGAGGAGCTGCGCCGGGGGCAGGCGGACCGCTTCAATCCGCGGCGCATCACCACCACGTTCCGCCAGGCGCTCATCGCGAACGACTTCCGGGCCGAGGTTTATGACCAGTACATGCGGCTGTTCAGCGAGGCGCTGACGCCGGAGGAACCGGTCTCGCTGGCGAACATCGGCAACAACGAGCTGCTCAAGCTCACCGCGCGTTTCGTGAAGCAGGCGGACGGCGGCTGGATGTCGGTGATCTACCTCTATCCGAACGGCGGGCGGTGGCCGCGCGAGGTGCCGCCGGCGCTCTTCGAGGTGGCGGACAAGCATCCGCAGGACATCCTGACCGGCGTGAACCTGGTGAGCGGCACGCTGCGGCGCATCGTGCGCGCCGATGCGATGCGCTCCACGCTGATCGGCTTCCTCGCCGTGGCGCTCCTCATGTTCATCAGCTTCCGCGGCCTGAAGATGACGCTGCTGACGTTCGTGCCGTTCCTGGCCGGCGTGAGCGGGATGCTGGGCCTCATGGCCGTGTTCGACCTCGAGTTCAACTTCATGAACATCTTCGTCGGGCTGATGGTCATCGGCGTGGCCACGGACTACGCGGTGTACATGCTGGAGCGCTACAAGGAAGACCCGCTGCGCTACCGGCGCGCCGCACACGAGACCGGCAAGGCGGTGGTGATGGCCGCGCTGACGGCGATCGTCGGCTACGGCTCGTTCGCCCTGTCGCACTACCCCGGCCTGCGATCCATCGGATATGCTTCCACCTTCGGCATCGGCCTGAGCGGCCTCGCGGCCATCACGCTGCTGCCGGCCATTCTGGTGTTGGGAGAGAGCAAGGATGCACGAGACGAAGGCGTTGACGATTCCGCGGCTGTTGATTGAGCGCGTGGTGCGCGGCCGCGCCGCGGTGAACCTGCTGCTGGTCATCGGCGCGAGCGCGCTGATCGCCATCGCCGCGCAGATCGCCATCCCGGTGCCGTTCTCGCCCGTCCCGCTGACCCTCCAGCCGCTCGCCGTGCTCCTCGTCGGCGCCACTCTCGGCTCCACGCGGGGCGCCGCCGCCGCGGCGCTCTATCTCCTGGAAGGCTTCAGCGGCCTCCCCGTCTTCGCGCAGGGCCACGGCGGCGCGGTCTGGATGTTCGCCGCCACGGCGGGCTATCTCTGGTCCTACCCCGCCGCCGCCTGGCTGGCCGGCTTTTTCTCCGAGCGCAACTTCCCCTCGCTCGTCCCCATGACCGCCGGCATGACCGTGATCTACCTGGGCGGCTGGTCCTGGCTGGCCGCGATCAGCAGCCCCGCCGCCGCGTATGCGATGGGCGTCGCCCCGTTCCTGCTCGGCGATGCCATCAAGGTGGCGATCGGCGCGGCGGTGCTCCCCGCCGCGCGGCGCGCGATCGCCAGGCTCATGTGACAGCCGCCCGCGGGCGGATCGACCTCGCGATCCGCTGCCGGATGCGCGTCCAGGTCTTTTTCTTCTCCCCATCGTCCTGAAACCGGCGCGCCCCTTCGTCGACCAGGTGGATCAGCGTCAGCGCCGCCAGCGTGGCCACCGGGTCCTGCGTCGGGACTGCCTCCGGCCAGCGGTTCCGCACCCACTGGGCCGCCGCGTCGATGTCATCCGGCGCGCAGGCGTAGTGGATCAGGTTGTTCATCAGGGCCAGGGTCAGGGTGACGAAGACCGGCTCCGACTCCGCCTCGGTCGCCTTGCCGGCGAACGTCTCGCAGTCTTCGATCTGCTGGAGAAGAAGGTCGCCCATCTGCGCGATGTCTTCGTCGAGGTGGAGCATCCGCACGGCCCGCTCGGCCGTGGCCTCGACGTCCGGATCGAAGCTGGCGTGCTGACGGGAAACCATGACCGCCGCCTTCACAACGTCGCCCGCATCGGCTTGTAGACCTGCTTGTACCAGAGCAGGCCGATCGCGTCGCTGATCTCGCGCGGCGTGGTGCTCTGCCGGAAGATATGCACCGAGTGCGCGAAGCGCGTGGCGCCGAGCTCCCAGGAGAAGGAGCGATGCCGCGTCCGTCCCTGCGGGTAGTCGAGCGGCGGATGCCAGAGCGGCCCGGCCATGGAGTCGGTGGCGAAGCCGTAGCCCTGCCGCGGCTCGGCCGGCGAGGTGATGACGAACCAGCCCGGATGATCCGGATAGCGGAACTTGTCCGGATAGGCGGACATGTTCGACATCATGAAATAGCGCGGCACGAACCAGAAATGAGCGGGCCGCCCCTCGCCCCCCGGCGTCGCCTTGACCCAGATCTCCTCCCCCACCCAATCCACATCGGGATACAGGCTGATGGCGCGATAGACCGCGCAGTCGAAAATGCGCGGCTTGCCATCGGTGTCCTTCCACGAATACCGGAAGGGATCGGAGGCGATCACCGCCGTGGCGCGGACGGCGCCCGCGTGCGCGCTCACGGTGCGCCAGTTGCGGTTGTGCAGGTAGACGTCCTCGCTCCCCTCCACGTTCCACGGCGGGCGGACCAGGTGCACGCGGTCGACCTGCATGCAGCGGATGTCGGGATGGTGGTGATAGCCGCCCGCCGCGCCATGCGCGTCGAGCATCTCCATGCCGTGCAGCTGCACGCTCGTCACCGCGCCGCCGAACCAGTGGTCGTCCCGGTGATCCTCCCGCGGCGAGGCGGCCGAGGTGTTCACCCACAGCTGCAGCGTGCCGTTGCCGAGCTTCACGCCGGTGGGATGCACCTCCACCCAGGCGGAGCCCTGCGCCGCCTGCGGGCCCTCGTGCACAGCGACCGTGCCGCACGGGGCGCGGTAGTCGTCTTCCTCGCTTTTTTCCACGCGCTCATCGACGGAGAAGACGAGCTGGTCGCGGGAGCTGTCGTCGGGATCGAGCCGGTCGACCTGGGTGGGGACGCCCATGCCGTCGTAGAAGACGCGCGCCGTGCCGGAGCGCAACGATCCTGCCGCGGCAACCGGCTGCCACGGCGCGACGATCGGACCGCCGCGGGTGTAGGGGGATGGGTTGCGAAGAGTGAGCTCGACACGGCCGGATGGGGTTGCGGAAGCGGTCATCGTTGTCCTCCTTTCGGGCGGCGGGATTGCCGCACGGACTTGCCTGAGACTCCTGCCGGGCGCCTCCCGGTGCGGGCGAACATGCCGGCGCTGCGCATGACGTCGGCGAACGCCGGCGCCGTCGCGGACACGCCTTTCTGCAGCTGCTGCTCGAGGAAGCTCCCCCGCAGCCGCTCGAGCGCGACCGGGCGCGGCGTCCTCCTGGCCAGGACCTTCTCCTGCGCGCTGATCTGCTGCTTGACCGACTCCTGCAGCTCGCGCCACTGCTCCACCTTTCGGTAAAAGGCCTCGATCTCCTCGTAGCGGTACCCCACGATCTGGGCGATCGGCTCCGGCATCCGGGGAGGGGCGATCCCGATCAGGATGGGGATGATCCTCATGTACGGGCGGCGGAACATGGCCCCGCCCAGCTCGTACTTCACCCAGTCACTCTTCATCGAGCTCTTCGAGATGAGGATGAGGAAGTAGCCGGAGTCGATGAGGTTGTCCCTCACCAGGTCCAGGATCCAGGCGCCGGCCTCCCGGTCCTCCGCCGAGCAGAAGGTGGCCATGCCCCGCTTGCGCAGCTCTCCCGCGATCTCGATGGCGATCTTTTTGTCTTCGTCGGCGTGGCTGATGAAGGCCATCAACGGCTGCTGAGAAGTGGAGCGCACGGGCACCTCCACTTCATGGAGTGCCCTATGCACATCTTTCCCTACCAGCAAATCTTCAACCGATTGTTTGCGGCAGCCGCAACCGTGATGATTTCCGTGGAAATTGCCAGCATGGCGGCTCTCCATTCAGAAAGAGGCGTTCCTATGAAATTGCGCATCGCGTTACTCGGCGCTCTGGCTCTGTCTGCCTGCAAGCTCACCACGCCGCCGCCGCTGCGGGGCACCACGCCCCTCGCTTCGCCGGTCCGGCTGGAAGCGCTGGAGAACCGGGAGAACGTCCCAGTGGCGGGCGGGAATCCGGTCTGTTCCGATCTCCTCTTCCGTGGAACGTCCGTGGAGCGGTTCGTCGACCGGCACGGCAAGGAGTTCGATCTCGGCGTGATCGAGCTGGGCGATGACGGCCACGTCGCAGACGACGAGCAGCGCGACCTCGTCTTCGCCCGCCTTCGCGAGGTCGCCCTCGGCGGCAAAGGCAAGTCCATCGACGTCCACAAGAGCCCCGGCGTGGTCATCATCACCTTCGTCCATGGCTGGCATCACCGCTCCAAGGTCTGCGACAACAACCTGGCCTGCTTCCGCCGCGTGCTGCAGGCCCTGAGCGAGGCCGGTGGAAGCAACGCCCGGCCCGTCTTCGGCGTCTACATCGGCTGGCGCGGCGACACGATCGAGAACCCGAGCTTCCTCTCGTTCTACGACCGGAAAGCCACCGCTCATCGCATCGGTCACGAAGGCGGACGGGAGGTGCTGCTCGATCTCGACCGCACCTATCGCGAGCTCAACGACCGCATCGACAACGGCCTGACCCATCCGGTGTCGATGGTGACGGCCGGCCACAGCTTCGGCGGCGCGCTCGTCTACTCCGCGGTGGAGGGGGCGCTCGTCCGCGACCTGCGCAATCCCGACCCGCATGTGGCGGGCAGCGTGCGCGCGGTGGGCAGACGCGCCGTCGATTGCGCGGGAGGGAAGGTGCGTCCCGTCCGCCCCGGCATCGGCGACCTGGTGGTGCTGGTCAATCCGGCATTCGAAGCGCGCCGCTACCAGGACTTCGTCAATGACGAGAGCACGCCCGGCCGCTACGCCGACAGCCAGCTGCCGGTGCTTCTCACCGTCGCCTCGGAAGGCGACATGGCGGTGAAGCGGGCCTTCCCCGCCGGGCGCAGCGCCTACTTCTCCCTCTTTCCGTGGCGCTACCGCGGCCTGCCCGACATCATCGGCGCGGGCCACTATGACCCGCAGACCACGCACGACCTGGTGGTCCTCGACGACGGCGGCAAGGTCATCCACCCCGCCATCGCGCAACGGCCCGCGGTGGAGAAGGCGGACCAGGCCACCGCCGAGCGCTGCCACCTGAACATGAAAGAAGGCGACCTCGCCACCTGCAAGTGCGAGTACGACGTTCCGGAGGACCTCTCCGCGACGGTGCGCGGAACGGATCTCACCCTGGCCAGCGGCGTGGTCCCCACCGCGAGCAACGAGAACGTCGCGCTGCGCGCGCGCAAGCCGCGCGATCCGCACTCGCCGTTCATCGTCGCCCGCGTGGCGCCGGAGATCATCTCCCAGCACAGCGACATCTACACGCCGCGGTTCATCACCTTCCTCACGGCGTACATCGGCGAGTTCCTGCGGCAGACCTCGCGCGTGGAGCCGGGCTCGATGGACGAGAGCCCCTCGCCCTGCCCGGCGGCAACGGCGCCGGCCGGCGGACGCTGAGGCAGCAGCGGCGGGGTGAGGCTACCCCGCCGCCGCGGGCGCCGGCTCCGGTTCGGCCAGCGGCTTCGACTCCCGGCCTGCCCGTTCGGTGGTCTTCTGCTCGGCGGCGTCCGGCGAGAGCAGGGCGATGCGCAGCACGTCTTCCACGTGCTCCACGAAGTGGAACTGCATATCGCGTTTGATCGGCTCGGGGACGTCGACCAGATCGCGCTCGTTCAGCTTGGGGAGGATGACCGTGTTGATCTTCGCCGCGCGGGCGGCGAGCACCTTCTCCTTCACGCCGCCGATCGGCAGCACGTCGCCGCGCAGCGTCACCTCGCCGGTCATGGCGATGTTGCGGCGCACCGGCTTGCCGGTCAGCACGGAGATGATCGCCGTGGTGATGGTGATGCCGGCGGACGGCCCGTCCTTCGGAATGGCGCCCGCGGGGACGTGGATGTGGATGTCGTGCGTCTCGAAGTAGTCGTCCGGAATGCCCTGCTCCGCGGCATGGGCGCGGGCGTAGGTGAGCGCGGCCTGGGCGGACTCCTTCATCACCTCGCCGAGCTGGCCGGTGAGCTGGAGCTTGCCCTTGCCCTTCACCGCGGTGGCCTCGATGAAGAGGATGTCGCCGCCGACGGAAGTCCAGGCCAGTCCCGTGGCCACGCCCACCTGATCGCGCTCGAGCAGCTCCTCGGCGAAATGCTTCATCGGGCCGAGGAACTTGTCCACGTTCGCGTCCGTGATGCGGTAGCTGTCCGCGGTCTTTCCCTCCGCCACCTGAACCGCGATCTTGCGGCAGATGGTGCCGATCTCGCGCTCCAGGTTGCGCAGGCCGGCTTCCTTGGTGTAGCCGGTGATCACCTTCATCACGCCGCCGTCGGTCCACACCACCGGCACGTCCTTGATGCCGTTCTCCTCCATCTGCTTGGGGATGAGGTGCTGCCGGGCGATGGACAGCTTCTCCTCGTCCGTGTAGCCGGAGAGGCGGATGACTTCCATCCGGTCGAGGAAGGCCGGCTGGATGGTGTCGAGAACGTTCGCCGTGACGATGAACATCACGTTGGAGAGGTCGTACGGCACGCCGAGGTAGTGGTCGCGGAACGAATAGTTCTGCTCCGGGTCGAGCACCTCGAGCAGCGCGGAGGAAGGATCGCCGCGATAGTCGGCGCCGATCTTGTCCACCTCGTCCAGCATGAAGACGGGATTGGAGGTCTGCGCCTGGTTGATGCCTTGGATGATGCGGCCGGGCAGCGCGCCGACGTACGTGCGGCGATGGCCCCGGATCTCCGCCTCGTCGCGCACGCCGCCCAGGGAGATGCGCACGAACTTGCGGTCGAGCGCTCTGGCGATGGAGCGGCCCAGGGACGTCTTGCCCACGCCCGGCGGGCCGACGAAGCAGAGGATGGGGCCCTTCATCTTCTGCCCGCGCAACTTGCGCACGGCGAGGTACTCCAGGATGCGCTCCTTGATCTTCTCCAGGTCGTAGTGGTCCTCGTCCAGGATGGTGCGGGCGCGCTGCAGGTCGTGGTTGTCCGCGGACATCACCCCCCACGGCAGGCCGGTCATCCAGTCCAGATAGGTGCGGATGATCGACGTCTCGGCCGAGTCGGGATGGGAGCGCTCCAGCCGCTTGAT
>DASYMJ010000211.1:0-17562 GCA_036009105.1 Thermoanaerobaculia bacterium | reverse complement strand
TCTTCTGCCGGGCGATCAGCGATCAGCGATCAGGAGAACCTGGGGCAGGGTTTCGCCGAGCGTGCCAGGTTCTCCTGCCCGCTGCCCGCTTCTGCCGCATGCTAGTGTTGCCCCCGTGCCGCGTCACCACGAGAGCCGCCTGCGCGTCCGCTACAAAGAGACCGACCAGATGGGCATCGCTCATCATGCAAACTACGTCGTCTGGTTCGAGGTGGGGCGGACGGACCTTTGCCGCGCCACCGGCATTGCGTACCGGCAGATCGAGGAGCGGGGGCGGCTGCTCGTGGTGGTGGAGATCGGCTGCCGCTACCTCACCCCGTTTCGCTACGACGACGAGGTCGTGATCCGCACCAGCGTCGCCGAGGCGGGCCGCCGGCTGATGAAATTCGCTTATGAGCTGCGGGACGGCGAGGACAACCTGCACGCGAACGGCTTCAGCCGGCACGTCTGGCTCGATGCCGCCACGAGGCGGCCGGTCACGGCGGATGCGGATGTGATGGCGGCGTTCGCGCCATACCTGTAGCCGAGCAGGCGGGCTTCCTGCTCGCCGCGGTCAGCCGCGCGCTATTGGCACTTCGCCGAGACCCGCGTTCCGGGGATGCTGATGCTGATGGTCTGGTTGACGCAGGTGTGGCCGCTGCCGCACGGATCGATGACCGAGGAGACGAAGCTGCCGTTGCAGATGTTGCCGTGGTCGGCCATCCGTGCAGGTGAACTGCATCGGCCTCGCCGGATGCTCCAGGCCCGGCTTCGGAACGGCGGCCATCGCCGCGGGCGCGGCCTCCATGGCCTTCTCACAGATGGGGGTGGGGGTGGCGGACCAGAGGAGATGCAGATGTCATCCCGGACATAAATATCTACAGCTTCGAGAATGCGCCTTTCAGGTACTCCTCCGGGCTGGCCATGAACGCGCGCTTGTGGTCCTCGCTGGAGAAGTAATAGATGCGGTTCTTCATTTCGACGCGCGGCGTATCGGCGCGGATGGATATCTTGCTGCCATCGACGGCGTCCATGGCGATGGCCGGCGCGAACGGGAGTTGGGCCCGGACTTCCTCGTCTTTTTCGGTGAGCGGCACGGCCTCTTCGGCGCCGACGTTCTTCGGCTTCGGCAGCGGCGCCTCGTCGCCCAGGACGGGCGGCGGGTCGAGGACGGTGGGGCGGGGATCGGTCGTCTCGATGGTGCGCATCTCCTGCGCACTGGCGGTCTGCTGCGAGGCCTGCCGCGAGCAGGCGGCGGTGAGAGTGAGCATCAGGAGTAGAAAGGCGCGCTTCATCTGGCCGAGGCTGGTGCAGGCCCTGTGCCGCTGCAGTTTAGCTCCCGGCGAGGCACGTATGATGAACCCCATGCAGCAGGTTCAGGGTCGCGCGGAGCTTGCCAAGCTCCTGCCCGCTGACTGCGTCGGCGTCGAGCTCGGCGTGGCGGAGGGGGAGTTCTCCGAGCGGTTGCTGCAGGGCCATCCCACCCTGCGGCTGTACTCGATCGACCGCTGGACCGATCACCACGACGAGGCGCAGATGCGGCGCGCGCTGGCCCGGCTGCGCCGCTACGGGCCGCGCAGCAAAGTGATCCGCGCCTCGTTCGCGAACGCCTTGCGCCACTTTGCAGACGGCAGCCTCGACTTCATCTACATCGACGGCTATGCGCACAAAGGGCAGGAGAACGGGAAGACGCTGGAGGACTGGTGGCCGAAGCTGCGCAGCGGCGGCATGTTCGCCGGCCACGACTACGACGAGGTGAACTGGCCCGCGACGTTCGCCTCGGTAAACGCGTTCCTGGCGCGGCACGCGGCGGAAGGGGTGCCGCCGCGCCCGAACACGACGACCGACGACACGTTTCCGAGCTGGTGGATCATCAAGCCGTGATTGGGGGAAAGGCCTAAGCCGGTGGGATTGGTGCGAAAGGGGGGACTCGAACCCCCATGGTCTTGCAACCACTAGCTCCTGAGACTAGCGCGTCTACCAGTTCCGCCACTTTCGCAACATCGAACTTCGTCAGGAAAACCGGGTGGGCGGCGATTCTAAATGCTGTCGTAGGAATGTCAATCGCCAGAGTCGATATTCCTTTGTGCAGATGCCCCGAAACGACTATCCTCAGGCGAGCGACCGAGATTCTTCGATGTCCGTAACGCCGACCGACGCCGCTCCCGAATTGATCCTCCGACCGCAAGCCGTCCCTCCTCCCCGGGAAGACGTGGCGAACGAGATCTGGAACCTCCCCAACTCGCTCACCCTGCTCCGCATCTTCCTCGTGCCGTTCCTCGTCGTCGTGCTCCTCACCAAGTTCTCCGGACGCGAGTATGCCGGCCTCGGCATCTTCCTGCTGGCCGCCATCACCGACTTTTTCGACGGCTACTTCGCCCGCCGCATGAAGAAGGTCACCCGCCTCGGCGCCCTGCTCGATCCCATCGCGGACAAGCTGCTGATGTCCGCCGCCTTCATCTCCCTCGTCGAGCTCGGCCTGGCCCGGGCCTGGATCGTGGTCATCATCATCGGCCGCGAGTTCGCCGTCTCCGGGCTCCGCTCCATCGCCGCGCAGCAGGGCGTCACCATCGCCGCCTCACCGCTCGGCAAAGGGAAGACGATCTCGCAGGTGATCGCCATCTCGCTGCTGATCCTCGGCTACGAGCTGGGGGATGTGATCCCCGTGCTGGGCGAAGTGGCGCTCTGGATCGTGATGGTCTTCGCGCTCGCCTCGGGCGTGGACTACTTCTTCAAGTTCGCCCGCGCCGTGCTGCGCCCCGATCACAAGAGCAGCCGGTAGACGTCGTTCTTGCGCATCCCGAACTTCTCGGCGATGACTTTCACCGCATCGTTCCTGCGCATCCCTTCCGCGCGCAGCCGCTCGAACTCCTCCCGAATCACCTCCGGCCCCACCTCCGCCGCCGGCCGCGCCGGCGCGCCGAAGACGATCGTCACTTCACCCTTCACCGACGCGCGCTCGCGCAGGGTGGCCAGGACCTCGGAGATCGAGCCGCGGAGGATCTCCTCGTGCAGCTTGGTCATCTCCCGCGCGACGGCGACCTCGGCGTCGCCCAGCACCTCCAGGGCATCCGCCAGCGACTCGACCACGCGCTCCGGCGACTCGTAGACCACGGCCGTGTGCCCGAGCTCGGCGATGCGCCGGTAGAGCTCGAGCCGCTCGCCGTGGCGATGCGGCGTGAAACCGAGGAAGGTGAAGGGGAGGGGCGGGATGCCGCTCGCCACCAGGGCGAGCACGGCGGCAAACGGGCCGGGGATCGGCTCGACGGTCAGGCCGCGCTCACGGGCGATGCGCACGATGCGATAGCCCGGATCGGAGATGACCGGCAGGCCGGCGTCGCTGACCAGGGCGATCGTCTCACCCGCTTCGATGCGATCGGCGAACTGGTCGGAGCGATCGTCCTCGGTGTGATCGTCGAAGCGGACCGCCGGCTTGTCGATGCCGAAGAGCGTGAGCAGCTTGCGGGTGTGCCGGGTGTCCTCGCAGAGGATGAGCGACACCGACTTGAGCGCCTCCACCGCGCGCGGCGGGAAGTCGGAGAGGTTGCCGATGGGGGTGCCGACGATGAGGAGCTTGCCGGGCATGAGGAGGGTGAGTGTACTGCCCGCAATGGAAAAACGGAGGCCGCTGCGAGCCGGCCCTACGTTTTTCGCTGCGCGAAGCTTTGGGAGAGCAGGATGGCCGCGCTGGCCGCCACATTGAGCGACTCCACCCGGCGGCTGGTGGCGATGGCCAGCGGCGTCGCGGCCTTGAGCAGCTCGGGGGAGATGCCGGCGCCTTCGTTGCCGAAGATGAGCACCGCCCCGTGAGCGGGCGGGGGGGCGGGGGAGCCGGAGGCGTCCGCGGCGAAGAGAGGGATGCCGCTCTCGACCAGCTCCACGGCCGTGACCGGCGCCACCGGCACGGTGAGGATGGCGCCGGCGGAGGCGCGGATCGCTTTCGGGCCGAACGGATCGGCGCAGCCGGGGAGGAGGAGAACGCCGGCCGCGTCGAAGGCGGCGGCGAGGCGGACGATCGTCCCGACGTTCCCCGGGTCCTGCACCGCATCGAGCGCGACGACGATCGAGTCGCGGCGGGCGAGCAGGGCGGCGGCGGAGGAGCGGGGGCGCTGGAAGAGGCCGATCACGCCCTGCGAGTTCTTCGTCCCGGAGAGCGCGTCGAAGAGCTCCGGCGCGAACGCCAGCTCGCGCTCACCGATCGGCGCGTCGAGGCCGCGGCGGACGATGGCTATGGGACTCCACCCGATGGAGAGGGCATCGGCCACCGCCTTGGGGCCTTCGATGACGATCTCCTCCCCGTGCTCGCGGATCGCCTCCCGCAGGCGCTTGAACCAGACGTTCTGCCGGCTGGAGATCTTCATTAGACTGGGGATGATAATGACGAAGCCGTCCCCCTGGTCCGCTCTCTGGACCTTTCCCAGCATCCTCCTCTCGGCATTCGTCATCGCCTGGGGGGCGGAGGCGGCCCAGTTCCTCATCTCTCAGGGTCTGGCACTGGCCATACTGGCCTGGCTGCAGACACTCCCCGAATTCGCGGTGGAGGCGGTGATCGCCTGGAACGCGGGAAAGAATCCGTCGCAGACGCATCTGGCCATCGCGAACTTCACCGGCAGCCTGCGCCTGCTCGTCGGGCTGGGCTGGCCGATGGTCTACTTCGTCGCCGCCGGCTTCCGCAAGCGGCTCCTGCCCGTGCGGCTGGAGCGGGAGCACGCCGTGGAAGTCTTCGGCCTGCTGCTGCCCATTCTCTACTTCGTCTTCATCTGGTGGAAAGCGACGCTGACCATCTGGGACGCCTTCCCCCTGGCCGGTTTCTACTGCCTCTATCTTTTCGTCCTGTGGAGGATTCCACCCCGCGAAGAAACCGAAGAGTCCCTCGACAACCTGGGCCGCATCCCGCGCAAGACGCTCCAGCTGGCCAGGCCGCTGCGCAACGCGGCCATCGCCTCCTTCTTCATCGCCGGCGGCCTGATCCTCTACTTCTCGGCCCACCCGTTCCTCAATTCGATGCTGACCATCTCCGCCTCGCTCGGCGTCTCCACCTTCGTGTTCGTGCAGTGGGTGGCGCCGTTCCTCTCCGAGTTCCCGGAGAAGCTGAGCGCGTTCTACTGGGCGCGGAAAGTCTCCACGGCGAATATCGCCCTGATGAACCTCGTCTCCTCCAACATCAACCAGTGGAGCATCCTCTCCGCCATGATCCCGGTGCTGCTCTGCATCAGCGCCGGCGAGCTGCGCGCGCTGCCTCTGGACGCGCTGCAGCGGCAGGAGATCCTGCTCACCATCCTGCAGAGCTTCCTCGGCTTCCTGCTGCTGCAGAACATGGAGCTGCGCTTCCACGAGGCGCTGATCCTCTTCCTCTTCTGGGCCGTGCAGTTCTTCGTGCCGTCCTCGCGGCAGCTGATGATCGCCGTCTACCTGGCCTGGTGCGCGGTGGAACTGGTGCTGGTGTTCGTGCTGCGCGACCGGCGGGCGGCGTGGCGGGGGCTGGGGGAGACGCTGGGGAGAAGGTTCGCGGGGAGCTAGTGGTCGGTTATCAGTTATCAGTTGTCGGTATCTGTACTGACAACCGACAACCGACTACCGACAACTGGTTCCATGATAAAACGCTCAGCGACGTGCCGACGACTCGCGCTCCGATCCGCCTGACGCGCCGCGTGACCGATATCGAGGTCTCGCCGACGCTGGCCGTCCTCAACAAGGCGAACGATCTGATCGCGAAAGGGATCGACGTGGTCGACTTCGGCCCCGGCGAGCCCGACTTCCAGACGCCCGCCTCGATCGCCGCGGCCGGCAAGCGCGCCATCGACCAGGGCTTCACCAAATACACGAACGCCCTCGGCACCCGCTCGCTGCGCGACGCCATCGCCAGCCGCTACAACCGCCGCTATGGCACCAGGCTCACCAACGAGCACATCATCGCCGGCAACGGCGGCAAGCAGGAGCTCTTCAACCTGATGCTCGCCCTCGTCGACGATGGGGACGAGGTCATCATCCCCTCCCCCTACTGGGTCAGCTTCCCCGACCAGGTCGCGTTCGCCGGCGGCACGCCCGTGTTCGCCGCCACCGAGGCTTCGAATCACTTCCGCCCGCGCCTGGCCGAGTTGGAGGCGGTGGCGACGGAGCGGACGCGCGGCGTGATCCTCAACTCCCCCTGCAATCCGACCGGCGCGGTGATCGCGGAGTCGGAGCTGGCCCGCATCGTCGAATGGTGCGTCGCGCGCGACCTCTTCCTCGTTTTCGACGAAACGTACGAGCTGTTCACCTACGGCGAGAACCGCCACGCCTCGGCCATGCGCTGGTTCGAGGAGCATCCGGAGACGATCGTGGTGGTGAACTCGATGTCGAAGACGTTCGCCATGACCGGCTGGCGCCTCGGCTACGCCATCGGCCATCCCGAGCTGATCGGCGCGCTGGGGAAGATCCAGAGCCACTCCACATCGAACCCGAGCTCCATCGCCCAGATGGCGGCCCTGGAAGCGCTGAGCGGCAATTCCGAGGGGGATGTGCGGAAGATGTACGAGGCTTATGCGGCGCGGCGGGCCTGGCTCGTGCCGGCCATCAACGGCATCGACGGCTTCTGCTGCGCCGATCCGGACGGCGCGTTCTACATCTTCCCGGACGTGAGCGCGTTCTTCGGGCGGGAAGGCATCCGCGACTCGCAGACCTTCGCCACCTTCCTCCTCGACGAGGCGCGCGTGGCGGTCGTGCCGGGAAGCGCGTTCGGCGCGGACCATTTCGTGCGCATCAGCTACGCGACTTCCATGGAGCGGCTGCACGAGGGCGTGCGCCGGCTGCGCGAGGCCGTGGCCAGACTGTAGGAATTCCGCCCCTCAGCGGAGGAGTTCCGGTCTGCACAGTTTCGTAAAGACACCCGGAAAGAAGGAGCATCTGTGAAGAAGATCACCACCACCATGATGGCGCTTGCGCTGTCCGCGACGTTCGCCGTCGCCCAGCAGCCCACCCCGGCACCCCCCGCCGCGGCGCCGGCCGGCAGCAGCGATCCGGTCATCCTTTCGGCGGGCGACATCGCCATCCACCAGAAGGAATTCGAGAACGCGATCAAGACCCTCCCGGCCGAGTACCAGAGCTATGCGATGGGCCCCGGCAAGAAGCAGTTCGCCGACGACTACCTCCGCATGAAGCTGCTCGCGGCGAAGGGGATGAAGGAAGGGCTGGCCAACGACCCGGAGGTCGTCAACCAGCTGAACCTGCTCCGCGAGAACCTGGTCGCCAACGCCGAGATCAACCGCCTCGAGAAGAGCATCAAGGTCTCGGACGAGGACCTCAAGAAGGCGTACGACTCCAACACGAAAGATTACGAGCAGGTGCAGGCCCGTCACATCCTGATCGCCTTCAAGGGCAGCCCCGCGGCGCAGCCCGGCAAGAAGGAGCTGACCGAGGAGGAGGCGAAGGCGAAGGCCGAGGAGCTGCGCAAGCAGATCACCGGCGGCGCTGATTTCGCGGAGCTGGCCAAGAAGGAGTCGGACGACACCGGCTCCGGCGCGCGCGGCGGCGACCTCGGCGAGTTCGGCCACAACCAGATGGTGCCCGAGTTCGAGCAGGCCGCCTTCGCGGCGAAGGTCGGCGACGTGACGCCGGTCATCCGCACGCAGTACGGCTACCACATCATCAAGGTGGAGAAGCACGACACCACGCCCTTCACCCAGGTGAAGGCGACGCTCGAGCGCAGCGAGGCCAAGAAGCGCCTGCAGGATCAGCTCGACGCGTTGAAGGCGGACGCCAAGCCGGTCTACAACGACACCTACTTTGCGCCTCCCCCGCCGCCCCCCGCCCCGGCAGCGGCTCCGGCCCCCGCGCCGGCTCCGGCCCCGGCCCCGACGACCAGCAAGAAACCGTAAACAGCGAGCAGCAGTCAGCGAGCGGCGAGCAGGGGAGACCCGGCTCGCCGCTTTTGCTGTTGGGGTCGTCAGTTGTAAGTTTGTCAGTCGTCCGTAGCTTTACCGACAACCGATAACCGACCACGGCAGTCGCAACCGCCAACCGGCCGCTGCTTTCGGCTACCATGCGCGACGCATGGAGATTCCGTCGAAGGTTTCGGTGTTCAACCGCACGCTCGAGGTGAAGGGGAAGCACGGCACCCTGGTCTCGATCAGCGACGCCGGCTACTACGAGGTCATCCTCGAAGTGCAGCAGCGAAACCACACGGTGCTCTTCCCCATCGCCGAGACCGTGCTGATCTTCAACGATGCGCTCCCCACCATCTCCGCCGACTTTGAGATCGAGCGCTGAGGGAACGATGAACGATGAAGGATGAACGATGAGCAAAAGCGGATGGGCGGGCGTTCCTCGTTCATCCTTCCTCGTTCATCGTTCCTACGCGTCGTGCTTCTTCCCGAACATGTACGCGATGGCGATCCCCAGCAGATAGAGCAGGATCATCGGCAGGGCGAGGGCGGTCTGCGTCACCATGTCGGGAGTCGGGGTCACCACCGCGGCGACCACGAACGAGAGCACGACCGCGTACTTGAACTTCTGGAGCAGGAAGGCCGGCGTCACGATGCCGAGGCGGGCCAGGAAAAAGATCAGGATGGGGGTCTCGAAGACGAGGCCGGCGGCGAGGATGATCGTGCTGGCGAACGAGAAGTAATCGTCGATCGTCACCATCTGCTTGAACTGCTTGCCGTTCTCGACGAAGAAGGCGCAGGTCGCCGGCAGGATCACTTTCCAGCCGAAGTAGCCGCCGCCGAGGAAGAAGAACGTGGCGAAGATGATGAACGGCACCGCATAGCGGCGCTCGTTCCGGTACAGGCCGGGCGCGATGAAGAGCCACAGCTGGAGCAGCACGACCGGGGCGGCGGCGAACATCCCGGCGAAGAACGCCACCTTCATGTACATGAAGAACGGCGCGGTGAGGCGGGTGTAGGCGAGCTTGTCGCCGGGGGGGAGGAACCTGGTGAGCGGCTCCTGCAGCTTGTTGAAGATCGGCTCGGCGTAGTGCCAGCAGGCGAGGAAGCCGACGAAGACGGCGATGAAGGAGATCAGCAGGCGCTTGCGCAGCTCGTCGAGATGCTCGAGGAACGACATCTTCGGCAGGCCGTGCTCGCCGTCGCCCTCGACCTCCGGCAGCTCGCCGTCGAGATGGTCGTTCGTGACTTCCATCAGCTGTTGGAGGGGCGGGCGATGGGAGTCTCGGCCTCGGCCGCCGGCTCAGGCTCGGTCACTGGCTCACTCCTTGATATGGACTGAGCGGGGGTGATCATCGAGGGACCGATCTGCTTGAGCTCTTCGACGGCGACTTCGCGCTCGATGGTGTTCTTCAGCTCGTCGGTGGCGCGCTTGAACTCGCCGAGAGCCTTGCCCAGGGTGCGGCCGATCTCGGGCAGGCGGCGGGGGCCGAAGACGATCAGCGCCACGGCGAAGATCAGGATGAGCTCAGGAACGCCGAGGGGACCGAACATGATCTTGCTTTGAGGCGCCTTTCTGCAGAAACCGTGACTTGTGGGTGAACACCGGGAGGGGGGTGAATACTCCCCTGTATACTTCTCGTTCAGCACTATAAATTCGTTGCGCGACAAAAGATATGGCCAGAATCCAGAAGACTGACAAGTGGACGTTCTCGCTCACCCTCGCCGTGGTTGCCATCGGGGCAACCCTGTTCGGCGGCCTTTACGGCAACCGCCTCTTCGGCGCTCCCACCCAGAGCGAGATGCAGAAGCGGCTCCGCGAATACACCGACCTGGTCGGCGTCGTGGCCCAGTACTCAGCTGATGACGTCGGAGCGGACAAAGTCGTTTACTCGTCCATCGACGGTATGCTGCGGACGCTCGACCCGCACACCTCCTTCCTCGACCCGAAGGAGTACGGCGAGATGCAGGACCGGCAGAAGGGCTCCTTCTACGGCCTGGGCATCCTGGTCACCAAGCGCAACGACCAGGTCACCGTGATCACCCCGCTGGAAGGCACCCCCGCCGCGCGCCTCGGCGTCCGGGCCGGCGACGTGATCTCCGAGGTGGAGGGAACGAATACCGACGACCTCACCCTCGACGAGGTGGTCAAGCGCCTCAAGGGTCCCAAGGGCACCACGGTCCACATCAAGATCCTCCGCTACGGGATCAAGGAGCCGATCCCGCTCACCATCACCCGCGCCGCCATCCCCACCAACTCCATCTCCAACGTGCTGATGGTCCGTCCCGGCGTCGGCTACATCCGCATCAAGGACTTCACCGCCACCACCGTGCGCGAGCTCGATGAGGCGGTGGCCAAGCTGCAGGAGCAGGGGATGCAGAAGCTCGTCCTCGACCTGCGCATGAATCCGGGCGGCCTGCTCGACGCCGCGGTCGGGGTGGCCGATCACTTCCTCGACAAGGGGGAGATGGTCGTCTATACCAAGGGCCGCACTTCCGACTCGCAGCAGGACTACACCGCGCCGGGCAAGCACGACAAGATCGACGTCCCGCTGGTGGTCCTGGTGAACCGCGGCAGCGCCTCGGCCTCGGAGATCGTGGCCGGCGCCATTCAGGATCACGACCGCGGCCTCGTCGTCGGCGAGACGAGCTGGGGCAAGGGCTTGGTGCAGAGCGTCTACTCGCTGCAGTACGGCGCCGGCCTCGCCCTCACCACCTCCAAGTACTACACGCCCTCCGGCCGCAATATCCAGCGCGACTACAGCTCGTTCTACGACTACTACGTGGCGGACGACGACGCGAACGCGGCCGAGGTGCCGCTCTCGGAGCGCAAGCAGTTCAAGACCGAGACGGGACGCACGGTGTACGGCGGCGGCGGCATCACGCCGGATGTGATCGTGAAGCCGGCCACGCTGACCCGCACCACGCAGTTGCTCGAAGTGCGCAGCGCGATCTTCAACTACGCCGTCGAATACGCGGCGAAGCATCCCGATGTGACCATGGACGTGCAGATCACGCCGGCCATGATCGAGGAGCTCTCCCGCTACGCCTCGGAGAAGGACATCGCGTCGATGGATGACATCCGCACGGCGCTGAACAAGGCCGACGACCGGAAGTACATCGAGCGCGCGCTGAAGGCGGAGATCGTGGCCGCGAAGTTCGGCTTCGACGCTTCGTATCCCTTCCGCCTGCAGGGCGACTCGCAGGTGGAGAAGGCGCTGGAGCTCTTCCCCCAGGCGCAGAAGCTGGCCGGCGTGGCGGCGGACGTCCGCGCCCACCGCAACCAGACGAATCCCGCCGACGCGGGCAACCGCGCCGCGCAGGCGTTGCCGAAGACTAATTAGCGATCAGCATTCAGCGATCGGCGATCAGCAGATTGGTGGTCAGGTTCAGCCTGATCGCCGATCGCTCATCGCCGATCGCCTTTTTGTGCTAACGTTTCGCCGCTTTTTCACGGGAGACGCAAAGAGCAATGCCACAGTTGGGACGCAAGTACACCTGCTATAGCTGCCACACCAAATTTTATGACCTCGGGAAGCCGACTCCGGTCTGCCCCAAGTGCGGCGCGGATCAGCGCGATGCCGAGGAAACGCCGGTCGTGACGTCCGGCCGGGGACGCGCGCCGCGCATCGTCGAGGAGCCGGCCGAAGAGCCGGAGTTCGCCGATGCCGAGTCGCCCGCCGCGGTGGCCGACACCGACGAGGAAGAAGACCCCGGAGCCTTTCCCGACGCGGAACGGGAAGAGGAGCCGGAAGAAGAAGAGGAAGAGGACTACTAAATGCGCAAGCTCGGCCTTCTGGGCTGTCTCGTTCTCGTCGTCCTCGTGCTCGTCATCGGCGGCTGGTGGGTCGGCGCGCGCAACAACTTCGTCCGGCTCAACGAGCAGGTCGACAGCCAGTGGGCGCAGGTGGAGAGCCAGTACCAGCGGCGCTTCGACCTGATCCCGAACCTCGTGCGCACGGTGGAAGGGGCGGCGAACTTCGAGAAGTCCACCCTGATCGAAGTGGTCAACGCCCGCTCCCGCGTCGGCCAGGTGCAGGGGGGCGCGACGAGCGGTCCGCCCACCGCCTCCAGCCTGCCGGACAACCCGCAGGGCATGGAGCAGTTCGCCGCCGCGCAGCAAGGGCTGTCCAGCGCCCTGTCAAGACTTCTCGTGGTGGTAGAGCGCTATCCGGAGCTGAAGTCGAACCAGAACTTCCTCGAGCTGCAGTCGCAGCTGGAAGGGACGGAGAACCGCATCTCCGTCGAGCGCCAGCGCTACAACGGCACCGTGCAGGCCTACAACGCCGCCATCAAGCAGTTCCCCGGCAGCGTCGTGGCCGGCTCGAAGTTCCGCGAGAAGGCCTACTTCCGCGGCACGGAAGGCTCCGCGCAGGCGCCGAACGTGAACTTCCCCAGCTTCGGCGGCAGCACCACCAGCGGCACTACCGGCACGCGATAGAGGGGGCACATTGCGCCCCCGCATCCTCCTGATTCTGGCGCTCGTCCTTTTCGGGACGAGGGTTTTCGCGCTCGACGTGCCCCCGCCGCCCTCGCGCTGGTTCACCGACCAGGCGGGCGTCGTCGACTCCGCCGCGGCCGCGGCGCTCGATCAGAAGCTGCAGGCCTTCGAGCAGCAGAGCGGCGCGCAGTTCCTCATCTACGTCTTTCCCTCCATCGACGGCGAGTCGATCGAGGACTTCACCCTCCGCTGCGTGGAGCGCTGGAAGGTCGGCAACAAAAAGTACGACAACGGCATCGTCCTCTTCGTTTTCCTGCAGGAGAAGAAGGCGCGCGTGGAGGTCGGCTACGGGCTGGAGGGGACGATCACCGACGCCATCTCCTCGCGCGTGATCCGCGAGCAGCTCGCGCCGCACTTCCAGCAGCAGGACTACGCGGGCGGCCTCAACGCCGCCGCGGACGCGATCATCGCCCGCATCTCGAAAGGGGAGGCGCCGGTCGAGCCGGTGCAGCCGTCCGGCGCGGCGTCGGGCAGCCGCCGGCCGGGCGGCATCGACATCGGGATGGTGGTCTTCATCGCCTTCATCTTCCTCTTCTTCATCCTCCCCATGCTCCGTCGCGGACGGGGACGCGGCGCCGGCGGCTGCGGAGGCTGCTTCTGGCCGATGTTCTTCCTCGGCGGCAGCGGCCGCGGCACGACGTTCGGCGGCGGCGGCTTCGGGGGCGGCGGTTTCGGCGGTGGCGGGGGCGGGTTCTCGGGCGGGGGCGGGGGCTTCGGCGGTGGCGGCGCAACGGGAGGCTGGTGATGACGCGCGACGAGTTCCTTCAGAAGCTGGATCGGGAGCGCCTCGCGGCCGCCATCGGCTCGGCGGAGCAGGCCACGTCCGGCGAGATCCGGGTGCATGTGCAGCCGAAGGCGGGCGGGGAGATCCGCGCCGTCGCGGAGAAGACGTTCGAGCGGCTGGGCATGACCAGGACCGCGCTGCGCAACGGCGTCCTCCTCTTCATCGCTTCCGGGGAGCAACGCTTCGTGATCCTCGGCGACGCGGGGATCGATGAAAAGGTGCCGGCCGGCTTCTGGGACGAGATCGCGGCGCGCCTGACCATCCGCTTCCGGGCCGGCGAGTTCACGGACGGCATCGTGGAGGCGGTGACCGCCGCGGGGCAGCAACTGAAGGCGTACTTTCCCCGGGCGGCCGACGATGTGAACGAGCTGCCGGATGACATCAGCGTCGACTGAGCTGCCCACCGTGGTCATCGCTCTCGGCTCCAACCTGGGCGACCGCGCCCTTACCCTGCGGCGCGCCGTCTCCTCACTGGGCGAGGTTATGCGCGTGGTGCGCATCAGCCGCGTGCACGAGACGGAACCGGTCGACGCGCCTGCCGGCTCGCCGCCGTTTTTCAACATGGTGGTTGCCGGCTACACGCGCCTCGCGCCTCTCGCGTTGCTCGATGCGCTGCAGGCGATCGAACTGCGGCTGGGGCGCCGCCGCGGCGCGCGCAATGCGCCGCGCACGATCGATCTCGATCTGATTTTGTACTCGTCGCGCACGATGCGCAGCGCCCGGCTGACTTTGCCCCACCCGCGCTATCGCGAGCGGGCGTTCGTCATGGAGCCGCTCACCGAGCTCGCGCTGCTGTCAATGTAGGACCGGCTCTCCAGCCGGTTCCGGCCGGCTGGAGAGCCGGCCCCACATTCACCTACCGTGTGCCGAAGCCGCCGCCCAGTTCCACATGCCGTTTGGCCATGGTGATGGGGACGGCTTTGGTCAGCAGCGGGAACGGATTGACCATCTCGTCATTCTGATTGACGGCGAAGTGGAGGTGGGAGGGGGTGTACTTCGCGTTGCCGGTGTTGCCGACGTAGCCGAGCAGGTCGCCGCTCTGCACTTCCATCCCCTCGTAAATGCCGGGGGCCCAGCGGTCGAGGTGCGCGTAGTAGAACGACGCGCCGTTCTCGGTGGTCAGCCAGAGGCACTGGCCGCCCTTCGGCTGCGTGCCGATGTAGCTGATGATGCCGTCCGCCACGGCGACGACTTCCGTCCCCTTGCGGGCGAAGATGTCGATGCCGGTGTGGAGGCGCTCGCCGCCGTCGCGCGGGGCGTGCCAGCTGTCGTCGAGGTCGTACGGCCTCACCCCGACGACCGGCATGCGGAGGGAGGCGCTGTTCAGCGGCGTGAAGAGCGCGTTCGCCCGGTCGGCGAACTCCTTGTCGCGCACCTTCGCCGATTGCGTGGTCGGCGTGACGGTCGGCTTGCGGGCGATCTCCCGGCTGTTGTAGCGGTTCAGGTCCGCCCGCAGCTGGGCCACCAGGTGGCTGAAATCATCGTCGTCGGCGGAGAGCTGGGAGACTTGCGCTTGCGGGGCCGGAGACGGTTGCGCGGCCGGCGTGGTGGCGCAGGCGGCGAGGGAAAGAAGGGCGCTCAGCAGCGCAAACCTGCCGACCCACCCACTGCGCACGAGAAGATTGACCATGAGGCAAACCGGGAAACGATGCGCGAAGTGTAGGGCCGACCGGTTGGGCTTGTAAAGAGGTCAGGCGCCGAACAGCGCCGCGCCGAACTCCTCCACCCGCCGCACCCCCACCACTTCCACGTCCGCCCGGATCTCCGCCGCGTTCGATTGCGGGCAGATCACGCGGCGGAAGCCGAGGGCTGCCGCTTCTCGGGCGCGGAGGTCGGGTTGGGAGACGCTGCGGATCTCGCCAAGGAGGCCCACTTCCCCGAAAAGCGCGACGTCGTAGCTGATCGGGATGTTCCGCTGCGAGGAGAGCACCGCCGCCACGATGCCGAGATCGAGCGCCGGCTCATCGATCTGCAGGCCTCCGGCCAGGTTGACGTAGATGTCGTGCGCCGCGAAGCTGCCGCCGCCCTTCCGCTCCAGCACGGCGAGGAGAAGCGAGACGCGGTTGGCGTCGAGGCCCATGGCCATCCGCCGCGGCGACGGAAAGTGGGTGGGCGACACCAGCGCCTGCACCTCGATCAGCAGCGGCCGCGTCCCTTCCACCGCGGCGAGAATGGCCGACCCCGGCGCGTTGCTCCGTTGCGACAGCAGCGCGGCCGAGGGATTCGGCACTTCCTCCAGGCCGCCGTCGTGCATCTCGTAGATCGCCACCTCGTTGACCGGCCCGAAGCGGTTTTTGTAGGCGCGGATGACGCGGTAGTTCTGGAAGCGGTCGCCTTCGAAGTAAAGGACCGTGTCCACGATGTGCTCCAGCGACTTCGGGCCGGCGATGGTCCCTTCCTTCGTGATGTGGCCGATGAGGAAGAAGGGGATGGAGAGGCGTTTCGCGGCGGACATCAGGGTGCCTGCCGAGTCGCGCACCTGGCCGACCGATCCGGGCATCGAGGCGTTCGACGCGGTGTGCACGGTCTGGATCGAATCGATGATCACCGCCGCCGGCCGCAGCTTTTCCACCTCGGCCAGGATGCGCTCGACCGACGTCTCCGTAAAGACGCGGATGTTCGGCGAGGTGGTGCCGAGGCGGCGGGCGCGCATGGCGAGCTGGCGCGGCGACTCCTCGCCGGAGACGTAGAGCACCGTGCCGGAGAGGGCCAGCTGCTGGGCGGCCTGGAGGAGGAGCGTCGACTTGCCGATGCCCGGCTCGCCGCCGACGAGCGTCACGGCGCCGATGACCAGGCCGCCGCCGAGGACGCGGTCGAGGTTCGCCAGGTTCGTGGAGACGCGCGGCGCGACGTCCGCATCGATCGCATCGATCGGCATCGGCGAGCCGGCGCCGCCGAGCGCGGTCGGCTGGGTGTTCGCGACCGGCAGCTCCTCCTGCGCGAAGGAGTTCCAGGCGCTGCACTCCGGGCAACGCCCGAGCCACTTGGGCGACTGGTTGCCGCATTCCGTACAGGAGAAGAGCGTCGCCTTTTTCGCCACCTGTCCGGATTGTAGCAGCCGGCTTTTGCGTAACCATGAAACAGACACGCTTCGCCGTCCTGCTCCTCCTCCTCGCCTGTAGCGCGGCCGCTCAGGACCTCTCCGGATTCGAGAAAGTTCTCCTTCCTGTAGAACCGTTCGTCGGCATCACCGGCAGCAATACCGCCACGCGCTGCGCATCTACGACGTCGACCTGCGCGGCGACGCCGCGGTGCGCATCCGCATCTTCTGGACGAACGCCGGCGGGTCGGTGGTGAAGGACGCCGTCGTGCCGCTCGACCGCCGCAACGGAAGCGACCCGTCCTTTCCGTACTACGCGGTGGTCGACCTCGACACGTTCTTTCCCTCCTGCAATCCGTTCTCCCTCCACACCCCCTGCCTCGGCATGGACACGCGCATCGAGCTCTCGCACCACGCCCGGCATGCGCTACTGGGCCTTCGTTTCGCTGACGAACAACTTCACGCAGGAAGTGACGGTCATCGCGCCGTAGCGCCCAGGTGCTTCTGCTCGCTGACCGCATAAGCCTCGGCGATCCACTCCGCGATGGCGTCGATCTCGGCCACGCTCCGCACGCGGAAGTGATGCACATGGTTGCGCGGCGAGAAGGTCTCGATCTTGTGGAGGCGCGGATCGTCCACGCGGCGGGCCAGCACGAGGTGGCCCACAAGCGCGTCGTGGCGAGGCATGACCATCGCGAACGACATCCGCACGTGGAAGGCGATGCGCGTCTTCTCCGGCAGGATGGTCACCGGTCCGATCGCGCGCACGCGCGCCACGAAGGCATCGAACAGTTCGCGCACCGCGGGAGGCCGTCTCGCGAAGTGGGCGTCGAGCGCGCCGACCGTGCCGCAGGAGTGCGTCTGGTTGCGGTTGGCGAACGTGCGCTCGCAATGTGGACAGGACCAGAGCGGCTTCGCCATGGCCGTTACCAGAAGACGGAGCGGTCGATCTCCGCCAGCGTCGCGCGGCCGAGGAGGGCCATCGCAGTCTGCAGCTCCTCGCGCAGGATGGCCACGACGCGGGCCACGCCGTCGGCACCGCCCGCGGCGAGCCCGTACGCGTAAGGGCGGCCGATTAGCACCGCCGTGGCGCCGCGGGCGAGCGCCTTGACCACGTCCGTGCCGCGGCGGATGCCGCCATCGAGCAGCAGCGGGATGCGTCCGGCGACGCGCTCCGCCACCTCGGGCAATGCATCGATCGTCGCCGGTAATGTGTCGAGGTTCCGCGCGCCGTGATTGCTGACCACGATGCCCCGCGCGCCATGCTCGACGGCCCGCGCCGCATCGTCGCCGGTGAGGATGCCCTTCAGCAGCAGCGGCACACGGGCGATCGCTTGCAGCCATTCGACGTCCCGCCAGGTGATGGAGTGCCGCATGGCGCTCACGACGCTCAACC
>DASYMJ010000210.1:0-5958 GCA_036009105.1 Thermoanaerobaculia bacterium | reverse complement strand
TCGCCGGCGCCGAGCTGATGTTCTCGATCGTCTGGCCCACCTTGTCGTCCTTGTTCGTCTCCGTGGCCAGATCGCCGATCGACACGATGCCGACCAGCTCGTCGTTCGCGCCGACCACCGGGACGCGGCGGACCTGGGCGTTGCTCATCAGCTGCAGCACCTGATCGATGGGCGTGTCCTCGCGCACCGTGCGCACGTTGCGCGTCATCGCATCGGCGACGCGGGCCGAACCGCAATCCTTCCCCTTGGCCACCGCGCGCACCACGATGTCGCGGTCGGTGATGAGGCCGACGACCTTGTTGCCGTCCACCACCGGCACCACGCCGGTGTCTTCGCTGGCCATGATGTTCGCCGCATCGCGGATGTTGTCGTTCTCCGCGACCGTACGCGGGTTCTTCGTCATCACGTCACGGATGAGCTGTCTCTGCGCCATGGTTCCTCCTAGAAGCAGTTGTCAGTCGTCGGTTGTCCGTGGGTCATGCCTGCCGACAACCGATAGCTGACAACCGACAACTGTTTCTAAGAGCAATAGGCGTACCGGAACGGCTCAGCTAAAACGAGATTCTGAAGCCCGCCGCAAGGGTGACGTAACGCGGCCGGTAGTGGTAGTTGACCCAGTGATACGTCGCCTCCGCGACCACCCCATACCGCTTGCTGATGGGGAAGTCGCCGTTGACCCCGCCGCTGAAGCCGTAGTTCGTCTCGCTGGCGCTGCGATCCTCGGTCACGACGCCCGAGGCGGCGTCGAACGTGCCGTGCGCGCGGTAGTAGCCGACCCCGGCGAAGATCCCCGTGCTGCCGAAGGCCTCGGAGAAGCGGTAGTCGATGAGGGCATCGATGTGATCGGTCCTGGTGTCCTGCAGGTCGACCCGGCCTTCCGTGACCTGCGGGTTCTGCCCGGAAGTGGTGTGCACCCGGAACGCGCCCGGCCCCACGATCTGGCCGGCCTTGAGCTTGAACATCGTTCCCGGCTCGAGCTCGACGGCGTAGAAGACTTCCTTCACAGAATTGCCGAACTTCCAGTTGTTCTTCACCCCGATTCCGGTGTTCACATCCTGCTCGCTCGAGAGCCGCTTGCTGCCGCCGAGGAGGAAGCCGAACTGCGACGACTGGGCGAATGCCGGGGCGGCCGCAAGGAGTGAAAACACGAGCAAAACCGCGGTCTTTTTCATGCGGGTCACTATACGGAAGGCATCCTGGTGTTTCAATCGGCGAATCATCCGGTCCTCGCTCCTTCGCTTATACAATGAGCGCGTGCTCGCGAACGCGCTGTCGATCCTTGGACGTGAAGCGGTGCGAATCGTTCTGCCGGCGCGTTGCGTCGGCTGCGGCGGCGAGCTCCCCTGGCGCGGTCGGACGACCTCCTGCTGCGCCGCTTGCTGGTCCGCTTTGCCGCGCATCGCCGGCCCGAAATGCCGCTCCTGCGCGCTTCCCATTCCGGACGGCGAGCACTGCATCGCCTGCCTCGAGAACCCGCTGCCGCTCGACTGGTGCGAGGCGTGGGGCCATTACCGCGGACCGCTGGAGCGGGTGCTTCATGCGCTGAAGTTCGAGCGCCACGACTTCTACGACGCGCCGCTCGCGCGCCTGATCGCTTCCGTGCTGCGCGACCGCGATTTCGACGTCATCACCTGCGTGCCGGCCAGCCGCGCGCGGGAGCGCCGGCGCGGCTACAACCAGGCGGAGCTGCTGGCCCGCGCGCTGGCCGAGCGGATCGGCATCCGCTGCGATCCGGCGCTGCTGGTCAAGCGCGCGGAGCGCGAGGCGCAGTCGAAGCTGCGCCGCGTGGCGCGCAGCGCGAACGTGCGCGGCGCCTTCGCCGCGTCGCCGGAAGCGAAGGCACGCAGGGTGTTGCTGGTGGACGACATCTGCACGACCGGTGCGACGCTGCGCGCCTGCGCCGCCGCGCTGCGTAGGGAGGAGGCGGCCCGCGTCTGTGCGATCGCGGTCGCCAGGGCATGACCGATCACGAGCACGACATCATCATCATCGGCGGCGGCATCATCGCGGGCAGCACGCTCTACCACCTGGCCAGGACCGGCTATCCCGGCCGCGTCCTCGTTCTGGAGCGGGAAGACGCGCTGTCGAAGGGCTCCACCGCGCTCTCCGCCGGCGGCTTCCGCAACATCTGGACGACGCCGATCAACATGCAGCTGACCAGCTACTCCATCGAGCGGCTGAAGCGCTTCCAGGAGGAGCTGCAGTTCCCCATCGGCTTCGATCAGCGCGGCTATCTCTTCTGCCAGTACGAGGAGAACTTCGAGAGCGCGAAGCAGTTCGGCGCGCGGTGGGCGGAGAACGGCGTGCGCATCGAGTTCCTCGACGCGCGCGAGGTGGAGCAGAAGGTGCCCGGCCTGCGCGCCGGAATCGATCACATCGACCCGGACGTGAACGAGGTGCTGCGGATGAAGCCGATCGCGGGCGGCGTCTTCGGCCCCGACTGCGGCAGCTTCGATCCATCCGCGGCGACCCAGGGCTACTTCGAGCGGGCCATGGAGATGCTGTCCGGCCGCGCGGAGCTGCGCCTGCGCACGGCGGTGAAGAAGCTGCGCATCGCGGACGGCCGGTATCGCGGCGTGGAGCTGGAGGACGGCACGTTCCTTCCCAGCGAGAAAGTGTTGGTCGCGGCCGGCGCGTGGACGAATCAGCTGCTCGAGCGCAGCGGCCTCTCCGGCGACGACCTCCCGCCCGTGATCCCGCTCAAGCGGATGCTGTACATCACCAACTTCCCTCCCATCGAAGGCTTCGAGCGCATCCCCATGACGATCATCGACTACGGCGTCTACTTCCGCCCGGAGGGGCCGAATCTGCTCATCGGCCGGGCCGATCCGGAGACGCCGCCCGGCTTCGATGTGACCGCCGACGCGCAGTACTACGAGGAGCAGATCAACTACTACCTGCAGGAGCGCGTGCCGGGCATGGAGCGCTGCCGGCTGATGTCGATGTGGGGCGGCCTCTACGACACGAACGAGGTCGACCACAACGCCGTCCTGGGCGAGCACCCCCACTACCGCGGCCTCCTCTTCGCCACCGGCTTCTCCGGCCACGGCGCCATGGAGGCGCCGGCCGCCGGCCTGGCCATGTCCGAGCTCCTCGCATACGGCGAGTACCGCTCCATCGACTGCTCGCCGCTCTCCATCCGCCGGTTCTGGGAAGGGAAGCCGATTCACGAGACGATCGTGATTTAGCGGGAAACGCAAAGCGCCGTCCGTCCACCTCCAAACAACAGGAGGTTGAGCATGACCAAGCGTAAGACCGAGTACGAGACGTACACAGCCGTTGCTGATGCGACGGTGGCAAAGGCGGTCGCGAAGACTGCCTCCCCATTCGCGATCGAAGTCCGCTTCCTCGGTGGACTGACGCCGCGGCAGCAGACGGCGTTCAAACGCGCGGCCGACCGGTGGAGCAAAGTCATCGTCGGCGATCTGCCCAGCGTGCAGGTCGGGACGGACCTCATCGACGACGTGCTGATTCTCGCCAGCGGAATCACCATCGACGGCCCCGGCCGCATCCTCGGCCAGGCCGGCCCGACTCGGCTGCGCCCGGCATCAGCAGGGGCCGCCGCGTTCCTTCCCGCGAAGGGACAGATGCAGTTCGACACGGCCGATCTCGCGGACATGGAAACGAACGGCACGCTCGAGGACGTCATCACCCATGAGATGGGACACGTCCTCGGCATCGGCACCATCTGGACGAACAAGGGTCTGCTCACCGGCGCCGGCGGCTCCAATCCCACCTTCCGCGGGGCGGGAGCCATGCGCGAGTTCGGCACGCTGATGAACGGCGCGGCGCAGCCGGTCCCGGTGGAGAACCGCGGCGGCCCCGGCACGGCCGACTCGCACTGGCGCGAGAGCGTGTTCGGGACCGAGCTGATGACCGGCATCGTCGCGGGAGCGGGCAATCCGATGAGCCGGCTGACCGTGGCCAGCCTGGCCGACCTCGGCTATCAGGTCAACCTCGCCGCGGCGGAGGCATACACCTTGCCGAGCCACCTGCTGATGGCTGTGGCAGGCGCGTTCGCCTCGGCGCCCAGCGGCATGGTGATGCCGATCATCCCCACGGTGCTGCCGGACGAGAGCCTCGATGTGTGATCCGCGATGCAAGGATTTCGCAGACCCGAGATCGTAGTGATGGACGACGCGGCGCTGGTTCCCTCCAGGAACCACGTCGCGCCGCCCGATCGCTTCACCCACCAGGTCGTGGCGTCCGCGCCGTATTGGTATGACGGTGCGGGCGCCAAGCCTCCGGACGGCGAGCTGCCCGCCGGCAGCAAAGTCCTCCTCACCACCGGCGACGGCCGCTTCTGCGCCGTCATCGACCCCCGCGGCCTGTTCGTGCAGGTGCCCTGCGAGATGTTGGGGCCGTTGGAAGGTGGCGGCGAGTAGCGGCCTGCCCTTCGTGGCTAAATGCTCTGGCTCTCGGTCCGCCCGACCAGCAGCTCCTTGACGATGGCCTCCCAATCGCCGCGCTCGCGCAGCAGCCGCTCCACCAGTTCGCGGAACGCGCCGTGTCCGCCGTGCGCCGCGAGCTTCCACGTTGCCAGCTGCAGCACCTCGGGGGCGGCGTCGACAGGGGCGGCGGAGATGGCGACGCGGGACATCGGGGCGAGGTCGGGCAGGTCGTCGCCGGCGTAGAGGACCTGGTCGAGGGTGACCCCGAGCCTGGCGGCGACGCGCTCGGTCTCGGCCAGTTTGCTCACCGCGCCCTGCTGCAGCTCGGTGATGCCGAGCTCGCGCGCCCGGCGTTCCAGCGCCGAGGAGCGGCGGGAGGTGATCAGCGCCACGGTGATGCCGACCTTCTGGGCGAGCTTCACCGCCAGGCCGTCGCGCACGTGGAACTCCTTGAGCTCGTTCTTCTCGCCGGCGTAAATGATCCGGCCGTCGGTCCAGACGCCGTCCACGTCGCTGACGATCAATTTGATGTTCGCCGCTTTGGACATGTCAGTGCCGGAAGTGCCGCTCGCCGGTGAAGACCATGATCAGGCCCCGCTCGTTCGCCGCGGCGACAACTTCTCCATCGCGCATCGAGCCGCCGGGCTGGATGACCGCGCGCACGCCGGCCTTGGCGAGGATGTCCAGGCCGTCGCGAAAGGGGAAGAAGGCGTCCGACGCGGCGAACGCGCCGGCGGTGGGAAGGATCGACTTCATGATGGCCACCTTCGCCGCGTCCACGCGGCTCATTTGCCCGGCGCCGATGCCGACCGACTGCCGGTCGTTGGCCAGCACGATGGCGTTCGACTTGACGTACGCGGCGACCGTCCAGGCGAAGGCGAGCTCCTCGAGCTCCCGCTCGGTCGGCTGCTTCTCGCTGACGACCTTCCACGCGGAGCGGTCCCCGATCCGGTCCGGCTCCTGCGCCAGGATCCCCCCCGCCGCGCTGCGCAATTCGAGCTCCGGCTGCGCCGCCGAAGAGGTGACCAGCCGCAGGTTCTTCTTCTTCGCCAGCAGCTCCAGCGCCTCCGGGGCGAACGACGGCGCGACGATCACTTCCAGGAACAGCTCGCCCACCGCGCGCGCCGAGTCGGCATCGAACGGCCGGTTCGCCCCGATGATCCCGCCGAACGCCGAAACGGGATCCGATTGGATGGCCGCACGAAGCGCCGCGGACGGCGTGTCGCGCTGCGCCACCCCGCACGGATTGGTGTGCTTGATGATGGCCATGGCCGGCTCGCGGAACGCGTTCGCGATGCGCATCGCCGCATCGAGATCGAGCAGGTTGTTGTAGGACAGCTCCTTCCCCTGCAGCTGCGCGAACGGCTTTGCGCCGCGCGGCACCCAGAAGGCGGCGTGCTGCTGCGGGTTCTCGCCGTAGCGGAGGTCCTGGAACTTTGGAAGCTGCAGCGTGAGGTCGCCGGAGCTGCCGAGGAAGCGGGCGATCGCCGCGTCGTAGGCGGAGGTCTTGCGGAACACCTCCACCGCGCACCGCCGCCGGAACTCGTCCGACACCTCGGGGAGCTCG